>CALMKU010000226.1 GCA_937866945.1 uncultured Tolumonas sp.
ATGTTTGCGGAGCCAAGCCCAGCTGGCGCTAAATATGCAGCATCATTGTTAGGCTTATGCACAGAAGAGTGCCGTTTACCCGTTATGCCATTAAGTGATGCCACTAAACAGCGCATCCGTCAGGTAATGGAACAACTGGAACTTATTTAATCTCTAAGGAAAAACCTTGCCATGCAAATCGAAGATTTACTAAAGAAATACGATGGGTTTGTTTTTGATCTGGATGGCACCTTAGTTGATTCAATGCCGCTGCATCTTGCTGGCTGGCAGCATGCAGCGACATTGTTTGGCTTTCACTATGATGCCACTTGGTTCTATAACCTCGGCGGTGTACCAAGTCGTAAAATAGCGACTTTACTCTCCGAACAACAAAACCTTACTTTAGATTTAGATGCGGTAACTAAAGCTAAAACTGATTACTATCATCAAGTTATAACTAAAGCCACCGTATTCCCGGCGATGAAAGAGTTGGTTATTAGTTTATTTCATCATCGTCCATTAGCCATTGGAACAGGCTCTGTTCGCACAAACGTCAATACGGTGCTATCCAATAATGGATTACAACCTTATTTTCAGGCGATTACAACGGCGGATGATGTCGTTCACCACAAACCCAATCCAGACACTTTTTTATTATCCGCAGCCAAGATCAATGTTCAACCTTCTCGGTGTCTGGTATTTGAAGATACCGCTATTGGCCTGCAAGCCGCACGAGATGCGCAAATGGATTGCGTATTGATCATCGATGGGAAACCAGACTGGAATACATTCACCCGATTTAATGCGGATAATGTGTGCTGAACTGATCAATCTTGCTCACTAACTAATTTAAGGTGGATATATGAGAAACAACAGCTGTTTACACAGCGATGTTTCTCATCAAACAAATCAAACTGCGCCAGTATCACCACCAGAAGATGAGCCTGTATTGTCTTGTGACTCGTTCTGATAACGCGGAGGACGTCGGCGCTGGAACGTATTGCTACTTACACGATTTCCCAGCGGGGCAATTGTCGAAATCTTCGCTTTATAGATCATTTGCTGATTATTGTGCGCATCGGTAAGCAACACGCTGTATTGATCAAAACCGCTAATGACGCCTTCCAGCTTAATACCGCTAACCAGAAAAATGGCCACATTTGTATGACTTTTCCGCAACCAATTCAACGCGGAGTCCTGACCATTACCAAGCGAAAACGCCTGTTCAAGACTGGTATAGTTCTGATTTTCGCTTGTCATTTTTTATCTCTCT
>CALMKU010000227.1 GCA_937866945.1 uncultured Tolumonas sp.
ACTGCGGTGAAATGTTGCTCTCAAGGCGGCGTTCGTGGTGGTGCGGCGACTGTGTTCTACCCACTGTGGCATCTGGAAGTCGAATCACTGCTGGTATTGAAAAATAACCGTGGCGTGGAAGAAAACCGTGTTCGTCACATGGACTACGGTGTGCAGATCAACCGTCTGATGTATCAGCGACTGATCCAGGGCGGTAACATCACGCTGTTCTCGCCATCCGATGCACCAGGTTTATACGATGCTTTCTTTGCTGATCAGACTGAATTCGAACGTCTGTATCTGCAGTATGAACAAGATCCTGCGATCCGTAAGCGTCAGATCAAAGCCGTTGAGCTGTTTTCATTGCTGATGCAGGAACGTGCCGGTACGGGTCGTATCTACATTCAGAACGTCGACCATTGCAACACGCACAGCCCGTTTGACCCAGCAGTTGCGCCGATCCGCCAAAGCAATTTGTGTCTGGAAATCGCGCTGCCGACCAAAGCACTGGATCATTATCTGGATGAGAAAGGTGAGATCGCCCTGTGTACGCTGTCTGCGTTTAACTTAGGTGCTATTGAATCACTAGATGAGTTGGAACCACTGGCTGAACTGGCTGTGCGTGCGTTAGACGCGTTGTTGGATTACCAGGATTACCCAATTCCAGCGGCTAATAATGGCGCAATGTGGCGTCGTCCGTTAGGTATCGGTGTTATCAACTACGCCTATTATCTGGCGAAAAATGGCGTGCGTTACTCTGATGGTTCAGCTCTGGGTCTGACGCATCGCACTTTTGAAGCCATTCAATATTACCTGCTGAAAGCATCGGTAAAACTGGCCAAAGAATCTGGCGCATGCCCACGCTTCAACGAAACCACCTATGCACAGGGTATTCTGCCAATCGACACCTACAAACGTGACTTGGATGATCTGTGCCAAGAGCCACTGTTGCTGGATTGGGAAACACTGCGCAGCGAAATTAAACAATATGGTCTGCGTAACTCAACACTGACAGCCCTCATGCCATCTGAAACATCCAGTCAGATTGCTAATGCCACCAACGGCATTGAACCACCACGTGGTTTGATTAGCGTGAAAGCATCTAAAGACGGTATTTTGCGTCAGGTTGTGCCTGATTACACGGAACTGAAAGATAACTACGAGTTACTGTGGAGCCAGCCAAACAATGACGGTTATCTGCAATTAGTCGGTGTGATGCAAAAATTTGTCGATCAAGCAATTTCTGCCAATACCAGCTATGACCCTAGCCGGTTTGAAGGCCA
>CALMKU010000228.1 GCA_937866945.1 uncultured Tolumonas sp.
CTTGTTCCCAACGATGCTGGAACTGACCTTCTGCATTATGAATTTTAACCGACTCAAGTCCGGCAATTGCCTCAATGACCGTAGCGTATTTTTGCGATGATAAACGGCTACTCTCTTCAATAGACTGACGCAATGGTGCTTGAATATAAAAACTGTAGGCAATCATGCAGACAATCGCGATCAGAGGTACCACAGCCAGGACACCAGCAAAGATCCAAATTACCAACAGGAATAAAAATGCAAAAGGTAAATCAATAAGTGCTGAGACTGTTGCTGAGGTAAAAAACTCTCTGATAGATTCAAACTCTTGCAAATGACGGGCAAAAGCCCCGGTAGAATTAGGACGGGACTCCATGCGAATTCCCATCACTTTAGAGAATATTTTGGCTGAAAGTAAAAGATCTGATTTTTTTCCAGCTATATCAATAAAATAACTACGAAGTTGCCTGATAACAATATCAAAGGTAAATACGAGTGTAACGCCTATAGCCAATACCCAGAGAGAATCAAATGCCAGATTAGGGACAATTTTGTCATAGACGTTCATGGTGAAAATCGGGCTGGCAATAGCAAAAATATTAATCAGAATTGATGCGATCAATACATCTTTATAGATAGGTAACGACTCTAGTAATGTACTCCAGAACCAATGACCTTCTCTTGGTTTCAAAACTTCGGGGGCACGGGCATCGAACTGCAAACGACGTTTAATAAAAAAGCCATTTCCCGAGCACTCATCCGCTAATACCGCTAATGATACTGTTTGCTGACCAACACTTCCGGTCGGGAAAAAAAGAGTCGCTTGTGTTTTTTGTTTATCGATTGCAAGCAAGACAACGGCCCGGCCATCACGCATCAACAATATGCAAGGCAGCAACAACGCAGGAATGGCATCTAAAGAAGAAGAGAAATAATCAACAACAAAACCGGCCCTGTGTGCAGCACGAGGCAATAATTCAGGAGTTAACAAACCATCTTGTAATGGTAATCCTGCAGTGAGAGCTTCACGCGTATTCCCCATACCATAGTGCTGAGACATAAACAGCAAACATTCTAATAATGCATCTTGCCGTCCATCTGCAATTGTCATATTTATCCTTGTTCTACCCGAATAAAGCCTGAATCTCAGGATCGAAGGCGTCGAATGTTACTACAAACGATTTCCTTTTCATAACATTACCTTCACATACATCATAGACAACAAATCGTTGTTTGCTTTAATAAATAATAAGCTACGCAATAAAAAAGCGCCTGCAATGCAGGCGCTTTTGTTCAGAAAGAATACTCTTCTGAAATTACAGTACGTCGATCGCGTTCAGTTCTTTGAATGCTTGTTCCAGACGAGCAATCATAGTTTCCTGAGCTTTACGCAACCACACGCGTGGATCGTAGTATTTTTTGTTTGGTGAATCTGCGCCTTCTGGGTTACCCAGTTGGCCTTGCAGGTAAGCTTCTTTCGCTTTGTAGTAGTTCAGGATACCTTCCCAAGTTGCCCATTGGGTATCAGTATCGATGTTCATTTTAACTACGCCGTATCCTACAGATTCTTCAATTTCTTGCTGAGTAGAACCTGAACCGCCGTGGAATACGAAGTTCAGAGTGTTAGCAGGAACACCGAATTTTTCAGAAACGTATTTCTGAGAAGCATCCAGAATGCTTGGAGTCAGTTTAACGTTACCTGGTTTGTAAACACCGTGTACGTTACCGAAAGAAGCAGCGATAGTGAAACGTGGGCTGATTTTGCTCAGGCGCTCGTAAGCGTAAGCAACATCTTCAGGTTGAGTGTACAGAGCAGACTGATCCATGTGGCTGTTGTCTACGCCGTCTTCTTCACCACCAGTGCAACCCAGTTCCAATTCCAGAGTCATGCCCATTTTGGCCATGCGTTCCAGGTATTTGCAGCAGATGTCGATGTTTTCTTCCAATGACTCTTCAGACAGATCCAGCATGTGAGAAGAGAACAGTGGTTTGCCAGTTTCAGCGAAGTGTTTTTCACCCGCGTCTAACAGACCGTCGATCCATGGCAGCAGTTTTTTAGCGGCATGGTCAGTGTGCAGAATTACAGGGATACCGTAAGCTTCAGCAACTGCATGAACGTGTTTAGCACCAGAGATAGCACCGATGATAGCAGCTTTCTGACCTTCCAGTTTCATGCCTTTACCAGCGATGAATGCAGCACCACCGTTAGAGAACTGAACGATTACTGGCGCTTTAACCTTAGCAGCAGCTTCCAGTACCGCGTTTACTGAGTCAGTACCAACACAGTTAACAGCTGGCAGAGCGAATTTGTTCGCTTTTGCTACTTCAAATACTTTCTGTACGTCGTCACCGGTAATAACGCCTGGTTTAACGAAATCAAAGATCTTAGACATTTCAAAGGTCCTATCAGGTGTTCAACTACAAAATACGAGTTGAACGAGTTGCTAAAAAATTATTTGTTGCCGATTGGCAAAGCAACGGGAGACATCAGTCTCCCGTTAAATCATTACGCTTTAGCGCGTTCTTCCAGAATTGCAACTGCAGGCAGAACTTTGCCTTCTACGAATTCCAGGAAAGCACCACCACCAGTAGAGATGTAAGACACTTTATCAGCGATACCAAACTTGTCGATAGCAGCCAGAGTGTCGCCACCGCCAGCGATAGAGAATGCTGGAGATTCAGCAATCGCTTTAGCAATGATTTCAGTGCCTTTAGCGAATTGGTCGAACTCGAACACGCCAACAGGGCCATTCCACAGAATGGTTTTAGCGTTCATGATGATGTCAGCCAGTGCTTTAGCAGAATCTGGACCGATGTCGAAAATCATGTCGTCATCAGTTACGTCAGCAACTGATTTGATAGTTGCTGGAGTTGATTCAGAGAATTCTTTACCAACAACAACGTCAGTCGTTACTGGGATGTTGGTTTCAGCGGCCAGTTTCTTCGCAGTGTCGATCAGGTCGTGTTCGCACAGAGATTTACCAACATTGTGGCCAGCAGCCGCGATGAAAGTGTTAGCGATACCACCACCAACTACCAACTGGTCAGCGATTTTTGACAGTGATTCCAGAACGGTCAGCTTGGTAGAAACTTTAGAACCACCAACGATAGCAACCATTGGGCGCTCTGGTTTCAACATTGCTTTACCCAATGCGTCCAGTTCACCAGCCAACAGTGGGCCAGCACAAGCAACTGGTGCGTATTGAGCAACACCGTGAGTAGAGCCTTCAGCGCGGTGAGCAGTACCGAAAGCGTCCATTACGAATACGTCACACAGTGCAGCGTATTTCTTAGCCAGCTCTTCAGTGTTTTTCTTTTCGCCTTTGTTGAAACGGCAGTTTTCCAGAACAACCAGTTCACCAGCGGCAACTTCAACGCCGTCCAGGTAATCTTTAGCCAGACGTACTGGGCAGGACAGTTTGTCTTTCAGGTAGTTCACTACTGGCAGCAGAGAGAACTCTTCGTTGTACTCGCCTTCAGTCGGACGACCCAGGTGAGAAGTGATCATCAGCTTGGCGCCTTTTTCCAGAGCCAGTTTGATGGTCGGCAGAGTTGCAACGATACGTGCGTCAGAAGTTACTTTACCATCTTTCACTGGTACGTTCAGGTCTGCACGAACGAGTACGCGCTTACCAGCCAGATCCAGATCAGTCATTTTGATAACAGACATGTTAGTCCCCTATATTTTTTAGACATATAACGAAGTCAGTGCCATTGGTCTTATTTTGATCTTCCTGAATAAGACTCAACTTATGAAGTTAGTAGCCAGCCGGATTACAGAGGAGAGACTTCAGTTGTGTGTGTTGTTTTTTTCCTGATGTAAAACCAGGGGGACTGAAGTCATACCCACAACAGCTATGTTGTGACCTACTAATCATTCAAACGCAAAGAGTTTACTGTGCTTATGCATCAAACGCGATACTTGACACAGATTTTCTGCGAAAAAAACGGGAGCCGCAGCTCCCGTTTAACATTGCATTTACGCCTGGAACAAACTTTCAACAGTTTGCACCACATTTTCGAC
>CALMKU010000229.1 GCA_937866945.1 uncultured Tolumonas sp.
ACGGCACTTAAATCGAGATAGGTTTTGCTCATTTCAATATCCCCATTAATTAGCGCAGTTCACTGCGTTTGTCCCAAGAGAACCATTTCTGCAGTTGCAGCATGCCGCGATCCAGCATGAACCCGATGATACCAATCGTAACCACAGCAACCATGATACGAGCCAGAGACTGAGCGCTGCCGTTCTGGAATTCATCCCACACGAATTTGCCTAAGCCCGGATTCTGCGCCAGCATTTCCGCCGCGATCAGCACCATCCACGCGACGCCCAGTGACAAACGTAAACCGGTGAAAATCATCGGTATCGCCGATGGCAGCACAATTTTGCGTACATGTGTCAGCGGGTCGAGTTTCAATACACGGCTGACGTTTTTTAAGTCAGGATCGATGTTCGCAACACCAACGGTGGTGTTCAGCAGTGTTGGCCACAGGCTACACAGGGTTACCGTAAACGCGGAGTTGATGAATGATTTGGCGACCAATGGGTTATCACTGGAATAGACCGCACTCACCACCATCGTCACCAGCGGCAACCAGGCCAGTGGCGAGATCGGTTTCAGGATCTGAATAACCGGGTTCAACGCCTGATACATCCACTGATTCAGACCGAGGATGATGCCCATCGGAATAGCAATCAAACTGGCGATTAAGAAACCGGTCGCGACGGTGATCAGGCTGGTGGCGATCTGATCAAAGAAGGTTGGACGTCCGGTATATGGACGTACCGTCGCTTTAAAATCTGGATCAGCTTTTAACTTGTCAGCATTACGTTGCTCCTGACGTTGATAAAAGGCGGTTTTCTTATCTTGTTCTGCTTCGTGTTCATCCACCAAACCCATAAATTGCTGGGCGGTTGCGACCGGGCCCGGTAAAGAGCCCAGTGTGGTAGTAACCTGACTTGCGGCAATTTGCCAGAAGAACAGGAAGGCAAGCAGACCCACGAATGGAAACGCCATATTTTGCCATTTGATATTCAGTAATGCTGACATGGTTACTTCTCCTAATTTCAACTTAAATACCCAACTTCAAGTACGAAGGGTATTTACAGCTTCTGATCGCCTTTCAAACCTATCGGGAATTGCTTCAGATAATCGTTAGGTTTGTGACCATCGTAGGTAATACCGTCGATGAACTTATTATCAGGCGCTTTGTAACCTGTTTCTTTGGCGAAATCAGGGAAGTCACTCGCCTTCATTTTACCTTCCGCAATCAGCTCTTCAGCCGCCTGACGGTACACCTCTGGCTGATACACTTTCTTCGCGATGTCGGCATACCAGTTGTCTGGTTTGGCTTCTGGTAACTGGCCCCAACGGCGCATTTGAGTCAGATACCAAATCGCATCGGAGTAATACGGATAGGTCGCGTTATGACGGAAGAAGATGTTGAAATCAGCAGCAGGACGTTTGTCACCTTTTTCAAATTCAAAGGTGCCAGTCATTGAGTTCGCGATCACTTTGGCATCAGCACCAACGTATTCCGGTTTTGCCAGCATGCTGACCGCTTCCTGACGATTACCGTTGTTGTTTTCATCCAGCCAGTAAGCAGCACGAATCAGCGCTTTCACGAGGTGAATGTGGGTGTTAGGATTTTTTTCCGCCCATGTTTTCGACACACCGAATACTTTCTCTGGGTTGTTGTGCCAGATTTCGTCGTCGGTCACGACTGGTACGCCGATACCTTTCGCTACCGCAGCCTGGTTCCATGGTTCACCCACGCTGTAACCTAAAATGGTGCCTGCTTCGAGTGTCGCAGGCATCTGTGGTGGTGGTGTCACTGACAACAAGACATCTGCTTGTTGCTGTCCGGTGTTATCACCTTTCAGTGGCGCATAAAAACCAGGGTTCAGACCACCAGCCGCTAACCAGTAGCGCAGCTCGTAGTTGTGAGTAGAAACAGGGAACACCATGCCCATGTTGAATGGCTTGCCCTGATCTTTGTAAGATTGCACGACCGGTTTCAAAGCATCTGCCTTGATCGGATGTACTGGTTTGCCATCAGCACCCATCGGCACATTGGCTTTCATCGCTTCCCAGATTTTATTGGAAACGGTGGTGGCATTACCGTTCAGATCCATACTGAATGCTGTCACGACATCTGCTTTTGTACCCACACCGGCGGTAGCACCCAGTGGCTGGCCAGCCAGCATGTGTGCACCGTCTAATTCACCGGTGATCACGCGATCGAGCAACACCTTCCAGTTGGCTTGTGCTTCCAGCGTGACATACAGCCCTTCATCTTCGAAATAACCTTTTTCATAGGCCACCGCCAGTGGTGCCATGTCGGTTAATTTGATGAAGCCTAATTTCAACTCTTCTTTCTCAGGGGCGCCAACTTGCGCCTGCACCGCAGTTGAAACTAATACTGCACTTACCATCAGAGCTACTGCATTGCGTTTTAATTTGATCATTCCATTGCTCCAAAAAAAAACGCCTCACTGGTCAATTCCAGTGAGGCGCCATTGCCTGAGTTACCAAATTGTAGGAAGCCGCCATTGGCTAATCCGTTTACAATTTTGATACATTCAGCTTTCGTGCCAATCTTGAAACCCCTTAAAAGATGGCTTTTTTATGCATTTTT
>CALMKU010000230.1 GCA_937866945.1 uncultured Tolumonas sp.
CATGACAGCCTGTTAAAACAGATCGGTTCGCCTGGCTGGAATGCGATGGAGTGGGTCAATCTGTATGCACTGGCGGTGAATGAAGAAAATGCCGCTGGTGGTCGGGTGGTGACGGCACCGACTAACGGCGCGGCGGGCATTATTCCGGCGGTATTGCATTATTACATGCAGTTTTGCCCGCAATTCAGCACGCAAGCCTCCGCCGCCAAAGTGCAGGAGTTTCTGCTGACCGCAGCGGCGATTGGCATGTTGTGCAAACTGAATGCGTCGATCTCCGGTGCCGAAGTGGGTTGTCAGGGCGAAGTGGGTTCCGCCTGTGCCATGGCGGCTGCAGGGTTGGCTGCCGTGTTGGGCGGCACGCCGGCACAAGTAGAAAATGCCGCCGAAATTGGCATGGAGCACAACCTGGGTCTCACCTGCGATCCAGTTGCCGGATTGGTACAAATTCCCTGTATTGAACGGAATGCGATGGCTTCGGTCAAAGCGATTAATGCTGCCAGCATGGCATTACGCGGTGATGGTCAGCATCATATTTCACTGGATAAAGTGATCGCCACCATGCGTGATACCGGTAAAGATATGCTGGATAAATACAAAGAAACCTCACGAGGTGGTTTAGCAATTAATATCACAGAGTGTTGATTTGTTTTCTGCTGCATGATCTATTCTCAAATAAGGTCGTACATATTGTAACGCAACCAATTTTCTGTGCATTGCGTCTTGTCAGAGAAAGTTATATCGTTGCGGCGATTATTGAGGTTGGCTGATTCACAAATTAATCAACTGTAATCAATGTCAGTATTGCCGTGGTGACACCGTGTTTTTGCATTCATGGTGTAATGACAACAATGATGTAAGGGAAGGGCTCGTATGAAATCTAAATTAGGTGTGTTTTTGAGTGTTGTTTCTGCAATGTTCGTTGTTTCGGGTTGTGCTGACAACTATTCAGGCAATACCTATCAGTCGAATCGTGCAGGCATCGTACAAAACGTCAGTTATGGTACTGTAACCAACATCCGTCAGGTTAATATTCAGGACGATAGCAGCAATATGCCAATTGGCGCGGTTGCTGGTGCGGTTGTTGGTGGTCTGTTAGGTCATACTGTTGGCGGTGGTACCGGTAAGAAACTGGCGACCGTGGGTGGTGTGGTTGCTGGTGGTCTGGCGGGTAACGCGATTCAGAATCAGACTGGCAAAACTACCGGCATGGAAGTCGAAATTCGTCTGGATAATGGCCAGACTATTGCCGTCGTACAAAAAATGGATCCCAATTTTCAGGTCGGTTCCCGTGTTCGTTTAGTGGATGCTGGTGGCCGCACCACTGCGTCACTGGTGAGCAATGTGAACTCTGGCTATGCCCCGGTTCAACAAGGTTATGCGCCAGTTCAGCAATACGCTCCGATCCAGTAATTCAATTCTCTCTTTATCTGCTTAAACCCGCCCATTGGCGGGTTTTGTTTTTTATGCTGGTGATTGGAAACAAAAAAGTACTCCGGCGGGAATAACACCGGAGTACCGAAAGACGCACAGTCAGTCGTTACGGTCTGACGGCATTCTGTCTGTAAACATCCACCAGTTCGGTGATCAGCTCTTTGGCTAAAATCGAGGTCATCAGATGATCTTGTGCATGCACCATCACCAGCGTCATTTTGGTTTTGCCTTCCCCTTCATCGGCTTCAATCAGCTGAGTCTGCACCGCATGTGCTTCACGGGCATAGGTATTGGCTTCTTTTAACAGCGAATCGGCTTCCACAAACTGCCCTTGTTTGGCCTGATGCAAGGCTTCAAAACAGAGGCTGCGGGACTGGCCGGCATTCACGATGATGCCCATGACAGCTTCTTCTAAATCCATCATTTTTATTCCTTAAAAACCGTTATTGCGGGAGACATCGGCGAACCATTCGCCACTCTTTTTCACCGTGCGTTTCTGCGTCGCCAGATCGAGTTGCACAAAACCGTAGCGGTTTTTGTAGGCGTTGCTCCACGACCAGTTATCGATGAAGGTCCACAGGTGATAGCCCTTACAGGCACAGTTTTCGTTGATCCCGCGGTGTAACCATTGCAGGTGGTTGCGGATAAAATCGATGCGATATGCATCCTGGATCTGACCATCAACGAGGAATTTTTCTTCCCCTTCCACACCCATACCGTTCTCCGAAATGTAAGAAGGAATGTTGCCGTAGTTGTCGCGCAGGTTGGTCAGAATGTCGTAGATGCCTTTTTCGTAGATCTCCCAACCGCGGTGCGGGTTCATCTTGCGGCCCGGCATTTCGTAATAATCGAAGAACCATTCCGGCATAAATGGGCTACCCGGATTCACCGCATTGGCGCGGGCTTTCACACGGCGTGGCTGGTAATAATTCACCCCCAGTAAATCGACTTTGCCTTGTGCCAGTAATTCCGCATCACCGGCTTCACAGTGCGGCAACTGATCATATTGTTCGAGCAGTTCAACTAATTCCGCCGGGTATTCGCCTTTCACTGCCGGATCAAGAAAGCTGCGGTTAAAGAACAGATCAGCAATTTTCGACGCCTGTAAATCAGCCGGATGTTGCGAGCGCGGGTAAGACGGCGTTAGGTTTAGCACGATGCCGATCTGACCTTCCAGTTGCAGAGCGCGGTAGCGTTGTACGGCTTTCGCGTGCGCCAGCATGGTGTGATAGGCGACGGTGGCGGCACGACGGAAATCAACCACGTTCGGGTAATGGAAGTCATACAGATAACCACCTTCCACCGGCACGATCGGCTCATTGAAGGTGAACCAGAATTTCACTTTGCCGCCAAACAGACGGAAACAGGTTTCCGCAAAATCGGCGTAAGCATCAACCACTTCACGACTTTCCCAACCGCCTTTTTCCTGCATACACATCGGCATGTCGAAATGGAACAGATTGATAAAGGGTTCAATGCCATTGGCTAACAGCTCATCCAACATGTCGTTATAGAATTTGACTGCCAGCGGATTCACGTCACCAGTACCGTTGGGAATTAAACGCGCCCAAGCAATGGAGGTGCGGAAGGTGTTGTGATTCAGTTGTTTCATCAGCTGAATATCACTGCGGAAATTGTCGTAAAACGTCGAGGTTTCTTGCGGGCCAACCTGATTAAAAAAACGGTTAGGCGATTCATCAAACCACTGATCCCAAATGGTCGGTGATTTGCCATCACGCAGGGTGGCACCTTCAGATTGTGGACCGGACGAGGCGCTGCCCCACCAGAAATTTTCCGGAAATTGGTATTTCATCATTATTATCTCGTTCAAAAACTTAGACGGTTTGCAGATGGAACATGCAGATAGAGAGTGCAGATGACAGGGGGGCTGCCATCCGCACGGGTAACTAGGTTTTATGCCGTCACTGGCTGGCCAGCGTGCGCTTCAGCTGCAGTTTCTTCTTCCTGTTTCAGCAAAGTACGTTCGTATGCTTTCAGGAATGGGTAATACATAACCGCAGACATCACCATACATACCAGACACATGATCACCGGGCTAAAGGCCCAGTTAGCGGCCCAGGATGCACCCAGTGGTGCCGGGCTGGTCCACGGTGTCAGTGACACGACACGCGCCACTAAACCCATGCTGGTGGCAACATAAGCCAGCACCGCATTCACCATCGGCACCAGAATGAACGGCAGGAAGAACACCGGATTCATCACGATTGGGGCACCAAACAGGATCGGTTCGTTGATGTTAAACAGACCTGGTACCACACCCATTTTGCCAATGGTGCGCAGGTGAATGGCTTTACTGCGCAGCAGCAGGAATGCCAGTGGTAGGGTTGAACCAACACCACCGATCAGCAGATAGTGATCCCAGAAACCTTGCAGATAGATATGGGTTAATTCACCACCGGAAGCCAGTGCCGCTTGGTTTTCCGCCAGATTGGCCATCCAGAATGGGTTCATGATACCGGTGACGATCAGTGCACCGTGAATACCGGCAAACCACAAAACCTGACAGATAAACAATGAGATCAGAATGGCTGGCAAGCTGTCAGAGGCAGATACCAATGGTTTCACCAGTGACATGATGGCTTGTGGCAGGATCATGCCGGTTTCGCTTTCAATAAACAGGTTCAGCGGATGCAGAGTCAGAATGATCACCAATACTGGGATCAACACTTCAAACGAGCGAGCTACACCTGTTGGTACTTGTTCCGGCAGACGGATGGTGATGTTTTTACGTTTCAGGAACGCATAAACCTCGGTGGCATAGATCGCACAGATCAGCGCGGTAAAGATCCCTTGACCCGAGAAATATTGCGTTGAAATAGAACCATCTTTCATTGGTGCTGCGACCAACAAGAAAGACATCAGTGACAATAAACCAGTGGTGATGGGGTCCAGTTTATAGTGACGACCTAAACTGGCGGCAACACCCACGGAAATGAACAGGGTCATCACACCCATACTGAGTTGGAAAGGCAACAACAGCTGGTTTTGGTAGGTTTTTGCAAAATCGAGCCACGCCCGCGCAAAGCCCCATTTGGTTTCCGGATCAAACGGTGGAAAAATAAATACCAGCATGAAACTACCGACAATCATAAACGGCAGTGCAGCGATAAAACCATCACGGATGGACGTGATGTATTTCTGTTGCCCCAGTTTGGCGGCCAGTGGCGTGACTGTGTCTTCAATCATCGTCACCATTTTGTCATATGCACTCATTGCATCATCCTTTGGCGTAGTGTGTTTACTTGATCAGAGACAGGGCAAAATCCAGCACCTTATCCCCGCGTTGCATGCCGTAATCAGTCATTGCGATAGGTTCTACCGGAATACCGAACGGTTTTGCCCGCGACTGCAGATCTGCGAGCATGTATTTCACCTGAGGCCCAAGTAAAACCACCTGATACTTGGCGACCTGTTCATCAAACTCCGCTGCCCCGAAGGCTTTGATTTCCACGGGCAACTGACGTTTTTCTGCTTCAGCGACCATTTTTTTCACCAGTAAACTGGTCGACATACCCGCTGAACAACACAGCATAATTTTGTTCATTTCCAACTCCTCAACAGCAACTCAACGCAGGCACTATATGCCCGAGGAAACAAATGGGAAACCGGTTGCCAGTGGTTTCATAATTCCTTTGTGAATTGGATCACTGTTATGGCGGATCATGGCGTAAGAAATGTGATCAAGCTTGGATCTTGTATGATGTAAGCGGTTGCCACAGGTGTCAGGGATTGCTTTTGGAGGTAAAGACGCTAGTCTGCCAACGGATAAAATGAACGATGAGGCAGCAATGGGTTCCTACTGGATGCAGTTGATGGTGTCGGCGATAGAGCAATGGATGACGCCGCTGGCGCGTTATCTGACGAAAAGCCGCTATCTGGTTGCCCTGCGGGATGGTTTTCAGCTCGCCATGCCGTTTGTCATTGTGGGCAGTATCTGCGTGCCATTGCTGTACCCGCCTTTTTTACCGGATAGCACCAATTGGCTGGCAATCATCTGGAACCATGTTTCCATCGACTATCGCGCAGTCTGGTTACCGCCTTATCAAATTACAATGGGTCTGATCTCGCTGCTGGTCTCTTTCGGCGTAGCAGCCAGTTTGGCGAAAAGTTATGGTTTACCTGAGCGGCTTTCAGGTTTAACCGGTTCAGTTAGCTTTATGTTATTGGCGGGTTTTTATCAAAATGGTGGTGTCGATGCCCGTTATCTGGGTGGCATGGGCTTATTTACCGCAATCATCGCTGCTATCTATTCCATTGAAATAATACGTTTTTTCTATCAACGCAACTGGACTATCCGCGTGCCGGATGAAGTGCCCAAGATCACCTCCAGCGGCTTCCTGCTTATCATCCCGTTGTTTTTTATCCTGATCAGTCTGACGTTGTTGAACTTATTGTTACAACAGCATTTTGGTGCCGTATTTCCTGAGTTGGTCGAAAAAATATTCCGCCCAATGATTATTGCGTCTGACAGTTTACCTGCCGTTTGGTTGTCGTTATTGGTGTGCAATTTACTGTGGTTTATGGGTATTCATGGTGCCTTGATTGTTACAGGCATCATGTATTCATTCTGGATGTCAAACATACTGGATAATCAGGCAGCATTGGCGGCAGGGCAGGTATTACCGCATATCTATGTGCATGCATTCTGGGATTTTTATCTGTTGATTGGTGGTGTTGGTTCAACCCTGCCGCTAGCGTTTATGGCATTACGCAGTCGTTCATTACAATTACGTTCTGCCGGCAAACTAGGGTTGTTGCCGTCGCTGTTTAATATCAATGAGCCGATCCTGTTTGGTTTTCCGGTTATCATGAACCCGTTGTTTTTAGTACCCTTTCTATTTGCGCCGTTGTTCAATGCCACACTGGCGTGGTATCTGACCGACTGGGGCTGGTTGGATCGTTTTGTCGCCATTTTACCCTGGTCGATGCCATCACCGATTGGTGCCGCCTGGTCGGCCAATGGCAGCTGGCGTACGGCACTGATGAGCCTGTTTGCTTTCACCAATGCCTGGATCATCTATTATCCGTTCTTCAAAGTGCATGAACGTTTACTGCTAGAAAATAAACGGGCTGTAATGCAGAAAAAGGGTTATTAAGCTACAATAATGATTATCTTGGAAATCGGTTTCCAATTTAAGCATTTAATCGCAGTACAAAATTTGACATACTGTAAGCAGTATTTGCAGAGGCAAAGAACATGACCACGATTATTGATGTATGTAAGTTGGCCAATGTATCTAAAGCAACCGTCTCCCGGGTCTTAAGTGGTAACCGTAAGGTGAAAGAAGATACCCGCGATGTGGTGATGCGTGCCGTGGAACAACTCAACTATCGCCCCAATCAATTGGCGCAGACCCTGGCGACCAAAGTCAGCAACACGGTTGGGGTGATCACTAATGGCCTGACCGATAGTCAGCTGGGGCAGATGTTACGCCAGCTCGATGCGGTGTTGTGGGGTCAGGGGCGTAGTTTTATTCTCGCTAATGGCGTGGAAGGTAGCACCTCTCTGGCTGATAAATTGGCTTTTCTGGCGTCCCGCCACTGCGATGCGATTTTGTTGTTAGGTAAAAATTACGATCAACGCTGGTTCGATGAACTGGATGCCGGCAATTTACCGCCCTTGCTTACCATGAATCTGGCGTTAGAAGACGTAGATGGTGTGCAATTTGATCAGGCTCTGACTGCGGAACTGGCTTGTAACTATCTCTATTCACATGGTCATTCCCAGATCGCTGTGTTACTGGAGTCCGGTAGCGGTGGTGAACAGGTATTGCAAGGTTATCGCCGTGCTTTAGAAAACCGCAGTCTGCCATTCAATAAACAGCTGGTAGCGCAACATACCGACAGCACTACCGCACTGAGTATGCTGATCAACCGTTATATTCCGTTTACCGCAGTGCTGGTGCCGGATGATCATCAGGCGATTGAAGTCATTCGCACCTTGGCGCAATACAACATTCAGGTGCCGCAGGAAGTCTCGGTGATTAGTCTGATGACCGGAATCGAAGGCGAGCGTTACACCCCCGCGATTACCGGGTTTGAAGTACCGGAAGAGAAGATGCTGCAGTCATTATTACGGTTACTGGATGATGCCATCAAAGGCGGCGGGCAGGGCGGCAGCGATGTTGTGCGTGAATATATGGGGCGTTTGGTGATCCGCCAGTCTGTGCGTTCCATGGAATAAGTCTATTTCTAGCGTCACGATGTAGCTGATTGCAGATAAAACAACGGGGCTTGCGCCCCGTGTGTTAATTCATATCTAATTCTTTCAATTTCCGCGTCAGGGTATTACGTCCCCAACCCAGTAAGCGTGCCGCTTCCTGCTTATGACCATGCGTGTGTTGCAACGCGGTATTCAGCATGATGCGTTCAAATTCAGGTAGTGCTTCCGCCAGAATATCGACTTCACCACGCGCCAGTTTTTGCGCAATCCACTGTTGTAACTGATCCTGCCAGCGCAATGATACCGGTTCTTTGCCCGGTGTCTGACGTTCTTCAATCGGGTTTAACAATTCCGGTGGCAGATCAGAGACCAGCACTTCCTGACCGGATGCCATCACCGTCAACCAGCGACAGACGTTTTCCAACTGACGCACGTTCCCTGGCCATGGCAGACGGCTGATGTAAGCTTCCGTATCCGGATGCAGCATTTTGGCTTCCACATTCAGCTCTTTGGCTGCACGTAATAAGAAGTGCTGTGCCAGTTTCGGAATGTCTTCACGGCGTTCACGTAGCGATGGAATATGAATACGAATGACATTCAGACGGTGGAACAAATCTTCACGGAAATCACCCGCTACCACGCGTTTTTCTAAATCCTGATGGGTTGCCGCAATAATTCGCACATCCACCTGAATGGATTGATGGCCACCAACGCGATAAAACTGGCCATCGGCTAACACGCGCAACAAACGTGTTTGCACATCCAATGGCATATCGCCAATTTCATCGAGAAACAGTGTGCCACCATTCGCCTGTTCAAAACGGCCCTGACGCACACTATTCGCACCGGTAAAAGCCCCTTTTTCATGGCCAAACAGCTCTGATTCAATCAGGTCTTTTGGAATGGCAGCCATATTCAGCGCGATAAACGGTTTTGCTGCGCGTGGGCTATGACGGTGCAGTGCATGCGCCACCAGTTCTTTACCGGTACCGGACTGACCATTGATCAGCACGGAAATAGAGGAGCGAGCCAGACGACCGATTGCGCGGAAAACTTCCTGCATCGCCGGCGCTTCACCGATAATTTCCGGCGCTGTTGTTGCCACTTGTTGACGTGCTCGACGTTTATTACGTTGCTCACGCAAGTGACTTTCAGCGCGCTGCACCAGTGCTACGGCTTCATCAATATCAAATGGCTTTGGTAAATATTCAAATGCACCGCTCTGATAGGCATTTACAGCACTATCCAGATCCGAATGCGCCGTCATGATGATGACAGGGATATCCGGTTGTTTTTCCTGGATCAACTGCAATAAGGAGAGCCCATCGATACCAGGCATACGAATATCCGATACAATCACATCCGGAATACTCTGGTTATTATCCAGTGCTGCTAACAGACTTTCGCCGTCTTCAAATGACTGACATTCAAAATGTTCTGCGCTCAGTGCTCGTTCCAGAACCCAACGGATAGAGCTGTCATCATCGACAATCCAGACTTTGGCTGCCATGGTGTTTATCCTTATTACTTACGAAGCGGTAAATAGATACAAAATTCGGTGTGTCCTGGCCAACTGACACATTCAATTCGGCCTTTATGCTGATCAATCAAATTCTGTGCGATTGATAACCCCAACCCGGTGCCACCCTCTTTGCCTGTGACCATGGGGTAAAACAAGGTGTCACGAATACTTTCCGGTATCCCCGGGCCATCATCAATAATGCGAATTTCGGCGGCCAGACGATAACGTTTACCGTGAATGGTAATTTGAAACACGGTGCGGGTTTTCAGGCGGATCGTGCCTTGCCCGTGCATGGCTTCCACCGCATTGCGAACAATATTGAGGAATGCCTGCTGCAGCTGTTCCTGTTCCATCTCAAAATCCGGAATACTCGGGTCATAATCACGCACGATACGAATGCCGGGTGGTAATTCCATCTCGACCAGACGGCGTACTTGCTCCAGCACCGAATGCACGTTATGTACCTGATGGCGCCCCGGACGTTGCGGGCCGAGTAGACGATCAACCAGATTACGCAAACGATCGGCCTGTGCGATGATAATGCCGGTATACTCTTTTAACTGTTCATCGGGCAGGGCTTTTTCCAGTAACTGTGCGGCACCCCGTAAACCACCTAGCGGGTTCTTAATCTCATGGGCGAGACCGCGCACCAGATCGCGTGCGGCCAGTTGCTGGGCATGCTGTTGTTGTTCCTGGCTGATGCGCTTTTGCTGATCAATCTTGCGTAGTTCCATCAGTGCTAATTGTTCCTGATGGTCATACACCGCAATAACACTGACTTCCACGCTGCGCGGTTCGTTCTCTACCACCAACGTTACTTCATTATCAGTAAACCCCTGACCTGCACGCAGGCACTGCCGTAGTCGGTCCAGATCTAAGGAAAGGTAATCAACTACCTGTTCTAGTGCATGATCTACTACACGGCGGGCACTTACGCCCAGCAGTTGTTCAGCGGCCGGATTGACATATCGGATGATTAAATGCTTATCCAGCAGCATTACTGCAGTCAGCAAATTATCCAGCAGCATCTTCGGTAAGTCAGAACGGCTTTCCACTGTGTTGATCTCCCAAATATAACGCGCACCAATAAGGTGCCAGCTATCGTTGTTTTCTGGTGCGATCGAACCAAAATGGTGCTGGCACTTCGCTACAGGTTACTTGATGGCTGTGACCCGGAACAGATAAACCGTAATTGATTCTGAAGATGCAAGTATCTTGCCGCTTTGCGAGATCAGTTCGGTCCGCAATTGATGTGCACCGCGCTCAACATTAGTGGCTTCACAACTTAAGCTTGCTGTGTTGCAGCCATAACGATTGGCGTCAACATAAAGCACCAGCTGTGACTGCTCGCCTTCAGGCATGGCGGGGGAGAGTTGATTTTGCACCGTGATCCGCCCTTCATTATCGCGAATGGTTTGTTCGGATTGGGGCGATGCGATGCTGAGTGTATAGCTAAGGCTGGGGGGCTGAGCAGGCGTATCGGTCGTGTTTTCTGTGATAGGATTTGGATTGCTGGCCGGCGGGTTCACGATTTCAACCTGTTTACTGTTCATTGTTTTTCCAGCGACAGGCCGGTCGCTGAAATGCGTTACACCCTGTGCATCGGTCCAATAATAGACGGTGGTGTTTTCGTCTGCTGCTTGCACCAGCCAGGATAACCCAAGTGCGAACCATATAGCGGATGTTATTTTCATAGTGCTATTCCCTGCTCGTTATTATGGATGGACTACAGATGAAAACATCAGCTTAAATCATAACCAAAAAAAAACCCGCCGGAGCGGGTTTTTTCAGAAACATGAAATTCTTATACAGAATAATACATTTCGTATTCAACTGGGTGCGGAGTCATGCGCAGGCGATCTACGTCGATGTTTTTCAGTTCGATGTAAGCATCGATGAAATCTTCGGAGAATACGCCACCACGAGTCAGGAACTCACGGTCTGCATCCAGTGCTTTCAGAGCTTCGTCTAAAGAACCACAAACTTGTGGGATCTGAGCCGCTTCTTCTGGTGGCAAGTGATACAGATCTTTGTCTGCAGCATCGCCTGGGTGGATTTTGTTGATGATACCATCCAGACCAGCCATCAACTGAGCGGTGAACGCCAGGTATGGGTTAGCTGCTGGATCCGGGAAGCGAACTTCGATACGAGCTGCTTTCGGGCTTGGTACTACTGGAATACGGATTGACGCTGAACGGTTACGTGCAGAGTAAGCCAGCATTACAGGCGCTTCATAACCAGGAACCAAACGCTTGTAAGAGTTGGTTGATGGGTTAGTGAACGCGTTGATAGCCTTAGCGTGTTTGATGATACCGCCGATGTAGAACAGTGCCATTTCTGACAGTCCACCGTAAGCGTCACCAGAGAACAGGTTCACACCGTCTTTGCCCAGAGACTGGTGACAGTGCATGCCTGAACCGTTGTCACCAAACATTGGTTTTGGCATGAAAGTTACGGTTTTGCCGTAAGCGTGAGCTACGTTATGGATAACGTATTTCTGCACCTGAACTTCGTCAGCTTTCTTAGTCATGGTGTTGAAACGAGTAGCGATTTCGTTCTGACCAGCAGTAGCTACTTCGTGGTGATGCGCTTCAACAACCTGACCCATTTCTTCCAGGATCAGACACATAGCAGAACGCAGATCTTGTGAGGAGTCAACTGGTGCTACTGGGAAGTAACCACCTTTAACGCCTGGACGGTGACCTTTGTTACCACCTTCGAATTCTTTACCTGAGTTCCATGCTGCTTCAGGATCATCGATCTTGAAGAAAGAACCGCTCATGGTGTTTTCGAAGCGAACGTCTTCAAAAATGAAGAATTCTGGTTCTGGTCCGAACAGCACGGTATCAGCGATGCCGCTTGCTTTCAGATATTCTTCAGCACGCTTAGCGATCGAACGTGGGTCACGATCGTAGCCTTGCATGGTTGCTGGTTCCAGAATGTCACAACGAATGATCAAAGTTGATTCTTCGGTGAACGGATCCATCAGGGCAGTCGTAGCATCAGGCATCAGAACCATGTCTGATTCATTGATACCTTTCCAGCCAGCGATAGAAGAACCATCGAACATTTTACCGTCTTCGAAGAAATCTTCGGTGATCTGGTGATGAGGTACAGAAACGTGTTGTTCTTTACCTTTAGTGTCAGTAAAACGCAGATCAACGAACTTAACTTCGTTCTCTTTGATCATATTCAGAACATTTGCAGCGGACATGCTAGCTAACCTCCGGTGTCATTAAAATCAGATAGCGATATTAAAATTCTATTTCGCTAAACAGCAAAAAATGCGCCAACTTAAAAACTTGTTAGTTAATAAGGGGTAATCATTGGTTTGCCTGTTGACAGAACCTCTGATTGTCTCTTTTTGGTGCGTTTATGCACTGGTTTTGTGCGTATTTATGGTGCAATAGCACACACATAATCTGCCGTTCATGATTATACAGATATCCTGCAAAAATATGCTCATCGTTTTTACAGCAAATTTGCTATGCAGATCACGTTGGTGTAGGTAGAATGAGCGTCCGATTTTTAGTCACTTTTTATATCTCGAGGCGAGGATGTTAGAGAATCTCCGCAATATTGCCATTATTGCGCACGTTGACCATGGCAAAACAACACTGGTTGACAAACTGTTACAACAGTCTGGAACCCTGGACCGCTCTTCGGAAGGTCAGGAGCGCATTATGGACTCCAACGATCTGGAAAAAGAACGCGGGATCACTATTCTTGCCAAAAACACAGCGATTCGCTGGAAAGATTATCGTATTAACATCGTTGATACTCCTGGCCATGCTGACTTTGGCGGTGAAGTAGAACGTGTTATGTCTATGGTTGACTGCGTACTGCTGCTGGTTGATGCAGTAGACGGCCCAATGCCACAGACTCGTTTCGTAACTCAGAAAGCGTTTGCCCGCGGTCTGCGTCCAATCGTGGTAGTTAACAAAGTTGACCGTCCTGGCGCACGTCCGGATTGGGTTATCGATCAGGTATTCGATCTGTTTGACAACTTGGGTGCAACTGACGAACAGTTAGATTTCCCAATCGTTTATGCATCAGCATTAAACGGTTATGCGACCATGGATCTGGCGAATGAGTCAGACAATATGGATCCATTGTTCCAGGCGATCATTGATTTCGTTGAACCACCAAAAGCAGATCCAGCTGGTGAATTCCAGATGCAGATCTCTCAGCTGGATTACTCTTCTTACGTTGGTGTGATCGGTATCGGTCGTATCACACGTGGTAGCGTTAAACCAAACCAACAGGTAACTGTAGTTGGTGCTGACGGCAAAACCCGTACTGGTAAGATCGGTCAGGTTCAAGGCTATTTAGGTCTGAGCCGTACTGAAGTGGCTGAAGCGCAAGCTGGCGACATCATTGCAATTACCGGTCTGGGCGAGCTGAAAATCTCTGACACCATCTGCTCTAATACTGCCGTAGAAGCACTGCCACCACTGTCAGTGGATGAGCCAACCGTAACCATGACTTTCCAAGTTAATACCTCTCCGTTTGCGGGCAAAGAAGGTAAATACGTGACTTCACGTAATATTCTGGAACGTCTGACCAATGAATTACGTCACAACGTGGCATTGCGTGTGGAAGAAACTGAAGATCCGGATAAATTCCGTGTATCTGGTCGTGGTGAACTGCACTTAGGTATCCTGATCGAAAATATGCGTCGTGAAGGTTATGAACTGGCGGTTTCGCGTCCTGAAGTTATCATGCGTGAAATCGACGGCGTGAAAATGGAACCAATGGAATCATTGACTGTTGATATCGAAGATCAACATCAGGGTTCTATCATGGAGAAGCTGGGTGAGCGTAAAGCTGATCTGCGTAACATGGTACCGGATGGTAAAGGTCGTGTGCGTCTGGATTATATGATCCCAGCCCGTGGTCTGATCGGCTTCCAAACCGAATTCATGACCCTGACTTCAGGTACTGGTTTGCTATACCATACTTTCGAAGAGTACGGTGAATTCAAAGGCGGTTCTATCGGTCAACGTCAAAACGGCGTGCTGATTTCTAACGCGACAGGTAAAGCACTGGGCTTCGCTCTGTTTAACCTGCAGGAACGTGGCCGCCTGTTCATTGAACATGCGACTGAAGTTTATGAAGGCCAGATCATTGGTATTCACAGCCGTTCTAACGATCTGACAGTTAACTGTCTGAAAGGTAAACAGCTGACCAACATGCGTGCGTCCGGTACTGACGAAGCAATCGTGCTGACGACACCAATCAAAATGTCGCTGGAACAGGCCATGGAATTCATCGATGATGATGAACTGGTTGAAGTAACGCCACAAAGCATCCGTGTTCGTAAGAAATTACTGACTGAAATGGATCGTAAACGTGCTAACCGTGGTGGTAGCAAAGAAGATTAATTCTTCTTACCATATCCACAGTTATCGAGAGCCTCGCATTTGCGAGGCTTTTTTTTTAGCTGTATGCTAGATGATGTTTTAATACAGAATGAAGGTGAAAATGACAAAAGATCCAACCCGA
>CALMKU010000231.1 GCA_937866945.1 uncultured Tolumonas sp.
ATGTTCTGGCTAAACTGGCAACTGGCCTGCATGATTTCCATCATGATCATCATGGCTATCGCAGTAATGCAGATCTATCAGCGCTGCTCCATGCCATGGTCTCGACAAGCACGGCAACTCACATCTGATCTCAATCATCAGCTCAGCGAAACGTTGCAAGGCATTCCCATCATTCAATCGCTGGTGCAAGAGAAGCATTTTGCCGATATATTTGCCGCAACCAATCAACAACAATTGCAGACCAGAAAAAAAGTGCTACAGCTCAACGGGCTATTGCTACGCCCGATGATCGACCTGTTATATATCTTCACGCTCGGCTCCTTACTCAGTTGGTTTGCTATACAAGGAACCTCACAAATTGCAGTCGGCGTTATCTATGCGTTTGTCAGCTATATGGGGCGAATGATCGAACCGTTAAATGATCTCACAAACCAATTAACGCAGATCCAACAATCGCTGATTGCTGGTGAACGTATATTTACTTTGCTTGATGAACAAAAAGAACCGGCTGGCGAATATCAACAACCGATTGAAGGCAACATTCGCTTTCAGCACATCAATTTCCGCTATCAGCAGGATGGCAATCTGATATTGCAAGATATCAATCTGGAGTTGTATAAAGGGAAAATGATAGCACTGGTCGGCCATACCGGTAGCGGTAAATCGACCATTTTGCACTTACTGAGTGGTATGTATCAGCCGACATCCGGCAATATCATCATAGAGCAACATCCGATTGAAGAATGGAACATCAGCAGTCTGCGCTCGCAGCTTGGTGTTATTCAACAAGACCCGTTTATATTTGCCGGTTCGGTGGCTGATAATATCCGCTTCGGGCGCCCGAATATCAGTGATGATGACATCGCACAGGTATTGAATCATGTGCAGTGGTTTGAAAGCATTAACCACAACGAAACGGCATCAATGCAATTGCAGGAAGGTGGTAAAAATCTGTCTGCGGGTCAGCGTCAGTTGCTCTCTTTTGCTCGTGCACTAATCACTCACCCACCCGTTCTGATCTTAGATGAAGCAACCGCTAATGTGGATTCACAGACAGAACATCATTTGCAACAGGCCATTGCTTCTATCCGCCACCAGCACGCTTGGCTTATCGTGGCACACCGGCTATCCACCATCGTCGATGCCGATGAGATATTGGTGCTACAGCATGGCAAAATCATTGAACGGGGAAATCACGGCAGTTTACTGGCTGCGAATAAACACTATGCAACCCTGTATCAGTTACAACAACTAGCCGTAAAATAGACATGCTATTGTCGCTTTTATGTTGCAGTATTGTTAATTTGAACACAAAAAAAAAGCGCCGCAGGGCGCTTTTTTATCTGTCACTGTAAATAATTACAGGATAGTTACGTTTTCAGCCTGTGGGCCTTTCTGGCCTTGAGTCACAGTGAACTGAACACGTTGGCCTTCAGCCAGGGTTTTGAAACCGGTAGAGTTGATAGCACGGAAGTGAACAAATACATCCGGACCTTCATCCTGCTGAATAAAACCAAAACCTTTAGCTTCGTTGAACCATTTTACTTTGCCAGTACGTACAGACATAACACATTTCCTAACACAAAATACTTGAGCCTCTCGGCCGTTAACGCTGAAAGAGGTTCACTTAATAAGCTCACGTTGACTTTCTTTTTATGGAAAACACCGGTCACAAAGCAAGTTCAGCCACTCAATCAGTTAACTGTAATCTAAAGCATTTCATGATGAAGTCAATTAAAAACATTAGTGAAAAAAGTAATATTTCTTTTACAATTGGCCGGCATTTAATTTTTATACACCAACAAGGATAACAATCATGAAACACGGGATTTTATATGCAGCAATTGCAGCTGCTCTTGGCGCAGGCGCATATTACGCAGTTCAACAGAAAAATGCAGATGCAGCAGGCACGTTGACCTATGTCCCCGCTGATACACTGGTATTTATGGGTGATTTAGAACCTGCATCGTGGAAAGAGACGGTATCTCCACTGCAAGCGCGTTTCTCTCAACTATTTGCCGGCGGCGCAACAACATCTATTCAAGAAATTGAACGTCTGCAGAATGAAATCATTGCTAAACCTGAGGAATGGAACGATGGTTTACGTTTTATATTCGGTCTTTATGCTGAATATGTGACCATGCTCACTAAAGGTACTATTAATCCTCAGGATTTAGGTTTAGCCGATAAATTAGATGCTGCTTTTTATACCGTTGGTGCATTACCCGTATTGCGTTTTAAATTAGAAAATGAAGCTAATTTTGATAAATTTATTACTGCTGCTGAAACACGTACTAAAGCAAAAGCAGATACCGCAAAATTAAAAGAATTCAGTTATAAGCGCTATTTCTTTAATCAGGATAAACAGCCTGTTGCTTTTGCCATCGCGAAAAAAGATGGTTATGCGATCCTGACGCTGGACCTCGGTGATATGGTTCCAACCGATGATTTATCTATCGCGTTTGGTATCACCAAGCCAGCTCAATCGCTTAAGCAGGCAGCGACGCTTGACAAATTAGTTCAAACATATGGTTTCAAGAAAAACTCTCTGGGTTTCATTAACAATGAATTGCTGGTCAAAACGCTGACCCGCGCAGACAGCCCACTAGCTAAATTGCTGGATAAAATCAGTGAAGGCGAAAGCAGCAAGAGCATGGCGGAATACCGTACACCAGAATGTCAGAAAGATATCGAGGGTATCGCAAGTCTGTGGCCACGGGAAATATTTGGCTATAACAACCTAGATACCAAAGGTGACCCAATCCGTTTTGACAGTACATTTAAAGTTGAGTCGAAAGATGCAGCAACAATGGCATCACTGCAGAAACTGCGTGGCTTTATTCCTGACTATGGTTCGGAAGATAAGTCTCTCTTCAAAGCCGCAATTGGTCTGAATGTCGATGAGTTAGCGCCGGTTACTACCGAGTTGTGGAGTCGTGCAACTAAGGCACAATTCACCTGTACGGCATTGAAAGATATCCAAACCAGCCTGAATATGACTAATCCATCCATGCTCGCTATGGGTACTGCTATGGTTCAGGGATTACAAGGCGCCAGCATCAATCTGCAAGAGCTGAAACTTAAAAATAATGCGACCGAGATGCCAGCGGTGGAGCAGCTCTCTTTTGTTGCTTCGGTTTCCAGCAAACAACCTCAGCAGTTGTGGGGAATGATCGGTATGGCCTCGCCAGAGCTGGCTTCGCAGGTACAGTTGCCAGCTGACGGCCAATCTGTTGATTTACCAATTCCACCAATTATGGAATTACCAGGTAAAATTAAATTAGGTTTATACGGTCAGCACATTGCGGTGTTCACCGGTGATCAAGGAGCTAAATTTGCAGCCTCTTTGGCCAAACAACCATTAGCCGCTAACGGTTTTTACCAATTAGGTCTGGATTATGGCTTACTGGCTGATATGGCACAATTCGGTCGCAACCAGCTTGAGCAGGCGAACAAAGCAAACGCAACGGATGAGTTGTCAGCTACTTCAGGGGCAGAAGCAACGTCAGCTGCACCAGCGACTTCGGCTGCAACACCAACCGAAACCGCTGAGCAGAAAGAAATGACGCAAGTCATGACGATGTTGGATGAAATGCGTGGCGTGCGTCTGCTAACCAGCATGGATTTTGAAAAAGATGGCCTGACAATCAAAGGCAACATGGAGTTGCCGCAGAAAAAATAAATGATACTCAGATAGTAAAAGGCCACCAGAAAATGGTGGCCTTTTTATTGGGGCATTTAAAAAATAGCTAGATCTTTATAGCTTCTATTGCCTGTAGCACCCGTTTATCAGAAACCGGATATGGCGTTCCCAACACCTGTGCAAAATAAGAAATACGCAGTTCTTCAATCATCCAACGTACATTACTTACTTCTTCCGGTATTGCCTGCCCTTTCCCTAACTTTCCAACTAATTGCTGATACGCCTGCTCGACATGCTGTACTTTCAACATGTACATACGATCCCGGTTAGCATCGACCGGGATTTTCTCCATGCGACGTTCGATACCTTTTAGGTAGCGCAATAAATCAGGTAAACGGGCAGCGCCAGTTGCAGTAACAAAGCCTTTATGAATTAAACGCTCTAACTGAGCCTGAATATCTGAATGCGCAAACGCGAGTTCCAGCGTCATCTTGCCTTTAAACAATTTACGGATACCGTGTGCCGCAGTCAGGATCTGCTCCACTTGCGCCGCAATTTTCACAACCGCTTCATTCAGTTCGCCGCGGATGATTTCTTTTTGTTGCTGGAACGTGTCGTTATCCCACGACAGGCCACCATGTTGCTGCATGAGCTGATCACAACCACAGGCAATACAGTCATCAATCAGCTCAGCGACTTTACCAAACGGGGTGAAATAGAGACCTAATTTGGCTTTATTCGGCAATTTTTCCTGCAAATATTTGATCGGTGACGGCACATTCAGCAACACTAAGCGCCGTTGCCCCGCCCACATCGCTGTCTGTTGTGCTACCGGGGAATCAAATAGTTGGATTGCCACAGAGTCTTTCTGATCGACCAACGCCGGATAAGCCTTCACCTCAAAACCACCACGTTTCTGGCTGTATTCTTGTGGTAATGGGCCAAAACTCCACAGCGTTAAGCCTTCCTGTTCGATATCGTCATCAGCGACCTGCGACAATGTCTGCTGTACCTGCGCACGAAGTTGCTCTTTCAGCGCTAGCAGATCTTTGCTTTCTGCCACTTTTTTACGTTTATCATCAATAACGCGGAATGTCATTTTCAGGTGATCTGCGATCGAATTCCAATCCCAACATTCACGTGGCACAGTCAAACCGCTCATTCGCTTCAGCTGGCGTTCAATCGCATCCAGTAACGGACCTTGTTCCGGTGAAATAGACGCTATCAGCGCATCCGCATAATTGGGTGCTGGTACAAAATTCTTGCGCCACTGTTTGGGCAAAGACTTGATCAACGCAACCAACAGCTCGTGCCGCATACCGGGGATCAGCCAGTCAAAACCAACGGGTTCCACCTGATTCAGTAATGGCAGCGGAATATGTACTGTGACCCCATCAGCCTCTTCACCAGGTTCAAATTGGTAGGAAAGGCGGAATTTAAGACGGCCTTGCACCCATTGGTTGGGGTAATCATGTTCATTGATGTGTGAAGCATCACCCTGCAACAACATTTCGCGTTCGAAATTGAGCAGTTCAGGTGACTCTTTACTCGCTGTTTTCCACCAACTGTCAAAATGACGAGCTGAAACTACATCAGCCGGAATATGTGCATCGTAAAACAGGAATAATGTCTCATCATCGACGAGAATATCTCGGCGCCGTGATTTCGCTTCCAACGCTTCCACTTCCGCCAATAATTTACGGTTCTCAGCAAAGAAACGATGACGCGTCTCAAAATCCCCTTCTACTAACGCGCGTCGAATAAACAGCTCACGACTGACAACGGGATCAATATCGCCATATTGCACCTCTCGATCCGCCACAATCGTGATGCCATACAGTGTGACTTTTTCTGACGCCAGCACAGCTCCGGCTTTCTTCGACCAACGCGGATCGCTGTAGCTGCGTTTTAGCAGATGCCCGGCCAGTGGTTCGATCCATTCCGGCTGAATGCGCGCTGCAATACGGCCATACAGACGTGATGTTTCGGTCAACTCGGCAACCATGCTCCATTTCGGCGGTTTCTTGAATAAACCGGAACCGGGAAAAATCATAAAGCGAGCATTACGAGCGCCGATATATTCCGACTTATCGCCGTCTTTCATACCAATATGACTGAGCAAACCAGTAAGAATAGCGCTGTGGATCGCCTGCTCTGGTGCAGCGTCTTGATTGATCGTCAAACTCAATTCGCGTGTTGCCTGACGTACCTGATAATGAATATCTTGCCATTCGCGCAGTCGTAAATAAGAGAGAAACTCTTTCTGACATTGTTTACGGAATTGATTTTGACTCAGAGTCTGCTGCTGTTCCTGTACATAATTCCACAGATTGAGGAAAGCTTGAAAATCAGAATCTTTGTCTTCAAAGCGACGATGTTTTTCGTCCGATGCTTGTTGTTTATCCATCGGCCGCTCACGCGGATCTTGAATACTCAGCGCAGAGGTAATGATCAAAATCTCTTCGAGACAACCAAATTGGGGCGCAGCCAGAACCATTCGCGCTAAGCGCGGGTCTAGTGGAACTCGGGCCAGTTGACGGCCCATCGGTGTCAGACGCAGCGGATGTTGACCATCAATCGAACCATTAATGGCGCCCAACTCCTCCAATAAACGTAAACCATCTTTGATATGGCGGTTATCGGGTGCTTCCACAAAGGGAAAACGGCTCATATCACCCAAACCCAGCGCAAGCATCTGCAAAATAACAGAGGCCAGATTGGTGCGCAGAATTTCTGGATCGGTAAATTCAGGGCGGCCTAAAAAGTCCTGTTCCGAATAAAGACGAATGCAGATACCAGCCGCCACACGACCACAACGCCCTTTACGTTGGTTGGCACTGGCTTGTGAAATTGCTTCAATTGGTAAACGCTGAACTTTGGTTTTATAAGAATAGCGACTGATCCGCGCAGTGCCCGGATCAATAACGTAACGAATCCCCGGCACCGTCAGAGATGTTTCCGCGACGTTTGTTGCCAGCACAATACGCCGCCCCGCATGTTGCGAGAAAATCCGATTTTGCTCAGTGTTCGATAATCGGGAATAGAGCGGCAGGATTTCCGTGTCGCGCAAATTGCGCTTCCGCAATGCATCGGCAGTATCTCTGATCTCACGTTCGCCGTTCATAAAGATCAGAATATCACCTAAACCTTCGGTGCATAATTCATCAACAGCATTAAACAACCCCTGCAGCGGGTCGCTATCTTCTTCATCTTGCCAAGGGCGGTAACGAACATCGACCGGATAGGTACGCCCAGATACTTCAATCACCGGCGCATTACCAAAATGCCGGGAGAAACGCTGCGGATCGATAGTCGCTGACGTAATAATCAGTTTCAGATCGGGGCGCTTTGGCAGTAATTGCTTGAGATAACCGAGAATAAAATCGATGTTTAAACTGCGTTCATGCGCTTCGTCGATGATCAAAGTATCGTATTGCATCAACATCCGATCACTTTGAATTTCGGCCAGCAAAATACCGTCGGTCATCAATTTGACGTAAGAGTTTTCATTCACCTGATCGTGAAAACGCACCTTATAACCAACGTGAGAACCCAGTTCACATTGCAACTCTTCCGCAATACGCGCAGCAACGGTACGAGCCGCCAAACGTCGGGGCTGTGTATGACCAATCATTCCCTGAACGCCACGCCCTGCTTCCATACAAATTTTTGGCAGCTGTGTTGTCTTACCTGAGCCCGTTTCACCAGCCACGATCACAACCTGATGTTTACGGATCGCTTCTGCGATGTCATGCCGTTTATCGGTAACAGGCAGGTCAGGATAATGCAGTTTTGGCACGCTCTGCTGACGCAACTGTGCCCGTAGCTTGGCTTTTTCCAGCTCTTGCCCGATGATGGCTAAAACAGCGGTTTGTTTATTGACAGGCAGACGTTGCACACCTTGTAAACGGCGTAACAACTGAGCTTTATCGACAGGTAAACATTCAGACAGTTGGCTTTGCAACGAACGAAGAAGTGCTTCAGACAAAACGTGACTCCAGATCGGTTAACACAGACAGGCTGATAAGCACTGCGTGGTTTTGTTCCTGCGAATGCTAACAGGTCAGAACCGTTCCAGAAATAGAAGAAGCTGATATTCGCGATTTGTTTTGCTAAGTGGCGCTATTCAGTATTTCATTGATACAACTCAGCATCTTAGTCTGATCAAACGGTTTAGTAATGAAGGCTTTGGCGCCCAATTCAATCGCTTGTGCACGCCAGCTGTCATCATGTAATGCAGTGAGAAAAATAACTGGCGGTAACCGTTCACCAAACTCACTTTTCAACTCGCCAAACAAGCTGATGCCATCTTTTTGCGGCATGCTTAAATCAAGGATCACCAAGTTTATATCAACACTATTCAACCATTCAGAAACTCGAAACGGATCACTTTCAAGATAGACATTTTGATAGCCACCACCATTCAGAAAAGCTTTCGCCAGACGTAGATTAGTCTGAATATCATCGACTATCAGAATATGCACTAACGGGTGCTCTACAATTGGTCTTTTACCAGCCGATGCGTTCATCATGGCTCACACTACCTCCATTAATCATGCACTGATAATACATCGTTTGATGCTGCTTTATGGTACGTAATTTAGCATTTTGTGAATTACAGCCCAAGAATGTAGAGCATCGATGGGTTTTATCAAAATATAATCGAAATATAGATCGTCTGTGCTCTGTTGCAACACCGACATGATCTCACCAGTCAATGCTATGATTGGAATATGTGCCGTTATTTCCATGTGCCGCAAACGATATAGTAACTCATATACATTTGAATCAATTAGCTGCGAATCAAGCAAAATAATGTCCGGAGTAACCACATTGAGTAATGCAAGCCCGTCCTCACTCGATGGTGCACTGGAAATAATAAACTGATTCTCTTTGGCGAATTGAGCCAATTGACGGATTGATGCCGGTTCACAACCAATACACAGTAAGCTATGAACTTCCGTCATTTCAGATTTATCATCATCTGATGCAACAACACTCGAATTTAGATGACGATCGGGTACAGGTAATAAATTTCCTGAGTTTTCAGCTAATGGCAATTCAATCCAGAAAATAGATCCTTGCTGCCATTGGCTACTAAAACCGATCCGGCCATGCATTGATTCGATCAGTTGTTTGGAAATAGAAAGTCCGATGCCGGTTCCTTTGATGCCTGAAGTTTCATGCCCAAGACGATTAAATGGTTTAAATAAATCCTGCTGTTTGTCTTCAGGAATACCATTACCGTTATCATGCACACTGATTTTAAGATGGGTACCGATAATTTCAGCTGCTATTTTTACCATTCCATTAGGGTGATTATATTTTATAGCGTTAGAAATTAGATTAATAATGACCTGCCGCAGACGAGTGCTATCAGCCATAACCATAACAGGGGTAACAGGTAGTTCAGCCGATAACATCAATTGTTCTTTTTCGGCAATAGCTCTCAGCATTTCGCTACATTCAAAACAAATTTTGATGGCATCTACCGACTCTATGCTCAGTGATGTGCCTTTAGCTTCAATATGAGATAAATTAAGCACATCATCAATTAATTTTAGTAAATGATCACCCGCAGTCATAATTTCATCGGTGTACTCTTGCCGATCTCTGGTTGATAAATGGTCATTATCTTTTTGAAGTAATTGCCCAAAACCAAGGATCGCATTAAGCGGCGTTCTTAATTCATGGCTCATACTGGATAAAAATAAGCTTTTCGCTTTATTAGCCGCATCCGCCTCTTCTTTCGCTCGCCGCAGATCATAAGTGATGGTATCCAATTTTTGCCCCATAGAAACGACTGCCAGTGCCGTTTCTTGTAATTCAACGATTGCAAACTCTGGTTTATTCAGTTGATATTCTTCATGACTGATCTGATCAACCATCTTCTTCATGTGCAATAAAGGCAGAGAGATAGCTTTACTCATTCGACGAGAACTAAGCCAGATAAAGAAGATAAATACTACGTAAAACAACACTAAACCGGCGATCATCAGATAGCCAATCTGCGTAAATTGCTGTGCTAGCGTTCGGGTCTCACTGTAAACTTGATTTTCATCAACAACAGTGATCAATTTCCAACGCGTCTCAGGTATTGAATCCCAAGCTATTAATTTTTTATTGCCATTTAACGTCAAAAATCCTTTCCCGCTGAGGCTATTTTTAATTTCAAAAACAATTTTTTGAGAATCTTTTCGCAAAAACAAATTAAATTGTTCTGGTTTGAATATTTCTTTTTTTATTGCTTCCTGATAACTGTGATCTGTTAACTCCCGAAGACCAAAATCCTTTTCACCTTCCGGTGGCAAAGCCATTATATTGCCATTGTTATTTACTAACATGGCGTAACCACCCCAAGGAATAACCAAGTTTTGAATTTTTTCAATAATTGAACCAACAGTAATATCAAGTCCAACCACCCCCTCCAGAAAGTCTTGCCGATATACTGGCGCAATACAAGAGGCCATCCATCCATTACCAGCAGGATCGATATAAACATCAGTCCAGACAACCGTTCGCAATGGATTATTTTTCTTATCGGCCAGATAATAAAAATTATAATTGGGGATCACCATATCCTTAGGATACTGCTCCAACGTATTAAACCAAGGGTATATATGATTGTAGGAATCCCAACTATTAAAATAAACCGCAGCGATTAATGGATTAGTTTCTTTAATTTGCTTCATAAGAGGATCAAGCTGAGATAAACGCGAAACCTTCTCATAATTCTGTTTATCCAGTGGTGTGGCGGCGGAATAAAAAGACGCTGCTCCACCCATATCTTTTTTCGAATAATAAACACCTTGTGGTGATACTGCATAATTGGATGTGTCTAGAGCTGGCGCTGCATGGTGTTGCTCTGTTAAAACCCGTTGGGTTTCAGCACGATAGATATCCGTTTGGCGCGAAACAGCCAGTAATTGTTCCCGGATAACTTCCGATTCCCGCTGAGCAGACAATTGCAGTTCTTTGTCTGCCTGTTGATAGATATAATTGATATTTGCTTCACGGATCATATTGTTACTGATCAGATAGACAGCAATCAGCACGGTTTCAACTAATACCAATGGCACCAGCGCACTACGAACCATTGCCCGCCAGACCCATCTTTGTGCCGACACATCGCCTGATCGCTGCATATTATTCTCCATTCACCATACACCATACACCATTCAGCTTAACGTATTTTAAGCTTTATTTCCCCGCTGATGGTAACAACAGACTCCCATGCAGGTACCATGTCACAGAGCTAAACAGCAAACCTGTAACTTTAAGGATGTGTTAAGACAACCTGTTTATGCTGCCAGTAATTATGTTGTCATGGGTTTTTATTGTGAAACAAAGCAGTTCTGTTAGCCGTTACCGTTTTGCCATTTTCTTAAGCTTTTTGTTTATTGTAACCAACACCATTAGCCGTATTGTGCTGACAGTGATGGCTGTACAAAAAAATTCATTGTCACCTATCGATCTTGGTTACTCTTTTTTCAGCGGCATTCTTTATGATCTCGCCACACTGAGCTATGTGTTGATCCCCATTTTACTCTGGTTAACATTGATCCCATTACGTTGGCGAGACAATCACATCTGGAAAATATCCGGATGGATTTTCAGTATTGTTGCTGCTTATGCCTTAGTAATATTGGCCGTTAGTGAGTGGGTGTTCTGGGCTGAATTTGAAAGTCGCTTTAATTTTATAGCGGTTGATTATCTGGTTTATACCAATGAGGTTATTGGCAATATACGGGAATCTTACCCTCTATTAACCTGGTTAAGTTTATGTGTTGTGGCCAGTCTGATTTTGGTTATTGCCATCAGCCGTTTACCATTCCTGAACCGCTGGGGACACATCCCACGCAGACAAGCATTGTTAGCGCTCCTCATTGTGCAACTGTTGGTTAATCTTGCTATAACCGGCCAGACAAAAGATCTGCGCGAAAACCGTTATGCAAATGAACTGGCAGGCAGTGGGCTGTATTCATTGTTTTATGCATTTAATAACAATGAACTGAATTATCGTCATTTTTACCAGACGGAAGATGACTCATCAACCAACACTGTTATTCGTCAACAGTTGGCAACGCCAGATGCACATTTCATGACTGCTTCAGGTAATGACGTATCCCGTGAAATCAAACACATTGGCGCAGAGCGTCATCTAAATGTGGTCTTAATTTCTGTAGAAAGTCTCTCTGCTGACTATTTAGGTAAATTTGGTAACAAACAAGGGCTGACACCTAATTTAGATCAACTGGCAGATACAGGAATGCTGTTTACTCGTTTGTATGCCACGGGAAACCGTACAGTACGCGGACTAGAAGCACTATCTCTGGCGGTGCCACCAACGCCAGGGCAATCGATTGTTCGTCGCCCAAATAACGAATCACTGTTTTCACTGGCCAGTGTATTCAACAACAAAGGCTACGATTCCTCCTTCCTGTATGGTGGCTATGGTACGTTTGATAATATGAACTACTTCTTTGCTAACAACGGTTATAACGTCAAAGACCGTCTGGAATTAAAGAGTAACCAGATCACCCATGAGAACATCTGGGGTGTCGCTGATGAAGATCTGTATAACATGGCATTGCGCGATTTTGATGAAACCAGCAAACAAGGCAAACCGTTCTTTGCCCATGTAATGACTACCAGTAATCATCGCCCTTATTCATTCCCTGAAAATCGGATTGATTTACCAAATGGTACCCGGGAAGCCGCCGTAAAATATACCGACTGGGCCATTGGTAACTTCATCAAACAAGCCAGTCAACGTAAGTGGTATAAAGATACGGTATTTGTCATTGTGGCTGACCATTGTGCATCGAGTGCCGGCAAAACAGATCTGCCTGTTGAGCGTTACCATATTCCGCTTCTGGTTTGGTCTCCGGCTCATTTGCCAGCTCAAAAAGTAGATCGCCTGATGAGCCAGATAGATATCGCCCCGACACTGCTTGGTTTGCTGAACTTCACCTACATATCGAATTTTATGGGTGTAGATGTTTTTGCCACACCGCAAGGCCCACAAAGAGCCTTCATTGCGACCTATCAGGGGCTTGGTTATTTAACGTCAGATCGTCTTGTGATTTTACGTCCACGGAAACAACCGGAAATTCAAGCGTTGGAAACACCGGTAGCTAAAACAGCTAAGAGTAATGCTGAGTTAGTGAAAGAAGCAATTGCATGGTATCAATTCAGCAGTGATGCGTTCAGCCAGGGAAGAATGAAGCTAAAACATTAATTAAAGCAAAAACCAGAGAGGCCGTAACATACGGCCTTTTTTATTGCACAGACAACCACAGCCGGATCGCAACCAGCGAATCAGGTGTAAATTCCGAAGATCTGGCTAATATCTCTTCGCCCGTCATGAGTAGCACATACTCTACTTCTTCTTCTTGCAAGACTAACTCGCCGTCATACTGACAGCTGAACAATTCGCCCCATACATTGCATTCATTATCGATATGCAGGAATGCGCCATGTGGCTTCAGCGTCACGCCTGTTATTCCCATCTCTTCTGCTAGTTCACGATAAGCTGATGCCAAAATCTCTTCGCCAGCCGATACAACGCCGCCACAGCAGGCATCTAACATTGAAGGACAATAATCTTTGGTGGCAGTACGCCGTTGTACGTAAAGTTGGCCTTGATCATTAGTGATGGCAATATAAGTCGCCCGGTGTAATAAATGCTGCTGACGCATAACAGTGCGGGGAACAGCATCTATTACATTATTGTTTTCATCAACAATATCGACCCATTCTTCAGCCATTATTTTACCCTCTCTTGTTTCGCCATATCGTTGTAAACTAGCATTTTAAAAAATGATGCGTTCCAATAATGATTCGTTCTATTGCTGACAATGACTGGCCAGTCATTCTTAATATACAAGCTGCCGTTTACCCGAATATCACGCCCGAAACAGAAACGGTTTTACGCTCAAAACTCATACTTGGCCCACAGACCTGCCTGACCCTGACAGATCAGCAAAATTGTGTAGTCGGTTATTGCCTGGCCCACCCTTGGAGCCGCAATCCAGCCGGTTTGCATACCGTCTACCAACCCTCGTCGCAACCACAACTACTTTACATCCATGATATGGCTATTGCACCTGAGTACGCCGGTAAACGACTAGGTAGTCAGGTTGTGAAATATCTGCAGCTCTGGGCAAATAAACAGGGATACAAGGAAATGTCGCTGGTTTCACTTAAGCAGGCTGTTGGCTATTGGCAACGACATGGTTTTAAACCACACAACTATGTCATTGACGAAACACAATACGGTACTGGCGCATGTTATATGCTAAAACAGATATGAAAAAGGCCAGCATCACAGCTGGCCTTTTAAACTAATCTATCAGTATCTTGCGTTTATCAGTTAACGAAGATAAAAGTACCCAGCCAGAACAAACTCGCCGACAGTGCGATTGTTACTGGTAGTGTTAAGACCCAAGCCAGTGCTATTGTCTTCACCGTGCCTGACTGCAAACCTGATCGGTTCGCTATCATGGTTCCTGCAACGGCAGATGACAGAACGTGAGTAGTAGACACTGGTAAGCCACTGATACTAGCCATACCTATCGCGGCAGCAGCGGTGATCTGAGCAGCCATCCCCTGAGAGTAAGTCATGCCTTTCTGACCAATTTTCTCACCGACGGTTTGAACAATACGACGCCAGCCAATCATCGTGCCACCACCAAGAGCTAGTGCAACAGCAAAGATCACCCAAGTCGGTGCATACTCAGTTGTCAGCGTCAGGTCTTTACGTAGCTTGTTCAGATCTGAAATTTCAGATGCCGGAATGCCAGGTAATTTACTTACTTTCTTAGCGGTATCATCGAGGCATAACAATAAACGACGTACTTCCCGGCGTTTTTCAACACCCAGCTGATTATAATGTTCCGTAGTGCTCAGCAAGTTAGCAACGGTTGCGATAGAAGACATTGAGTCTTTTGAATCACATTTAAATACTTGCGGCATTTCAGCATTTGGTACTTTTTTCAGATCAATCATCTGATCCAGATAGGCACTGTTACGTTGGTAAAAGTCACCCATATGAATAGC
>CALMKU010000232.1 GCA_937866945.1 uncultured Tolumonas sp.
TAACGCTGTTTTTGTTCTTCAGATGCCGAGCTGATGATCATGCGCTGCAGCGCTTGTGCTGTTTCCTGCAATTCCGGGCTACTGTCAGTGGCAATCCGAACATGATCGGGGCGGATCAGCCGGCCATCATTACCACCATGCCGTTTGTAGTAATGTTGATCCAAATAAGCCATGAACAGGGTCTCTTGTTGCTGCGCCAACCAGCTTTTTATTTGCGGTAACAGTGCGGGTTCCGTTGATTGAAAATCCACGGTGCTACCGTTCGCGGTTTTACTATAACGAAAGCTGACATCAGGAAATTGTTCACGCGCATCGCGCAGTAATTGCTGAAATACAAACGCATCCGCCTGAGCAGGCCGCCATGCACTCCAAGGTGGTAATGCGGTTTCTGTTGGCAATATTAGGGTAAAGGCTTGGGTCGCGGCCGTTTCATATTGCCAGACATAATGTAGCTGTAATTCTTCGCGTGAGAAGGCGAGCTGTTTCGCACTGGCCGTGCCGCAAAGCACAGCCAGTGTCAGACCTAGCAAGGGGATCAGGCGAATTGCCATTGTCCATTTTCCTGCCATAACAGCTTTTTCTCGTGGAACGGATTCAGAGTGCTGCGATGACCGACACTGACCATAATGGTCTGTGGCAACTCCTGACGCAGCAGGCGATAAAGCAATGCTTCGCTTTGTTCATCCAGCGCCGAAGTTGCTTCATCTAAAAATAGCACATCCGGCTTCACCAGCAGAATACGGGCAAATGCCACACGTTGCTGTTCACCGAGGCTTAAGATCTGTCCCCATTGTTCAACGTCATCCAATTTAGACGCTACTTTTTCCAGCCCCACAGCCTGTAATGCTTTCAGTGCTTCGGCGTTGCTGACTTCCGTTAACGGATAACTCATCGCTTGCCGCAGACTACCTAATGGCAGATAGGGTTTTTGTGACAAAAACAGCGACTGACTATCTGCCGGGTAATTGACTTTACCCGTTGCGAAAGGCCACAAGCCGGCCAGTGTGCGCAGTAGCGTAGATTTACCGCACCCGGACGGGCCTTGGATCAGCAACGAGTCGCCAGCCGTCAGCTGCCAGTTTGCATTTTCCATCAAGCTGGCACCGTCAGGTTGTGATATGCCGACTTGTTGCAATTGCAGCGCGTTACCGGTTTTCTCTGGTTGCAGACGCGGCAAGTTTTCTGCCTGTTGCAAGCCTTGCTCAAAGGTCGCCAAACGGTCGACCACCGATTTCCAACGCGCCAAATCGGTATAGCTGTCGACCAG
>CALMKU010000233.1 GCA_937866945.1 uncultured Tolumonas sp.
CGCGATCTTTTAGCGTGGTTGCAGCAAGCCACAGCAGGTGAGCAATGAGAGTTCCTGTTTTTTTGAGTGCCATCATTGCGGTGTTGTTGGGCGGATGCCTGGAGATCCCATCGCAGGAAACCTTGTCTACCAATGTTGGGACTCGTCTGATTGATCGCTGTCCGGCAGTCATTCCGGCTACGCGCCAACAAACGGATGGTTTGAAGTCCTCTTTTCGCTTAACCACATGGAATTTAAATAAATTTCAGCGGGCTAACTGGCAACAGGAGCTGAAAACATCGGCACAGCAAAGTGATTTATTGTTGCTGCAGGAAGCGGTGGAACGTCCGGCATTGAGTCAATTACTACTGCAAGCGCATTTTAACTGGCAGCAAATTCAGGCTTTCAGACTAGAGGGAGAGGCGATTGGTGTGTTAAATGCTGCACCCGTAGCCGCATTATATAATTGCGCATTGCGGGAATTAGAACCGGTCAGCCGTCTGCCAAAATCGGCCTTGTTGACGTTGTATCCTCTGATGGACAGTAATTATCCTTTATTGGTGATCAATGTGCATGGCGTTAATTTTGAACTGGCGATGGCCGCATATCGTCGTCAGATGGGGCGTTTATTCCTGTTGGCAAAAGGTTATCCTGGGCCGGTTATTCTGGCCGGTGACTTTGCAACCTGGGGGAATAAACGAGCTGATTATCTGCTTACTCTGGCTAAACAGAGTGGTTTTGATGAAGCTGTACCGAGCTCTGATTTACGTGTCTTAGTTATGTCAAAGCCGGTAGACCATATTTTTTACCGCAAATTGCAGCTAAAAAATTCAGGGAATAAAGCTACTCACGCATCAGATCATAACCCGCTGTGGGCTGAATTTTCGGTGCTCCCGATATCGGTCAAATAATACGGCAGCAATATCCTCGCACTCTACATGGTTAAAAAATAACCATCGCCAAGGCGGATTTGACGGGCTATAATCCGCCGCCATTTTTCTCTGTGATGTAAATAGAACATGACCCAGCCAGAAACCTTACTGTTTGATTATCCGAAATATTGGGCGGAATGCTTTGGGCCTGCGCCCTTTCTGCCAATGTCCCGCAGTGAGATGGATCAACTCGGTTGGGACAGCTGCGATATTATCGTGGTCTGCGGCGATGCCTATGTCGATCATCCGAGTTTCGGTATGGCGATTGTTGGCCGTTTTCTGGAAGCACAGGGATTCCGCGTTGGCTTGATTTGTCAGCCGGATTGGAACAATAAAAACGATTTCATGAAACTGGGCAAACCGAATCTGTTTTTCGGCGTCAGTGCCGGTAACATGGATTCGATGATCAACCGTTATACCGCTGATAAAAAATTACGTCATGACGATGCTTATACACCCAATAATGAAGGTGGTAAGCGCCCTGATCGCGCCACGCTGGTTTATTCTCAGCGCTGTAAAGAAGCCTATAAAGATGTACCGGTGGTGTTAGGGGGCATTGAAGCCTCACTGCGCCGTATTGGTCATTACGATTACTGGTCGGAAACGATCCGCCGTTCCGTGCTGGTGGATGCAAAAGCTGACCTGCTAGTATTTGGTAACGCGGAACGCCCGTTAACTGAAATTGCACATCGTTTTGCCCGCGGCGAAACTGTCGCCGATATGCAGGATATTCGCGGCACTGCGGTGATCAGAAAAGGGCCATTGCCGGAATGGAAAGGCGTCGACTCTTCGCGGTTAGACCAAATTGGTCATATCGATCCGATCCCGAATCCATATATGGAAAATGCGCCATGCGCAACCGATGCAGCCGTTGAACCGGAAAAACCGAAAGCGGTTGTTGTGCAGCCACCGAAACCCAAGCCATGGGAAAAAACCTATGTGCTGCTGCCTTCGTATGAAAAAGTAAAAGCGGATCGTGTGTTATATGCCCACACCTCACGCATTCTGCATCATGAGACCAATCCGGGTTGTGCGCGTGCGCTATTGCAACAACATGGCGATAAAACGCTGTGGGTGAACCCGCCTGCATTACCGCTAAATACCGAAGAGATGGATTGGGTGTTTGCCTTGCCTTATCAACGTGTGCCGCATCCGGCGTATAAAGGCGCGAAAATTCCAGCTTATGACATGATCAAAACCTCTGTGAACATTATGCGTGGTTGTTTTGGTGGATGTTCATTCTGTTCGATTACCGAACATGAAGGCCGCCAGATCCAGAGTCGTTCCCATGAATCGATCCTGACTGAGATTGAAGAGATCCGCGATAAAGTGCCTGGTTTCACCGGTGTGATTTCCGATCTGGGCGGCCCGACCGCCAACATGTATAAGCTGCGCTGTAAGAGCCCGCGTGCCGAAGAGACTTGCCGTCGTGCCTCGTGCGTGTTCCCAAGTATCTGCCCGCATATGGATACCGACCACACGCCAACAATCGAACTGTATCGTAAAGCGCGCGATCTGAAAGGCATCAAGAAGATCCTGATTGCTTCCGGTGTGCGTTACGATTTAGCGGTGCAAGATCCGCGTTATGTGCGTGAATTGGTGAAACACCATGTGGGTGGTTATCTGAAAATCGCCCCTGAACATACCGAAGAAGGCCCATTATCGAAGATGATGAAGCCGGGTATGGGCAGCTATTACAAATTCAAAGAGTTATTTGATAAATATTCCAAGGAAGCCGGAAAAGAACAGTTCCTGATCCCTTACTTTATTGCCGCCCACCCAGGTACCACCGATGAAGACATGGTGAATCTGGCCTTGTGGTTGAAGCAAAATAATTTCCGTCTGGATCAGGTGCAAAACTTCTATCCATCGCCGTTGGCGAACGCGACGACCATGTATTACACCGAGCTGGATCCGTTGCACAAGATTGATTACAAGTCGGACAAAATGTTTGTTGCGAAAGGCGAGATCCGTCGTCGTTTCCATAAAGCAGTGCTGCGTTATCACGACCCGGCGAACTGGCCGAAATTGCGTGAAGAGTTCATGGCGCGCGGTTGGGGTCATCTGATTGGTAAGGGGCCGGGTTGTTTGATCCCAGAAGAGAGCAAAACACCAAGCCGTCAGCGCAAATTAGCCACAATGCAGAAAACCGGTCAGATCGCACTGACTCGTCATTTACCGATGGAACAGCAACGTCGTTCGCCAGAAGAAAGTAACAAACCGAAACCGGCTACGAGCGGTAAACGCCCTACGAGTAATAAAAAACCGGTATTGGCGAAACCTGTTGCGGGAACTGCCGTACAGGGTAAGCCCGCGCAAGGTAAACCGGCAGGCGGAAAACCAGCAGCGCGTCGTCCAGTGGCTAGTCAACGCCAGCAAGGTGGTGGGGCTTCACGCGCCCGTTAATGGGCGCTATGCTGGCAGGCGGTATTCAGATGGGTTGTTAATTAGATAGGTCATTAACATGCGTACATGGATCAACCGCCTGCTGCTGTTAGTTAGTTTTGTTAGCGCGAGTGTGTGGGCTGTCACTGAAGACAGTGCACTGATACTGGCCGATTTAATGGGCGGCAAACAGCAATTTAATCTGCTCAGCCATCAGGTATTGAATAAGATGATCCGTCAGCAACCGGAACTGGCGCGTTATCAGCCGGTGGTGCAAAAATGGGGCAAGGAATATCTGACCTGGGCGCGTATGCGAACTGAGTTGGCGGCGAGTTACCATGCCCATTTTACAGAAGCTGAGATCCGGCAGATGATCCTGTTTTTCCGCACCGCAACCGGCCAAAAATATCTGCGTTACTCGCCGTTGTTGCAGGAAGAAACCGTCAATATTGGTCAGCGTATTGCGCATGAGCAGCAGCCAAAATTACTGGAAATGTTACAGCAGGCGAAACAGAATTCATCATCCGGCCACTGAACAACAAAACTCAGGCACCGAACATTCTTGCTCTGATACAGCAGAAAAATCAAAACGTTGATTATCGAGATAATAAAGGTGACCTGGTGTTCCTTTTGCTCGGTGTTTGGCCGTACTTAACGTGGTGCTAACCTGACTAGCAGTCAAAGACAAATCGGGCGTATAGGGGAAGACCCCAACCGATAAATCAACCAACGGAAATTTACGCGGATTACCGTCCCGATCTTTACTGTAGATACCATTGTTGACGATATCCTCGTTGCGATAGTAATGCAGGCGTTGCCGACGGAACTCTGACTGCAGTTCTTTAACGGACGTAATCCATTCATCCTGTTGTAATAATAAGATAAAATCGTCGCCACCCAGATGGCCGATGAAATTATGCGGCTGACCAAAATACTGCCGTAATAATCGGGCTACCAGCTTGATCATCATATCACCGCGCTCATAGCCACAAACATCATTGTAGGGTTTGAAATCGTTCAGATCGCAATACGCCAGCAGGAAAGGTTTGTTTTCTTGTAAGCCTTTTTCAATCGCCCGCTGGATTGGTACATTACCGGGTAACAAGGTCAGGGGATTGGCGTAACGCGCCATGGTGAGCTTATATTGGGTCAGTTTACGCATCAGATCGCGTAAGCGGCCCAGACCCAGATATTTGCCGTCTTCACAAATAATGAACCAGGCATCTAATTCCTCTTCTTCTTCATGTTCGACCAGTAGTTGGCTGACTTTCAGCAAAGATTGATTCACATCGACCATGATGGGTTTATCCATCAACTTGGCGATCGGTGCTTTGGCATACAGTGAATGGCCAAACTGCTCGGCAAAATGACGCAGTAACGTATGGCGTTTCAAGATGCCTAGTGGTGTACCTTGCGCATCTAACACGGGGTAGCAGTTAGCGTCGGGTTGTTTACGAAACAATGCCAAGGCATTCATGCCATTCACATCCGGTGAGATCGGCGGGATCTGCACCACTAACTCACGTAGGGGAGCGGTCGCCTGACGTGATTCTTCACTGTCGACCAGTAACTCTGCCGGGAATGGTGC
>CALMKU010000234.1 GCA_937866945.1 uncultured Tolumonas sp.
GGTATTGCCGTCATGAGAGCGAATAATTATCAAGCTCCGGTGTCGGCGTCGTTGACCGTGACAGGTGTTCTTAATCTGCTATTGGCGCCATTAGGCTGTTTTGCCATTAATCTGGCGGCGATCACGGCGGCGATTTGTATGGGGCCGGAAGCGCATGAGGATTCAAAGCAGCGTTATAAAGCAGCGGCGTTTGCAGGTGTTGGCTATCTGATTGCTGGTGTGTTTGGTGCCAGTATCGTGACGTTGTTTGCCATCTTGCCGGGCGCGTTGATTATGGGCGTGGCGGGCATTGCGTTGTTTGGCACAATAGGGGCGAGTTTGCATGCTGCATTGCATGATGAACATCAGCGGGAAGCGGCATTATTGACGTTTCTGGTGACTGCCAGTGGGTTGAGCTTGTGGGGGGTTGGATCTGCGTTCTGGGGGCTAGTGGTAGGGGTTCTAGTCATGGTGTGCTACCGAAAACGGTAGCACACCAACATCACTTATTTAGCCAGTGACTCTGGTAACTCTTCGCGGATTTTCGCCAGCAGCGCTTTCACAATGCGTGGGTTACCACAAACGATATTGCCGCTGTTGTCATAGTTATGACCACCGGCAAAATCAGTAGCAATTGCACCAGCTTCACGGGCAATCAGTTCACCAGCAGCCAGATCCCATGGCTTCAGACCCAGTTCCCAGTAACCGTCCATGCGGCCAGCAGCCACATACGCCAGATCCAGACTGGCAGCGCCGGCACGGCGAATATCAGCACATTCCTGGAAAATGTTGTTAAACATAGTCAGGAACGATTGGTAATGGTGACGGTGGCGATGTGGGAAGGCAGTGGCTAATACACAACCGTTCAGATCTTTCGCATTGCTGCAACGCAGACGGTAGCCGTTCAGCTGTGCGCCAGCACCACGGGAAGCGGTGAACAGTTCATCACGGATTGGGTCATAAACAACGCCCACTTCGGTACGGCCTTTAATGCGCAGGGCAATAGACACCGCGAAATGAGGAATGCCTTTAACGAAGTTGGTAGTGCCATCCAGTGGGTCGATAATCCATTGGTAATCAGCGTCTTTACCGCTGCTCAAACCGCTCTCTTCTGCCACGATGCTGTGGTCAGGGTAAGATTTTCTGATCGTCTGAATGATCACGTTTTCCGCTTCACGATCGACGTTAGTCACAAAGTCGTTCATAGCCTTTTGCATGGTTTCAATTTTGCTTGGATCAGCAAAACTTTTCACAATAACCTGACCAGCACTACGGGCTGCGCGGACAGCAATATTCAGCATGGGATGCATAATGGATTCACCACTGGATGTTAAAGAACGGGGTTAGAAAACGGCGCGATTATAGGGCGAGGGGCGGCAACAGGCAATGTTCTTTTGGCAGGAAGATGAAATTATCGCCAGCAGCATCCGTGCTGCTGAACTCCGGGCGGAGTTAATGCTTACTTACAGCAGGTTTTCAGTCACTGCTTTATAAAAATCGGTATAACCACCAACGTGTTTTTTACCGACAAAAATCTGTGGCACAGTGCGAACTGGCTGGCCTACTTTTTTCTGCAGATCGGCAACAGTCATGCCGGTGGCAAAAATATCAACGTAGGTAAACGCAAAGTCACGCTCTTCGCAAAACTTCACGGCCATTTCACAGTAAGGGCAATCAGGTTTGCCATAAATCATTACTGGTTCCATTTAGTCTCCTTTTTCATATAACGATATAAATTTATTGAGTAATTCAAGCTCTGATTCCGGGTGTGCCGGATCAGTGATAATACAGTTGATCGGACACACCCGCACACAGGTGGGCTCCTCATAGAAGCCCACACATTCGGTACAGCGATCAGGCATAATTTCATACACCTTATCGCCCATATAAATGGCCTGATTCGGACATTCCGGCTCGCACATATCGCAATTAGTGCAAGCCTCAGTGATCAGTAGTGCCATCTTTAAGCCACCGCATGCGGTTGGCGGGTGCTTTCTTTATCATCCAGATTACGCAATAAAATGCCGTAACTCAGATCGACATTTTCCGGCACTGGGATTTCCACAATATGGCCATCACCTGGGGCTACTTCAATCTGCTCACCTTTTTTATTTTCCATGTGTGCTAATTCAAAGCTGATGTTGCCTTGTGGCGTCATCAATTCCATGCTGTTGCCAACGAGGAATTTATTTTTCACCGCAATTTTTGCCATACCATTGGCACTGCGTTCCAGCACTTCACCCACAAACTGCTGGCTGTCGGAAACAGAGTAACCGTAGTCGTAATTCTGATAATCAGAATGCACATGACGACGCAGGAAACCTTCGGTATAACCGCGGTGCGCCAGATTCTCCAGCGTGCCCATCAAGTTGGCGTTAAATGGTTTACCGGCTGCCGCATCATCAATGGCCTGACGGTATACTTGTGCAGTACGTGCGCAGTAGTAAAAAGATTTAGTCCGGCCTTCAATTTTCAGTGAATGCACACCCAGTTTGCTCAGACGTTCCACATGCTGGATTGCCCGCAGATCGCGTGAGTTCATGATGTAAGTGCCGTGTTCATCTTCGAACGCCGTCATGAATTCACCTGGGCGGTTTTTCTCTTCCAGCAGAACCAGTGCGTCGCTTGGTGCACCGATACCCAGCGTGGGTTCAACTTTGACCGGAATTGGCTCTTGTTTATGCACGATCTGGCCAACATCATCCTGTTTGCCTTCGTGTACGTTATATTCCCAACGACAAGAGTTGGTGCAAGTGCCTTGGTTCGGATCGCGTTTGTTCAGATAACCAGACAGCAGGCAACGACCGGAATAGGCCATGCACAGCGCGCCATGCACAAATACTTCCAACTCAATATCTGGGCACTGTTGGCGGATCTCTTCGATTTCTTCAATAGACAGCTCACGTGACAGGATCACACGTTCCAAGCCCATTTTTTCCCAGAATTTTACGGTCGCCCAGTTAACCGCGTTGGCTTGTACTGATAAATGCACCGGCATTTCTGGGAAGTGTTCGCGCACCATCATGATCAGGCCCGGATCGGACATAATTAAGGCATCCGGCCCCATGTCGATCACAGGTTTCATGTCGCGGACAAAGGTTTTTAACTTAGAGTTATGCGGTTGAATATTGGCGACCACATACAGTTTTTTGCCTAAGTCATGAGCTTCGTTGATCCCCAATTGCAGATTGGCATGATCAAATTCGTTATTGCGCACACGCAGACTGTAACGGGGCTGGCCGGCATAAACCGCATCGGCACCGTAAGCATAGGCATAACGCATATTCTTCAGCGTTCCCGCTGGAGACAGTAATTCTGGTTTAAACATGTTGTTCTCTCTTGTCTGATCACAGGTCAGTAAGATGCCACCTGATGGCATCGGGCGCGCGATTGTACTCTGGAAAGGGGTATTAAGGATATATCTGTAAAAACAGCGGGACGATATGCTCATTCCCGCTGTTTTTGCATTGTTTTTATCTAGTTTGGTGCTAAACGAATGCGGTTATTCGGCTTTTTCTCCGCCGAGTGCGGCCACCAGCTCAGGAACGAATTTCGCCAGTTCACCGGTCATCAGCGCGAAGTCAGCATCCATGCGGGCAACCTGATCTTCCGAAACCACATCTTCATTTTGTTCGCGCAGTTCTTCGCTGAATTTCAGACGTTTAATCGACAGATCATCACTCAAGACAAAACTGACGGTATCCGACCAGTTCAGCGCCAGTTTAGTCACCATTTTATCGGCTAACAGATGCGATTTGATTTCGTCACATACCAGATCTTGTTCTTTACAGCGGATGATACCGCCGTGTTCCAGTGCGGAACGCAGTTCCGCTTCATCTTCCAGCGTGAACCCTGCTGGTGCGGCACCGGCATTCAGCCATTCCGTCATGGTGATTTCTGGCGGGTTTAATAAAGCAAACGGCACAACGGGCAGACTGCCTGTGCATTTACGCAACAGCGATAATACGTCGTCGGCTTTTTTCGATGAGCCGGCATCCACCACCAGATAGTTTTCCGCAGCGTTGATCCATAAGAAGGTCTGGCTGGAACGCGGGAATGCACGCGGTAATAACGTATGCAGGATCTCTTCTTTCAGTGATTCTTTCTCTTTTTTCTTCAGTGCCCGACCTTGTGCTGCTTCCATATCATCGATTTTTTCCTGCAGCATGTCTTTGATGACGGCAGCGGGCAGCATTTTTTCTTCCTTTTTAGCACATAACAACAGCTGTCCCTGTACTTCATGCACCAATACTTCTGCGTGTTTTCCCAATGGGGAAATCCAACCGAATTTGCTCATCTCCTGACTACCACAAGGCGTAAACAGATGGCTTTGCAGCATTTTTTCCAGGCTGTCGGCATCGTGTTCAAATGGACGAGTAAAACGGTACAGTTGCAGGTTTTTAAACCACATGGCGACCTCAGTCATGTTTAAAAGGAGTCGCATTCTAACAGCATTGTGATCGCTTCGGCATTACCCGGATAAAAACCGGAGCTGATTCACAACCTGATAACCACTTGACTATCTCTTTCTGCTGGCTGAGTACACTAAAGTTAAGTTTAATTCGGAGTAGATCATGGTGATTCGACGCAGCGAACCACAAGATATGCCACAACTGACAGCCATCTGGTTGCAAGCGTCATTGCATGCCGATGAGTTTTTACCAGCGGCTACCTGGTGGCACAGGCAGGAGTCGATGCGTAAGCAACTGGAGTGTGGCACAGAAGTTTGGGTTGCCGATGATGAAAATCATCTGGTGGGTTTTGTCGCTTTAAAAGCCGATGAGTTACTGGAGCTTTATGTTGAGCCCAGTTGTCAGCGTCAGCAATTGGCCGAGGAGTTATTAGGGCTGGCCAAACAAAATCATCCGGTGTTGTATCACCGGGCGTGTGCTGAACACGCGGATGAAATTGAGTTTTATCAAAAGCAGGGCTTTAAAATCAAAGAAGCGCATAAACATCCGGTCTGGCAGTTAGAGGAATACTGGATGGAATGTCGTGACGCTTGAAAACGTACGCTTGAAAAATGGCGCGTCAGCCATCATGTTACGGATAACTACTTCCTGATCTGTTGCTGAGCACTGTGAAATTACTGCATACCGCCGACTGGCATCTGGGACATCGTTTGCATGGTCATGAACGTTACTATGAGCATCGTTCATTTCTTGATTGGTTAATGAATGAGATAGTGCAACGCGATATCGATGGTTTATTGGTCGCGGGCGATGTATTTGATACCGCCAACCCATCAGCAACGAGCTGGCAGCTTTTTTACCAATTTCTGGCGAGTTTACGTCAGCAACGTCCGCATCTGAATGTCATCATTATTGCCGGTAATCACGATTCGCCGTCCAAACTTGATGCGCCGCATGAATTACTCAAATCCTTTGATCTGCATTTAATTGGCGCGATTGAGCGCGATGATTCGGGCCAACTCAATTGTGAAAAATTAGCGATCCCACTGAAAGATAAAACGGGGAAAGTAGCGGCATGGTGTGCGGCTGTACCATTCCTGCGTAGTGCCGATTTACGCATTAATGATGAACAAACAGAGGGTGAAGATCGCCTAGTGGTCGGTGTTCGAGAGATTTACCAGCAAGTTTTTGCCCATATCGATACTCAGCGTGCAGCGGAACAACCCATCTTGGCACTGGGGCATGCCTATCTGCAAAGTGGCGAACTGTCGGAATTATCGGAACGAAAAATTTTAGGCGGCAATCAACATGCTTTGCCTCTTTCTGTGTTTGATGGTGCCGATCATGTGGCGTTAGGGCATTTGCATTTAAGCCAAGCCTTGAGTGAACGTGTTTATTATTCCGGTTCGCCGTTACCGTTATCGCTGGCGGAACAACACTATCCGCATCGAGTTATTGAACTTACCGTCAGCGATAATCAAATTGCTGTGACTGATATGATCGGTGTGCCGCATACGGTCGATATTTTGCGATTGCCCACACAAGCAGCGCCGTTAGATGACGTTCTGGCCGAGTTGAGTGCCTTGTCATTAACCGATTTACCACATAACCAACGCCCTTTTTTAGAGGTGCGCGTTAAGCTCGATAAACCTGAGGCTCGTCTGCGCGAGCGGGTATTAGCGGCACTCACTGACAAACCAGTGCGCTTGGCGCGAATTCATACCGAATATACCGGACATGGTTTAGGCATCGCCGATCAGATGACCATCGTGCCACTTGATTCGCTGACGCCGCGGGAGGTGTTTGAACTGTGTTATCAGCGGCAATATGCATCTTCCCCTGATATTGAACTGGTGAATTGTTTCGAAGAGTTAGAAACCGTATTGGAGCATCCGGCATTATGAAAATACTTGCGGTTCGTGGTGAAAACCTCGCCAGTTTAACTCATCCATTCGATATCGATTTTACGCAAGGGCGCTTGGGTGACAGTGGCCTGTTTGCCATCACTGGCAATACCGGTGCGGGGAAAAGCACAATTTTGGATGCGATTTGTCTGGCGTTATATGACCAGATCGCACGCTTTCCATCGAATAAGAAAAACATGGCGGAAATTGGCCGTGTTGATGATGCCGAGCGGTTAAAAGCCAACGATGTGCGGCTGATCTTAAGCCGTGGTGCATTCTCCGGTTATGCCGAAGTTGAGTTTTCTGGTCGTGATGGTCAGCGTTATTGCGCGCGCTGGTCGGTACGCAGGGCGCGTAATCGCCCGGATGGCAAATGCCAGAAACAAGAACGTTCGTTGCGCCAGCTATCCGAAGGCGGTGTTACCTATGCCGGTGGCCAGCGTGATGTGCAAAG
>CALMKU010000235.1 GCA_937866945.1 uncultured Tolumonas sp.
CACCACTCTCACCGCCGCCCGCATTTACTCTGTCGGCGAAGATGGCACCACCACCATTGATTCGCTGCCAGAAACCGCCTTTATCAAAACATATTCCAATGATTCGCAAGTAACCGACTCGGCACCATCCATGTCAGCCTACATGACTGGTGTTAAAAGCAATAATGGCGTTATCTCCATGAACGCCGAAGCTACGCAGGAAAACGATTGCAGCACCAGTAAAGGCTCTGCGATGACTACCTTGCTGGAGCTGGCCAAAGCCAAAAGCTGGGGCACCGGCGTCGTTACCAGCACTCGCGTTACCCATGCCACCCCAGCTGCGACCTATGCCCACATCTGTAACCGCGATCTGGAAAATGACATTGCCGCGCAACTGGTTCCCGGTGGTACTGGCTTTAACAGCAAACTGGCCGACGGTGTTGACGTGATCCTCGGTGGTGGCCGCAAGCAATTTTTCTCGGCTGCCAATCTGAGCGGCGGACGCAGCGATGGCCGGGATCTGATCACTGAATTACAGGCAAAAGGCTATACCTACGCTGGCACCAAAACCGAACTGACGGCGGCAGACAACAGCAAAAAACTGATTGGCCTGTTTAACAATAGCCATCTGTCTTATGACTTAGATCGTCAGAAAAACAGCGCCACCACCGAACCATCGCTAACCGAGATGACTGAAAAAGCCATCGACGTGCTCAGCAACAACAAAAATGGTTTCTTTTTGATGGTGGAAGGGGGTCGTATCGACCATGCGTTGCATGACACCAACGCGAAACGCGCCCTGCAAGACAGCGTGGCATTTGATAACGCCATTGCCGCCGCTATCACCAAAATGAAAACCATTGATCCAGAGCTGAAAAATACCCTGATTGTGGTGACCGCTGATCATGACCATACATTGGTGTTAAACGGTTATGCGCAACGCACCGGTAAAACGACTGACAATCAGGCTGGCGTATTGGGGCTGGTAAAAAACTATTCCGGTGCTACCGCTGGTGAAGCCAGCGTTGATGCCGATGGCATGCCTTATTCCATCATCGGTTTTGGTAATGGCTCTAATCGCGTTGATGGTACCCGCAATACCGTAGCGGCATTGACGGATGAGAGCGTGTCTGCAGACGATTACCGTCAGGAAGTGGTTGTCGAAGTTGGTACTCCCGGTAGCGAAACACATGGCGGCACCGATGTCTTTTTAGGTGCCATGGGGATGGGCGCGGATGATTTTCACGGGGTGATCGAAAACACCGCAGTCTTCGGCAAAGTCAAAACCATCGCTGGCTTGTAATCAGCTATTCAGGAGAAAATCATGTTGAAACCATTATTACTCAGCTGTGCGATCGCCGCTGCATTAACCAGCCCGCTGACCTATGCCGCTCCGGCCAAAAACGTTATTTTCTTTCTCGGGGATGGCATGGGGCCAACCACCCTGACCGCTGCTCGTATTTACCAATATGGCGAAGCAGGCAACCTGCAAATGCAGGAATTACCACGTACAGCCCGCATCAAAACCTATTCCAATGATGCCCAAACGACCGACTCAGCACCATCCATGGCAGCTTACATGACTGGCGTGAAGATGAACAATGAAGTCATCTCGATGAGCGCAGATACCACGGCGGTGGCACCGGGTAAAGACAGTCACGGCAATAAAACCGTGAATAATTGCACCACTGGTAACGGCACTGCCGCCACCACGCTGCTGGAACTGGCAAAAGCACAAGGCAAAGGTACGGGGGCTATCACCACGACTGAGCTGACCCATGCCACGCCGGCGGCAACCTATTCACATATTTGTCATCGCGACACGCAATATGAAATTGCCGCACAAGCCGTTCCTGGTGGTGCTGGTTTTAACAGTGCACTCGGCGATGGCGTAGACGTATTGATGGGCGGTGGCGCTAATCACTGGACGCCTTATTCGGTCAGCAACACCAAAGGCCGGGCTGATGGCCGCGATTTGACCGCAGAGCTGCAGACACAGGGTTATAGCTATGTCACGAATAAAACAGCTCTGGCAGCGATCGACAGCAGTAGCATCACGAAGCTCATCGGCCTGTTCAGCACCAGCTCGCATCTGGCTTATGAATTAGATCGCGTCGCTGACAGTGCCAGCACACAGCCTTCGTTGTCCGATATGACATCTAAAGCCATTGATGTGTTGTCAAAAAATGACAACGGCTATTTCCTGATGGTGGAAGGTGGCCGCATCGACCACGCCTTGCACGGCACTAACGCCAAACGAGCACTGGAAGACACCGTTGCATTTGATAACGCGATCAAAACGGCACTGGCAAAGGTCGATCTGACCAACACCCTCATCGTGGTCACTGCCGACCATGACCATACCATGACCATCAATGGTTACTCGGCAAAAGGCAATCCGATCCTCGGTCTGGTCACCGATAAAGACGGCAATCAAGCCACCGATGTCAATGGCCGCCCGTACACCACACTGGTGTTTGGTAACGGCAGCAATCGTCCGGCCACGCGTCCCGATCTGACCAGTGATCAGGTACAGGCCAACGATTATCTGCAGGAAGCCGGTATTCGTTTATCCTCCGAAACTCACGGTGGTGGTGATGTGATGCTGTTTGCCGATGGTGCCGGTTCCAGCAGCTTCAAAGGCACGATGGAAAATACCAACGTCTTTTCACTGGTAAAAGCAGCCGCGGGTTATTAAGTCACAACCGAATCGCGCAGGGATAATACCCGTTGGCGGTATTATCCCTCTCGCCCTGAACAAGGAGTCTTTATGCGTTACACCCTTATTGTTCTGGCGTTGCTCAGCATCCCCATGCTAAGCAGTGCCGGTGAATTGCCGCCAGTCGATGCGGTCATTCACTACTCCACGACCGAAACCACCGAAGAAGGCGTGGTCAAAACACTGAACTATCAAGACCGCTGGATCCGCGATGGCCAGACGATCTGGAGTGAACGGCTGATCCCGGAAGGCATCCGCGCCGAAGTAGAACACAATGAACATAATGAAATGCAGGCACCGCACGAACATTTCAATTATCAGACCGCCGCACAATGGCTGGTCCATAACACCGATGGCTCTCTGACGCTGAACTACGTCGATCCGGTGCACAAAGCAATTGTCTATTATCCACCCGGAGAATATGGACAAGCTAATTTTGTACCTGACTGGACGTTGCATTCCCACATTTTCAAACCGACAGCGCTGCAGAAAATGACCCGGCTGGACAAACCTGCGCCAGCAGGTGCGCACTGGTATAAACAGGAAAATAAAGACTCAGAGCTGACACTGTTGTGGTCAGATACACTGCAGATCCCGCTGTCACTGGAGAAGAAAGCCAAAAATGGTTTCCATCATTACCAGATGCAGATTGAACCCGTAACGTCGGGCACCACGCCACGCCCTTGGCTGACATTAGCCAAATATGAAAAAAAAGAAGTCAGCGATTTCCTTGATTGATTTTCGTGCTCTTGGCTCGACTGAGCCAAGAGAATCAAAAACCCGCTGGAAAGGCCATCTGGCTGAAATCTAATCACCACCCTAGTGCGGTAATAATAAGCAAGAAATAAAAAACATAGCACCGAGCATACACAGGGCTGCCCGCAGATAATCGAGTTTGAGATCTTCTTTCAAAAAAGCACAAAAAATGACACAAACCTAGCTAACGCTATAACTTACTGTATATTTTTGAACTACACAGAGTTGGTAGAATCGATTGTTAATGTATGTTGTGTACTGCTGTCGCAGTGTGGTCTGCGGTTATTAACGTCATCTCCGGGCGTTAAAACCTATGGATAGGAGCGCATAGTGTTCGATCATCAACGCAGGATAAATAGCGCATCACTCCGCTTTGGCTTTATTAGCCGGAGCGTTATTTTACGCATGTTTGCATTCCTTTCTGCGGGGATGGTTATCGCTGCACATGCACAGGCCACCGAAGTCGTCGACCTGCAATTGCGCTGGCATCATCAATTCCAATTTGCCGGCTACTATGCCGCGCTGGAAAAAGGGTTTTATAAAGAAGAAGGTCTGGATGTCCGCATCCACGCTGGCGATCCAGACCATCAGCCGGTACCTGAAGTGCTGGCCGGCCACACTCAATATGCAGAAAGCAATAGTGAGGTATTGTATCAACGCCTATTGGGAAAACCGCTGGTTGCCCTTGCCGCAATATTTCAGCACTCACCATCGGTATTATTGACGCGCCGGGATTCGGGTATCGAGTCCGTGCACGATCTCATGGGCAAAAAAGTCATGCTCATGAATATGACGAAAGATGCCGATTTTCTCAGCATGTTCATGAGTGAAGGTGTTTCTCCTTCACAAGTTCAGATCATACCCAGCAGCTACAATATCAACGATTTGATATCCGGCAAGGTTGATGCCTTCAACTCCTACACCACCAATGAGCCGTATTTCCTGAAACAACACAATGTCGCTTATAACATCATTGACCCGTCTACTTACCGGATCGATTTCTACAGCGACATTCTGTTCACCTCGGAAGCAGAATTACGTGATCATCCAAACCGTGTCGAAGCAATGCGACGAGCCTCGCTCAAAGGCTGGCGTTACGCCATGGATCATCCTGATGAAATCATCACGCTATTGCTTGAGAAATACCATGTCGAGAAAACGAGGGAACATCTGGAGTTTGAAGCTGCCGAAATGCGTAAGCTGATCTTTCCCAACTTAATCGAAATTGGCCATATGAATCAAGGTCGTTGGCAGCACATAGCCGACTCCTTCGTCAACGCAGGGCTGATCAAGCCAGGTTACAAATTGGATGGTTTCATCTACGATCCAGGCCCCAAACAGGCTCCCGCATGGGTATTCCCACTCCTGATTGCCGTATTGATCATATTAACGGTCGTTTCTGCCATCACGTATTACCTGCAACGCCTGAATCGTCGTTTGAATAAGACGCAAATTATTCTCAGTGAAAGCGAAGAACGTCTGCGACTTGCACTGGGTGCCGCAAATCAGGCTTGGTTTGACATCAACGTCCAGACTGGCGCCATTTCTGTCAGCCCTGAATATGCCAAAATACTGGGCTACGAGCCTGACGAATTTACCAGCAATTTACAGGTCTGGGAAACAAGTATTCATCCCGAAGATCGCCCGCGCGTGATGACAACGTACCGTAAATGCTTAGCCGATGGCGAGCCACTCGCGATGGAATATCGTCGGCAGAAAAAGAACGGTGAATGGCTCTGGATCCGTTCCATCGGCAAATTTACCGCATGGACACCAAAACACCAGCCCCTCAGAATGAGCGGTATCCACACTGATATTACCGCACAAAAAGCGGTTGAGCTTGAACTGGTACACCAAGCCCACACAGACCACCTGACCGGTTTTAATAATCGCGGCCATTTTATGCAGCAAGCTGAACTCGAACTGAGACGGGTGGTTCGCTACGGTGGCACGTTGTCTATTTTTATGATGGATGTGGATCACTTTAAAAAGATCAATGATACGCATGGCCACAAGGTCGGCGATCTTGTACTGCAAAAACTGGCAGAGATATGCCGAGACACATTGCGCATGGTCGATATTATTGGCCGTGTGGGGGGGGAGGAATTTGCCATCCTGTTGCCAGAAACCACTGAGCAAGA
>CALMKU010000236.1 GCA_937866945.1 uncultured Tolumonas sp.
CTCGGTTAACGTATACAAAAAGATAATCACTATCCGAGGTGAATGATGACCCAAGTGGAGCATCGACCAACCAATTTTATCCGTCAGATCATTGATGAAGATCTGGCTAGCGGAAAACACAGCTCTGTGGCAACTCGTTTTCCACCCGAGCCTAATGGCTATTTGCATATTGGCCATGCGAAATCCATCTGTCTGAATTTTGGCATTGCCCGCGATTATCAGGGCACCTGTAACTTGCGTTTCGATGACACCAACCCTGCGAAAGAAGAAGTGGAATATGTCGAATCAATCCAGCGTGATGTGCAATGGTTAGGTTTTCAGTGGAATGGCGCGGTGCGTTACTCCTCGGATTATTTTGAACAACTGTACGCTTATGCTATTGAGTTGATCAATAAAGGGCTCGCTTATGTTGATGAGCTGACTGCTGATCAGATCCGCGAATATCGTGGCACCTTGACGCAACCGGGTAAAAACAGCCCGTTCCGCGATCGCAGCATCGAAGAAAACCTCGCGCTGTTTGAAAAAATGAAAAATGGCGGTTTCCAGGAAGGTGAAGCTTGCCTGCGTGCCAAAATTGATATGGCATCTTCATTTTTCGTCATGCGCGATCCGGTTATCTACCGTATCAAATTCGCTGAACATCATCAGACGGGCAACAAATGGTGCATCTATCCGATGTACGATTTTACCCACTGCATTTCGGACGCCCTGGAAGGTATCACGCATTCCATCTGTACGCTGGAATTCCAGGATAACCGTCGTCTGTATGATTGGGTGCTGGATAACATCTCTATCCCTTGTCATCCTCGTCAATATGAGTTCAGCCGTCTGAATCTTGAATATGCCATCATGTCGAAGCGTAAGCTGAACCAGCTGGTGACTGAAGGTATTGTGGAAGGGTGGGATGACCCACGTATGCCGACCGTATCGGGCCTGCGTCGTCGTGGTTATACGCCAGAAGCGATCCGCGAGTTTTGTCATCGTATCGGTGTCACTAAACAAGACAACACCGTGGAGATGAGTTCGCTGGAGTCGTGCATTCGTGAAGATCTGAACGAGCGTGCGCCACGAGCCATGGCTGTGTTAGATCCGCTGCGTGTTGTGTTGGAAAACTATCCGGAAGATTTGGTTGAAAACCTGACCATTGCTAATCATCCGAATATTCCAGAAGCGGGCGAACGCAGCGTGCCGTTCAGTCGTGAGATCTTTATTGATCGTGCTGATTTCCGCGAAGAAGCCAACAAGCAATACAAACGTCTGGTGATGGGTAAAGAAGTGCGTCTGCGTCATGCTTATATCATTAAAGC
>CALMKU010000237.1 GCA_937866945.1 uncultured Tolumonas sp.
GCAATAGGCTTTGCTGAGATACCAAAATCTTCTTTTAACTGCTGTTTGCTCTTCATGACCATCTGACCATTTGTGTCAATTGTCATATGCTGTGCTTCGGTATTATGGCGGGCTTGCCACAGCATCACCAGTTGCAGGCAGTTCTCTTTTTGTTCCTCGGTCAACGCAACGCCATCAGGCCATTTCCCCAGTTCAACGGCGGTCGACAAACGCTGGTATACCTCAGGCGTCATGCTGTTGATAATGTCATCAAGATTCATAATTTTTCCGCTCCTGTGGAATAAGTTGCTGAATCGTTTTTTCAACCGTTGATTTCTTCGCCGTTTTCGCCATCGGTAAAGCGTAAAGAGGCAGAGTTAACACAATAACGTTCGCCCGTTGGCTGCGGCCCGTCGGGGAAGACATGCCCCAGATGGGCATCACAGTTACCGCAACGAATTTCTATGCGCTGCATTCCATGTGACAAGTCTTTGATATAACGAATGGATTCTTCACTCACCGGTTCGTAGAAACTGGGCCAGCCACAGCCGGAATCATACTTGGTTTGGGAATGAAACAGCGGGGCATCGCAGATCAAACAGTGATATACGCCGTCACGCTTGTTATGCAGTAAACGACCCGTAAATGGCGGCTCTGTCCCATGATTCTGCGTCACGTAAAACTGCATCTCGGACAAATTTTTTTTCAGTTCTTCTGCCGAAGGTTTATTAGCCATTTGCTCACATCTCACTTTAATCGTGCTCACATTACGTGACTGATTCTAACAAAACATTAACACCAACTGGCAAAATTTTGTCCTAAACTTGATCTCGACGAAATGGCTGCACCTAAATCGTGATGAAAATCACATTTTTATCGTAATTGCCCTTTAAAATTCGGGGCGCCGACCCCATGTGGTCTCAAGCCCAAAGGAAGAGTGAGGCGAGTCAGTCGCGTAATGCTTAGGCACAGGATTGATTTGTCGCAATGATTGACACGATTCCGCTTGACGCTGCGTAAGGTTTTTGTAATTTTACAGGCAACCTTTTATTCACTAACAAATAGCTGGTGGAATATATGACTATCAAAGTAGGTATCAACGGTTTTGGCCGTATCGGTCGCATTGTTTTCCGTGCTGCTCAGAAACGTTCTGACATCGAGATCGTTGCAATCAACGACCTGTTAGACGCTGATTACATGGCATACATGCTGAAATATGACTCCACTCACGGCCGTTTCGACGGTACCGTTGAAGTGAAAGACGGTCATCTGATCGTTAACGGTAAAAAAATCCGTGTTACCGCTGAACGTGATCCGGCTAACCTGAA
>CALMKU010000238.1 GCA_937866945.1 uncultured Tolumonas sp.
CGAACGTCTGCGTTCATTGCTGGGCAAGATGGACCAGATGAACAGCGAAGACTAAAACAAAAAGCCGGCTAACGAAGCCGGCTTTTTTCAATCATTCAATTTTTTAATCATTCGATATCGAGCGGTTCTGGCGAGAGAATGATGCCCGTGGTATCCGCATAAATGTGATCTTCTGGCAGGAAGGTTACGCCACCAAAATTAACAGGCAGTTCGCTGTCGCCAATTTCATCGTCATCAGCGCCGACCGGAATGGACGCCAGCGCCTGAATGCCGATCTCCAGATCAGCCAGTGCATCGACTTCACGCACGGAACCGTAACAAATAATGCCTTCCCAACCGTTATCTGCAGCAGTAGCCGCGATATCAGCGTCGATCAGTGCGCGTCGTAACGAACCACCACCGTCGATTAACAGCACTCGTCCTACGCCACTCTCTTTGACGAGTTGGCGAATAATGCCATTGGCCTCAAAACATTTGATGGTGGTTACCAACCCACCGAAGGAGGGGCGTCCGCCGAAAGTACTGAACATAGGTTCCACGACATCGACTTGATCCTGGTAAATATCACAAAGCTGGGAGGTGTTGTATTCCATGGTGGTGATTCCAAGGTATTAAGTTATCCAGCAGTATAAGGACGCAACTGGGGAAAGCAAAGCTGAACCCGTATAGAATTGGCTTTCATGACAGAAAATCGATCGTTCGCGCAGTATGAAGATGCAAATTAGTCGGGATATGTGATTGTCATCACTTTGCCATGGGTGTTTAATCAGGATGTGCGGTTGCTGCGCTGTAAAAATGCAAAAATTTGCTGATTATTGCGGATTTGTAGCCTAAATGAGAAGGATCCTGCTTATTTCCATTGCGAGGAAGCTATGCCACAAGATATATCATCGTTATCCACTATGGTAAAACACCGTCCACTTAATCGACATGATTACAAAACGCTCTCGTTAGCAGCGTTGGGCGGTGCGTTAGAATTTTATGATTTCATTATCTTCGTTTTTTTAGCTGCGGTAGTCAGCCAGCATTTTTTTCCGGCGGATATTCCTGATTGGCTGCGTCAGTTCCAAACCTACGGTATTTTTGCGGCTGGTTATCTGGCGCGCCCGCTGGGTGGCATCATCATGGCGCACTTCGGTGATCTGTTTGGCCGCAAGAAAATGTTTAATCTGAGCATTTTGCTGATGGCTTTCCCAACGCTGCTGATGGGGTTATTACCCACCTATGAAACGGTCGGCATTATTGCGCCGGTTGGTCTATTGATCTTACGTATTTTGCAAGGTGCTGCGATTGGTGGCGAAGTGCCGGGGGCCTGGGTGTTTGTCTCTGAGCATGTACCCGCACATCGCACGGGTTATGCTTGTGGCACCTTAACCGCAGGTCTGACGGCGGGGATTTTGCTGGGTTCATTAGTAGCGACCGCGTTGAATTCCATTCTGACCCAAGCCGAGATCTTAGCGTGGGGCTGGCGAGTACCGTTTTTGTTAGGTGGTGTGTTTGGCTTGTGTGCCATGATGTTGCGTCGTTGGTTGGAAGAAACGCCGATTTTTGCAGAAATGAAAGCCAAAAAACAGTTGGTGGAAGGTCTACCGCTCAAGCAGGTGCTCGGTAATAACAAAGTGGAAGTGGTGGTTTCGATGCTGCTGACTTGGTTGTTGTCTGCCGCAATCGTGGTGGTGATCTTAATGACGCCAACCTATTTGCAAAAGCAGCTGGGAATTGCGCCTGCGATGGCATTACAAGCAAACTCATTAGCCATTGTTGCGCTAACGGTAGGCTGTATTTTCTTCGGTTGGCTGAACGATCGTTTCAGCAGTGGCTTGATTTTTATTGCCGGTAGTATTGGTCTTGGTGGGGCGGCATATGCGTTTTACCACGGTGTTGTGGCCGATCAATCGTTGTTGCTGATCCTTTACCCCTTGGTTGGTTTCTTTGTGGGTATTGTCGGTGCTGTCCCTTATGTCATGGTAAATGCCTTTCCACCGGCAATCCGTTTTTCAGGCCTCTCTTTTTCCTACAATCTGTCGTATGCGATCTTTGGTGGATTAACCCCGATGGTGGTGGCGCTCTGGCTTAAAAATGAGCCTATGGCACCTTGTTATTATGTCATGGCATTATGTGGTGTCGGTGTGCTGGTCGGTGGCTGGCTGTTATCGCAGGAACGTCAGGAATTAACAGCGGTTCCGGAAATTAATTAAAGTAAACATCAGGCCAGATTTTTACAGTCTGGCCTGATGGCAATGCAATTCGTGACCGACTTCGAGCACACTTAAATAACCGCTGGGAAAAACGGCACCGCTGTCGATCCAGATACAGTTACCTTTGCGAAATGGGGTAGGGCGAATAGGCGTATGCCCCATGATGCACCAGTCCA
>CALMKU010000239.1 GCA_937866945.1 uncultured Tolumonas sp.
CGGCTGAGTGAGAATAAAGATGACCTCGTGATCATGTCATTAGTGCCAGAAGATATGGCGGTGGAATTCATGCCGTTTCTAAATAATCCGATCATTGCGGTTGCTCCGGTTGAACATCCGGTATGTCAGATAGAAAATCTCACGTTGAAGGATTTGCAGGAATGGACGTTGCTTATCCGCGAACCGGGTTCGGGTACACGAAAAGCATGCGAAGAGTTTTTTCAGCAAAAGCGCGTACATTTCACCAAAACACTGGAACTCAACTCGCAAGAAGCACAGCGCGAAGGCGTGGTCGCAGGGTTGGGGTTGGCTTTTTTACCGAGGCATGCGGTGCATCTTGAATTAAAGGCGGGTGTATTGCGGGAACTGCCGGTTAAGGAATTACCGCTTTATCGTAGCTGGTGTTTGGTGCATGCCCGTGGCAAGCGGTTGTCGCCAGTGGCACAGGCATTTGTCGATTTTATTCGTGAAGAACGCTCGGTGATTAGCGCTATTGCGAAACGGTTTGAGGTGACAGGATAAATTGAAAATAGAATGAGATGTAATCGTAGCCATTGTGATTACTCCTCAGTATTTAGATAGCCAGTTTGTCTTTCAAGCAAATAGTTTTAAGCATGGCAAACTGATGCTCATGTTCTTTTTTGACGTCATTGAAACGGCTAAGGATCTCTATTGTTGCCGGAGAAAGATAGGCTTGCTGCTCGGCAGACAATGTCTTTGAGTAATGCAACGCAATTGCATCATCTTGCGGTTTTGGCGTACCAGTCGCTATCAGATAAAACACTTTATGTCGGTTGGAATAAGATTCGTGATCGAAGAGATAAATAGCGGCATGCGCTTGTAAGGTTGTCTCTTCTCTTAATTCACGGATGGCAGCTTCGAGGCGTGATTCGCCGCGGTTCGCTTGTCCGCCCGGCAATAATAGAAGGCCACCGCTGGTTTCAGCCAACAGAATACCGTCATCACATTCAACAATACAGGTCGCGCGGCGTGGTTTGAAACGTATATTCATAATCATTCCCTGAAAGTAGCTAATGCGTTCGATTAGATTCTGTTTCCTGCGTTAATGATAGTTTTTAACACAAAAAATGGTATTAATTCTTCCTGCGGTTGCGCATTAAAATCGTTGTTTTTACTTCTGAATCTAATCTGGTCTACGCTTAGATCAATGCCAGATCGGGTGAGTTATGTCGTTTCCCCCTAAAGCCAACCAATCGCATTGGGATAGCTTATGTTTATTGCCAATCTCTCTGTTGCTGAAACACTGGATAGTCTGAAAACAACAGAACAAGGGTTAACCAATGTTGAGGCGCAACGGCGGCTTATCGAGTTTGGTTATAACCGTCTTGAGGTGGTTAAGCAAAAATCGATCTTGCTGCGTTTTCTCGGCGTTATCCTGATCAATGGGATATTTTCGTTCTGGCAAGAGTATCGCGCAGAGCGTGCTATTTCGGCATTAACCAAATTATTACCTCAACAAGCGCTCGTGCTCCGTGATGGTCAATTACAACCGATATTAGCTGAAATGCTGGTGCCGGGTGACTGCATCGTGTTAGAGGAAGGCGATAATGTACCGGCCGATTGTCGATTGATTTATGCAGCTGGTGTACGGATTAATATATCGACGGTAACGGGTGAATCATTACCGATGGCGCGAACCGCTGAGGCAGTGACAGATAATATCGCGTTGAATGCTAAAAATTTGTTGTTGGCTGGCACATCGGTGGTGTCGGGGCAGTGTCGGGCGGTCATTTTTGCAACCGGCAGGCACACTGAATTTGGCCAGATAGCCCATCTGACGCAAACGGAGAAAGGTAGCATCTCTCATTTACAGTTGGAGATTGCCCGCCTGTCGAAACTGGTTGCCGGGTTTGCCGCGACATTAGGCATCATTTTCTTTGGTATTGGCACTCTGTTGGGGTTACCTTTCTGGGATAACCTGATGTTTGCTATCGGTATTATTGTGGCGAATGTACCGGAAGGGTTATTGCCAACCGTAACACTCAGTCTGGCGATGGCCACGCAACGCATGGCCAAACGACATGCGCTGGTGCGTCATTTAACGGCGGTGGAAACGCTGGGTTCTACCACGGTGATCTGTTCTGATAAAACCGGCACATTAACGCAAAACAAAATGACCGCCACCAAAATTTACCGGCATGACCAGTTAAATGAAATTGCCGATCACGCGGCATATGCGAGTGACATTCGACTGATTCAAAATGCGCAATATTGCCATAATCTGAAAAAGAGTTTTCACGAAAACCAGCCTATTTGGTTGGGTGATCCGATGGAGATAGCACTCGCCGATTTTGGGAAGCAGAGCCATGATTTTGGCGATATTCCAATAAGTTCCGAGATCGTGTTTGATAGTGATCGTAAACGGATGTCGGTGGTGATCGAGCATGCCGGAGAACGTTGGTTATATTGTAAAGGGGCGCCAGAGACAGTATTACCGCTGTGTAAGCACGTGGTGAGTCAGTCGGGCAGTGGTGAGCAACTCATTCCGATTGATCATGCTGTGCAACGGCAGATCACGACAGCACAAAACACCATGGCGAACGATGGCTTGCGTGTGTTGGCTTTTGCTTACCGTCGCTTAGACGCAGAGCAGCTTCCTGAAGAACATGATTTGATTTTTTCTGCACTGATTGGTTTGCATGATCCACCTCGGCCAGAGGTTAAAGAGGCAATGGCGCGTTGTCATTCCGCTGGGATCAAAGTCATTATGGTGACGGGGGATCATCCACATACAGCGGTGGCCATCGCGCGGGAAATAGGTTTGGTGAAATCAGCTAATCCGGTAGTTTTAGAAGGCGAAGTATTACGTAAAATGAGCGCCGCGCATTTGCATCTGGTTCTCGATAGCCCGGAAATCATTTTTGCACGGGTGACGGCAGAGCAGAAAATGCATGTCGTGAAAGCTCTGAAACGTAAGAATGAAATTGTCGCAGTCACCGGTGATGGCGTGAACGATGCACCGGCACTTAAAATTGCCGATATTGGTATCGCGATGGGGGTGTCAGGTACAGATGTCGCGAAAGAGGCGTCGGACATTATTTTGCTCGACGATAATTTTGCCAGCATAGTGAATGCGATCGAAGAGGGGCGTACCGTTTTTGAAAATATCCGCAAATTTTTGACGTATATCCTGACATCCAACATTCCTGAATTACTGCCTTATATTGCTTTTGTCATCTTCAAGATCCCGTTACCGCTAACCATTATTCAAATTCTGGCTGTCGATCTGGGCACGGATATGTTGCCAGCGCTAGCACTTGGTGCGGAATCTTCCGATAAAAAACTGATGCAGCAACCGCCACGCCCGGCGAAAGAGCGACTGCTATCCTGGCCTTTATTAATTCGGGCATATTTATGGTTAGGGATGTTAGAAGCGTTGGCCTCGTTGACCGTCTTCTTTTTTGTGTTGCTTCAATCGGGCTGGGAATATGGCAATCTATGGAGTAAAACAGATCTGTTCTATCAACAGGCTACCACCGCTTGTCTTGCTGCCATAGTAATGGCGCAGATCATGAATGTGTTTGTGTGCCGGCACCCGAAGATGTCGGTGTTCCAACTTAACATCAGCAGCAACCCATTGCTGTGGCTTGGGATCGCCGTTGAAATTATTCTGATCTTGCTGGTGGTTTATACCCCGTGGGGGAATGCGCTATTTGGTACGCAACCGCTGGAATTATCAGTCTGGGGCTTGATGATTGTTTTAGCACTATGTTTTGGTAGTTTGGAAGAGTTGAGAAAATGGATTGTGCGTCGTAATAAACATTAAATGGATTCGTAAATGGCATTAGCTCTATTTGATCTGGACGATACGTTGCTTGATGGCGACAGTGCCACATTATGGTTTGATTATCTGATAAAAACCGGTATCGCACCTCCATCGATGCAGGCAGCAGAACATCAGATGATGCAGCTTTACTACCGTGGTGAGCTGGCAATGGAAGAATATATGAACTTTACCTTGCAACCTCTCATCGGGCGTGAAGTTGATGAAGTAAATAGCTGGATGGAGGTTGTGCTGCGACAAGATATTGTTCCGCGTTTATTTCCACAGGGGCAGGCGCGGCTGAATTGGCATCGGCAACGTGGTGACCGCATTGTGCTGATCTCCGCCAGCGGAGAACATATTGTTAAACCCATTGCTAAATATATGGGCATAGATGATGTTATTGCGATAAATCTGGCGCAAGTGGAAGGTTGTTATACCGGTAAAACGGAAGGGGTATTGAGCTATCAGGCCGGGAAGGTGATCCGGCTGCAGGAATGGTTACGCAATAACCCGCATTCATTGGATGACAGCTACAGTTACAGCGATTCCATTAATGATGTGCCATTACTCAAAACCACCACGCACTCATGGGCGATCAACCCCGGCGACAAGTTATCCGCGATAGCGGTGCAGCAAGGGTGGAAAATCGTCAAATGGGTACGCTGACAGTTAATAAATGCAGTATATTTATTGAATGGTAGTCGAAATAAGCTGAAATCATTGCACATAACAGCGCGATATCGGTTACATTTCTATAACAATTAATGTGCTGCGCCTTCATATGAATATTCTTCATCTCGATATAAAGAGCATGTTGCTGATGTGCGTATTCATCGGCGTGCTCATTTCCGGCGGATTAGCGGCATTACTCCGGGATCGTTATGTGTGTCCGGGCATGCCTTTTTGGGTCAGCGGTTTTTTCATTTTCACGGTGGGCGTTTTTTTCGCCGTAGGTCGTGCATTCGCGCCGTTATGGGTTAGTGTATTTTTCGGTAATTTGTTCAGTCTTCTGGGCGTCAATTTATTGTGGCTGGGGTTACTGAAATACAATAATAGAATTAAACGCTACCACTTTGCGATTATGGGTTTATCGCTTCTCACCGCTATCTTGTTACTGTTTATGCTGAATTCTGGCGTGCCTGAAAAAAATCGGGCTGAACTCATTTCCATTGTATTTAATGTGCAAAGTTTGCTGTGTATCCGCGAAGCGTTACGCGATAGGCAAAAATATGAGTCAGGCCGGTTGATGTTTGCCTTTACCTGCGCGTTAGTCACTATCGGATCATGCCTGCGTTTTCTGACTTATCAAATGGATCCGGCGTATGCTTTGCTGAACACTAATATCAGTAATCTGTTGCTGATTTTTAACACGATTATTGTGTTTTTAGGCTTAAGTTTCAGCATCATGTTAATTACCTCTCAGTGGTTGCAACAAAAGCTGGCGGCCTTTGCCGCTTATGATGCGTTAACCGGCGTTTATAACCGTTACGGTCTCAATGAACAGACTGATGTGTTATTTGGATCGAAAAATAAAGCCGCGTTTAATAACTGCAGTGTCGCGATGATTGATATCGATTTTTTCAAAAAAACGAATGATAACTACGGGCATGTGGTCGGTGATTTAGTATTAAAAGAGATTGCGGCCAAGTTACGGCAGAACATCCGGCATCGCGATATTTTGGCGCGCTATGGTGGTGAAGAATTTATTGTTGTTTTACCGGATACCAATAAAACAGATGCCATGATTTGGGCTGAACGAGTCAGAGAGCTGGTATCTATGGAACCGGTATTAGTTCATCAGCACACAATCACGATCACACTCAGTATTGGTCTGGTTGATCTGTCGGCAGAAAAGCATGTTTCCTTAGATGATGCTATTCGTGAGGCGGATATTGCGTTGTATCAAGCTAAAGAAACCGGCAGAAATCGAGTCTGTTATTTCAACAGAGCCACCTCTATTTTAGCCGTCTGAACCACTATGTTGTGATGGGGATGGCCCGGTTCATCCAAGCCTTCACCACCGAGAGCGTGAGCGAGAGATAAAAGAAGTAACTAACTGCCGCTCAGTACCAATGCTATCTGATTACGTCTCATATCAACCTCTGCGCTTATTTTGCAGAGGCCAGTGTAGCGAGTTGAATTGCAAGCTTGTGTAAGCTTTCAGCGTCAAAAAGCAAAGAATGAGTGGCAACTGCTAGTGCTGACAGGCTAGTTTCAGATTTTAGAACAACGATGGTGGTTATACTCATCTGCTTTGAAAACACAATTCAAATGCTGAGGAGAAAAACAATGCCAGCGATTGCGAAAGTAGGGGATATGCACGCGTGCCCGCAACAAGGCCACAGTGTGAATTCGATTGTGAGTGGCTCATCAGATGTTTTAATCAATGGCATGCCAGCCGCCACCGTTGGTTCTGGGACGGGGTGTGGCGCTTCGGTTGCGGTAGGCAGTGGCACCGTGACGATAAATGGCAAGCCTGCCGCCGTATTAGGTTCTGCCACCACGCATGGTGGCGTTATTGTTTCCGGCTCGGGAAATGTGCTGATTGGTTAATTTTATTGATAGAGGAGCAAAATTAATGCTTGCTCCTCTGTGATCACTGCGAACAATTGTTAGTTCACGCCACCAGAACCAAAAGCTTCGGCAAAAATGCGTTCACTGGTCACACCATTGCGTTTTAACTCGCCGAGATAATGGCGCATGAAAGGTGCAGGCCCGCAAAGGTAGTATTCTGCATTAGCCAACTCAGGCGATAGCAGATGATCAATTGCCAAAGGTGCAGCCCCGATCCCGCTATCTTGTTCTGTGTGCTGATCGTAGAAAAAGCTGGTTTCAACATTGGCTTGTGCAGCAGCAAGTTGTTCGACATGCGATTTAAAGGCATGTACAGCATTGTTACGGCAGGTATGAATAAAATGAACTTTGCGTGATGACTGGGTGGCAACCAGATGATTTAAGATCGAAATCATTGGCGTAATACCGACACCTCCGCTGAGTAAAACCACTGGCGTCTGAACTGTTTCATTCAGGAAAAAATCACCCAATGGCATCGAAACATCCAGAATGGCATTTTCAGCAAACTGATCATGTAACAGGTTGGAAACCTGACCGTCCGGTTTTTCAGCATTGGCGCGTTCACGTTTGACGGAAATACGCAGGTAATCATTGCCTGGCGCATCAGAAAGAGAGTATTGACGCGGTTGGAACAGGTTCCATTCTGCTACAAATAATTTAACGCTGATATATTGGCCTGGCTTGTAAGTCGGTACTTTGCCACCATCGATCGGATACAGATAAAACGACGTAATTTCTTCGCTTTCCTGCACTTTCTGGCCGATACGGAATGGGCGCCAGCCTGTCCAGCCACCTTCCTGCTGGGTTGCTTGTTGATACAAGTCAGACTCCAGATTGATAAACAAATCAGCTAATTCGGTATATGCAGCCGCCCATGCACTGATCAAATCATCTGACGCGGCATCACCCAATACTTCTTTAATTGACGCGAGTAAGTGACGACCGACGATGGCGTAATGCTCCGCCCGGATACCTAAACTAACGTGTTTGTGCGCGATGCGCTCAACGACAGGTAATAACACTGATGGGTCATCAATATTTTCTGCATAGGCAGCAACGGCCATCGCCAGCGCTTCTTGCTGACGACCTGAATTTTGGTGTCCCTGATTGAAGATGTTTTTCAGTTCAGGGTTATGGGTAAACATCCGTTGATAAAAATGTTTCGTCAGCGCCACCCCATTGGTTTTTAATACGGGAACAGTAGCTTTAACTAATGCTTTTTGTTGTTCGTTCATAAAGTCTCCATGACCAAAACACGCGATTATCAAAATTCAGGGGATACGCAGGCGTCCCCTCGGCATCATGGGTGGCTGGTTATGCTTGCGCAGTCGCGTTTGCAAACAGAATGTTGTTTTCCAAATGGATATGTTGCATCAGGTCTTCACGTAATTGTGTCAGACCGGTATACAGTGCACGCCATGTCACACACGCACCTGTTGGTGGTGTAATGTCATTGGTCAGACGCATCAGTTCGTCTAAGCCTTCACCGTGTTGCTCATGCTCAAAACGCATCATGGCAATCGGGCCTTGCGCCGGGTTGTTAAAACCTTCTTTCAGCATCGGGAACAGGATCTGCTCTTCTTTCTGCATGTGGCTTTCGAGTTCCTGCAGCATATTGGCCAGATGAGCTCCCAGACCTAACGGGCAGCCTGGTTTATCCGCGTGGACATGTTCAACACGACGTGACAAGCGGACCAACTCCGGTAATTGAATGCGATGCAGGGCATGAAAACGTTCCAGAATAAAATCAATCAACGCAGAAGGTGTCGCAGTACGCCAGTCAGTTTCGTCGCTTGGCAACTGTTGAACTTGTTCCAGTTCAGCCACAACTAACGTGGCGTCAAGATTACGGTGAGCGATGGCATCTTTTAACGGTTGTTGGCCACCGCAGCAAAAATCTAATTTGAATTTGTGGAATACACGGGTCGCACCAGGAATTTCACAAGCGATGCTGGCGATAGTTTGTTCGAGTAAGGCCATGGTGGCTCTCCTTGAGTGATAATAGGGTAGTTTGATCTCGATCAAACTTATTTCATCTATCGTATTGCACGAGCCATGCCGAAACTTAACGAATTGAAAAATATAGATATTTAATTTTTATGGTTTTTTTTACCATTGACTGATAGGGTTAAATAAACCATTTAGGGTAATAATTACTATGTTTGATGCGTCACTGTTACTTGATCTCACTACTGAGCTACCGCGATCGGTGCGGCAGGAACGGCTGGTTTCTGCGATTCGGGTTTATTTTGGTTGTGGCGCGGTCGGTTTACTGAAATTAGATGGCGATTGCCTCTGCCCGGTAGCGGTGGATGGTTTGGCGCATGAAACCTTGGGCCGTCGTTTTGTCGTGGCACAGCATCCCCGTTTGGCGGCTATTTTATCCAGCCGTTCAACAGTGCGATTTGAACCGGGAAGCCCGTTACCTGATCCCTATGACGGCTTACTGGATTCACAACGCGGGCTGCCATTACCGGTACACGATTGCATGGGGATCAGCCTGTATTTGGAAGGGCAATTGTGGGGCGCATTAACACTGGATGCTTTTGAGGGGGCGGTGTTTGACGATCAGGCCGCCGATAAATTAACACACAGCGCTTTTCTGGCCGAAGCCGTGGTGCGCATGAGTCGTTTGGAAGAAGAGATCCGGGCGCTGCGTGCGGGCAGTCGGGTATCAGAAACATTATTGCTGGATGAACAAAATGCCGGTGATGGTGAGATCATCGGGCAAAGTGCGATTTTGTTGAAGTTGTTACATGAGTTGGATGTGGTCGCCAATTCTGAATTGCCGGTGTTGTTACTGGGGGAAACCGGCGTGGGGAAAGAGTTGTTTGCCCGTCGCTTACATAGTAAGTCGCCGCGGCATAATGCACCGCTGATCCATGTCAATTGTGCGGCGTTACCGGAATCACTGGCGGAAAGTGAATTGTTTGGTCATGTCAAAGGGGCATTTTCCGGTGCCATGAGTGATCGCCCCGGCCGGTTTGAAGCGGCCAATGGCGGAACACTGTTTCTCGATGAGGTCGGTGAGCTACCGCTAACGGTGCAGGCTAAATTGCTGCGCACATTACAAAATGGCGAGATCCAACGACTCGGTGCGGATCAGCCGAGAAAAGTCGATGTGCGCATCATTGCGGCAACCAATCGTCAGCTGCATGAACAGGTAAGAGATGGGCAATTCCGAGCTGATTTGTACCATCGCTTGTCGGTTTATCCGGTGCCGATCCCACCGCTGCGGGAACGTGGTAACGATGTGTTGTTACTGGCCGGTAATTTTCTGGAGCTAAACCGTGCCCGTCTTGGTTTTCGTAGCCTGCGATTATCACCCGCTGCCGAGCAGGCTTTATGCACTTATGACTGGCCAGGCAACGTGCGTGAGCTGGAGCATGTGATCAGCCGTGCTGCTTTGCGGGCAGTCAGCCGTGGGGCCCTCAGAACAGAAATTGTCACGCTGGAGCCAGAACATCTGGCGCTGGATGCCACTGTGATCAGCATTGTTAAAACAGAACAGACTTTGCTGTCGCAGGCTGTGCATGATGAACAGGCGGTATCGCTAAAGATCGCCGTGGATGGTTATCAGCGTCAGGTGATCCGTCAGACGCTGGAAGCTTGTCAGGGCAATTGGGCTAATGTGGCGCGTCGGTTAGATCTGGACCCGAGCAATTTGCATAAACTGGCGAAGCGGCTGGGGTTGAAATAACGCCACTTGATCGTGTTTAACCATCTTCTTTTCATTTCTCCTCTTTCTTATCCTTCCTCAATTTTTTTGATGGCTTACACCTTGTAAGCCATCAGATTGATATCACAGTAAATTTATTTCTATACCACTTAACGCGCATGGCTAATCAGCCAAAGAGAGTCAAAAAAGTCATTCTTTATAACTTGCATTTAAAATGCATATTAAACTAAGATGCAAACACTGCATATGAAATGCACATTATGTTGAGGACGAAATCATGACTTTGCACGTTAAGAACAATATCTACTGGGTTGGCAAACAAGATTGGGAACTGCGCGAATTTCATGGCAGCGAATATTCCACCCATAAAGGCTCTAGCTATAACAGTTACCTGATCAAAGAAGAGAAGGTGGCATTGATTGATACGGTGTGGAGCCCGTATGCCGATGAATTTGTGACGAATCTGGCGAATGAAATTCCGTTGGAGAAAATCGACTTCATCATTGCCAACCATGCAGAAATTGATCATAGCGGCGCACTACCAGCGTTACTGGCGAAAATTCCGAACACACCGATTTACTGCACCGCCAATGGTGTGAAATCGCTGAAAGGGCATTTCCATCAAGATTGGAATTTCCAGGTTGTGAAAACCGGTGATACCCTTGATTTGGGTAATGGTAAAAAGCTGGTGTTTGTCGAAGCACCAATGCTGCACTGGCCGGACAGCATGATGACCTATATGACCGACGATGCGGTGTTATTCAGCAATGACGCGTTTGGTCAGCACTATGCCAGCGATCAGCTCTATAACGATCTGGTTGATCAGAATGAACTGCATAATGAATGTATTAAGTATTACGCCAACATCCTGACCCCATTTAGCAAACTGGTGACGCAGAAAATTCATGAAGTGCTGTCATTCAATCTGCCTCTGGACATGATCTGTACCTCACACGGCATTATCTGGCGTGATAACCCAGCGCAGATCGTCGAGCAATATCTGAAATGGGCCGATTCTTATCAGGAAAATCAGATCACGCTGATTTACGACACCATGTGGGAAAGCACCCGCAAGATGTCGGAAGCAATTGCCTCTGGTATTCGTAAAGCAGACCCGACCGTGACAATTAAACAATTCAATCTGGCGAATTCAGACAAGAACGATGTATTGACGCAGGTATTTAAATCGAAAGCGATTTTGATCGGTTCACCAACCATCAATAACGTGATGTTGCCGCAGGTCGCCGCATTGCTGGAAGAGATCCAGGGTTTACGTTTCACCGGCAAAACTGCCGCTGCATTTGGTAGCCATGGCTGGAACGGTGGTGCGGTAAATCGTATTACTCAACGTTTGAAAGAGTGTGGTTTCAACACCTTGGAAGGCACCAAAGTTGAGTGGCGTCCGACACAAGAAGCACTGCAAGAATGCGAAGCCTACGGTAAAAATCTGGTTGCACAATTGGGCGGCGTTGCAACTTCAGAGGCTAAACAAACAGCCATCGCAACCGAACTTCCATCCATGGTTTGTCGCACTTGTTCATGGGTTTATGACCCAGCGGAAGGCGAAGTGAACCAAGGCGTTGAAGCGGGAACAGCATGGGAAGATGTGCCTGAGAGTTTCTTGTGCCCGGTCTGTTTTATGGGGAAAGATGATTTCGACCCAAAAACTGAAACTGTCGCTAAAGCGGCGTAAAAGGAGACCATCATGGCAGCACATCATCCGGTCGTGATCGTCGGCAGTGGTCATGCCGGTCTGCAACTGGCGCGACAATTTCGCCGTCATGCACCAGCCACGCCACTGGTTATAGTCTGCGCCGATGATGGTGCGGACTACCCGAAACCGCAGCTGAGCCACGCGGTCAGTAAACGTCAGTCGGCGGCGGATCTGATCCGAAAATCGGCAAAAGAAGTCGCATTGGAATTAAAAGCATTATTGCTGACCGGGCAGCAGGTTAACGCCATTGACCCTGAACGACAGGTGATTCAACTGGCGGAGCGGGAATTACCTTATCGGGATCTGGTGCTGGCCGTGGGGGCAGAGGCATGGGTGCCGCCCGTCAGTGGCGATGCGGTGGATGCGATCATCACGCTGAATAGTCTGCAACATTATCAGCAATATCAGGAACAATTGGTGAACAGCCAACGGATCTTGATCGTGGGCAGCGGCCTGATTGGCAGTGAGCTGGCGAATGATTTTCTGCTGGCCGGAAAACAGATCACCTTGTGCGATCCGACAGACCGTTTGTTGTTTTCGCTAACACCTGATTTTGTCAGTGAAAGGCTGCACTCTGTGCTGGCACAAGCCGGTTGTAAATTTGCTTTCAACACGACGTTGGCATCATTAGACCGGCAAAGTGATGGTTTGCTGGCAACATTTAGTGATGGCACATCGATTGTGGTTGATAGCGTAGTGTGTGCTGCCGGGTTGCGTCCACGAATCGCGTTGGCGCAAGTTGCCGGGCTGAATGTAAACCGGGGCATCGTGGTCGATAAGCAACTGGCAACCAGTGCGTCGCATATTTATGCCTTGGGCGATTGCGCAGAAATTGATGGGCAGTTATTACCTTATTTGCAGCCGATCACGCTTAGCGCACAGGCGTTAGCGAAAACATTGGCTGGCGAACAAACACTGGTGCAATGGCCGGTGATGCCGGTCAATGTCAAAACCAGCAGTTATCCGGTACAACTGGCTGGCGAAGTTCGCAGTGATGATTTGATCTGGCAGTTGGATGAAGACGACAATGGTCTGACCGGACAGGCATTCCGGCATGATGCATTGGTTGGTTTTGTCACCAGCGGGCAACATATCACGCGTAGTATGGCGTTGATAAAGCAGTTGGCTGAAAATTAGCCTAAGCTATGTGATATGTCTCGATTCAGTTACATTTGAGTTCTGATGCTTTTTATTTCCGTTAGGGTAAGGGGCGTGTATGACAGACTGGGTAAATGGAACAGTTCATGAGGTCATTCGCTGGAATGACCGGCTCTGTTCGATCAAGGTAAAAGCCGATTTGGCCCCGTATGTGGCGGGGCAATTTGGCAAATTATCACTGATCATCGATGGCGAACGGGTAGGGCGCGCTTATTCGTTTGTAAACCCACCGAAAGCGGAATGCCATGAGTTTTATCTGATCAAAATTCCGGAAGGCCGGCTATCGCCACACCTGTTTAATTTACAGCCGGGCGACGAATTGCAAATTTCGCATGAAGCCAGCGGGTTTATGACGTTAGCGGAAGTACCGGAAGGGCGTGATCTCTGGATGATGGCAACCGGTACAGCAATCGGGCCTTTTCTGTCCATTCTTTCCGAACAACAGGTGTTTCAGCGCTTTCAGAATATCGTACTGGTGCATGGTGTACGTGAGCGAGAAGATCTGACCTATCAATCGCTGATCCAATCGTTTAAGACGCAATGGTCACCACGCTTTCGCTATATTCCGATTGTGAGCCGGGAAGAGTGCCTGGATATTCTGCAAGGGCGCATTCCGGCGTTACTGGATAATGGTTTACTGGAAGCATCAGCCGGTTTGGTGATTTCACCAACTTGCACGCAAACCATGTTGTGCGGGAATCCGGCAATGTTGAAAGATACCTTTCATGCCTTAGAGCAAAAAGGGATGAAAAAAAATCTCCGGCGGGAACCGGGGCACATCACCATGGAAAATTACTGGTAAGCAATCAAGCCAGTTTTTGGATGGGAACGGGAATGGCATCAACGTCGATCTGCAATATCGCAATGATCTGATCGGCGTTGTTCACCAGATCGGATAACGTGAAATCATCCATCGCAGTGAGAAAAGCTTCCATTCCCACTTTTAATGCCTGCGTCAGCCGGCAAACCGGCACCAATTTGCAGCCGGGTGAGCCGCAATCCACACCATCCAGATTATTTTCTAAATCCCGGATCACCTGACCGATACGAATATTACGCGGCAATCGTGCCAGTGTAATACCGCCGTTTTTGCCGCGCACCGAACTGAGATAACCCAAACTGACCAACTGCACCACGACCTTTACCATATGGTTACGTGAGATGTCGTAGTAGTTGCTGATCTCAACTACGCTACTCCGTGCACCGGATGGCAGGCAGGCCATAAACATCAGGGTGCGTAAACCATAATCGGTATAGGTGGTTAGTTTCATCTCATTGGCTCATCAAAGTTAACACTCAAAATATATCACAACCCCGTTCACTGGGGCGCTGTATCGGTTAAAAAATAGATATTTAAAATGCATATTTAATGTGCGAATGGTATTAGGCTCTGTTATAGCAGCGTTACGCCAGCCAGCACCAGATAACGCGAAACTTTTGCGATAGTCACTAACAGCAAAAATGGCAGAAATGGCTCGCGTAATACACCTGCAATGACAGTCAGCGGATCGCCAATAATAGGCACCCAGCTCAATAACAGTGACCACTTGCCATATTTAAGATACCAGCGGCTGGCTTTATCCAGCTGCTCTGGTTTAACGGGAAACCAGCGTCGCTGCTGGAAGTGCTGCAAATATTTACCTAAATACCAGTTCAGTAATGAACCCAGCACATTTCCGACACTGGCAACTGCCAGCAATAACCAGACAGGGTGGTTATCACTCAGTAACAAACCCACCAAGACCGCTTCTGACTGTAAAGGCAAAATAGATGCCGATAGCAGGGCAATGAGAAACAATCCGCCATACACTGACAATTCGATCATTCAGCTGTTAGCCACTGATACATCACATAGGTGTCAACGTAACCATGTTGTTTGTGTCGATAGGCTTTCGGCACGGTGCCGATAATATTAAAACCAGCTTTCTGCCAGAGTTTGACGGCGACGGTATTTGTTGAAACCACCGAGTTGAATTGCATCGCCTGAAAACCGAGCGCTACCGCGCGTTGTTTGGAATGGTCGCATAACTGAGCCGCAATGCCTTGCCCACGAAATTGCGGGTTAACCATATAACCGCAGTTACACACATGATCGCCGGGCCCAGCGGCATTGGCTTTGATGTAATAAGAACCGGCAATTTGTTCATCAACCATAAAAACATAGGTTTCCGTCGGCAGATCAAACCATAGCTGAGCTGCCTGCGCTTCGGTCAGGTCTGAGGAAAATGCATAAGTTTCTTCCGCTTCAATAATGCTTTTAAAGGTTGGCCAGAACAGCGGAAATTCTTCACGTACCATGAGTCTGATCGTCATTGCAGGTTCCCGATTGATTGGTAATATTTACATTATGCTGTACTTTTATTTTCTGTACCACAGTGTTTTGTTACCAAAGCCCAGAATATTATTAATAAATTTCAATTCTGAAATCTCTATCTTCCAGAGTGGCAGTGATTTTATTTTAGCAATAGGAAATCGCTTGGTGTATAAAGACAGGGCATCTGCGTTATTTTCTTCAGTCAATAGCGAGATAACCCCTTTATATTGAATGCCTTTAATTAATGAAATGTTTTTAGGTTGTCCGTTTACTGTTCCCGCTACAAGGTGATTCTGTAACATTAATTTACTATGCCGACTTTCTATTGACGTCATTAAATAAAATGCAATATTTTCTTCGTCAAATACATAAAAGCAGTTGGCACACCAGATATCATCATTGAATGAGCAACATAAAGATAATACATGTTGTTTCTTTAAATAAGTAAAGATGGGTGTTGATGATTCTTGTTCATTAATCATAACTAATCTGCCAATGTGAATTTTATTAATAATATCACACATGATTATTTTAGAAATAAAAAGTGGGTATGTGATTAGTTAAGGGTGGTGTGAATAAGTTAACCTTGTCATGGAATATTTTTTGTAAATAAATTTCATTTTTAGCTAAACTTAATTTTTATTTGGCTTTCAGAGATGAATCGATTGCAGGCCAATATAACGAGGAACAGGAGTTACCATGAAATTAGCCATCATCAGCGGTGGGTCTAAAGGGTTAGGTCATGCGATAGCAGAAAAGCTGCTTGTCGCTGGTTATCAGGTGGTAGAGTTCTCTCGCAGTGCACCACACGCTTATTCCATCAAACTGGATTTTTCCTCGCCGGATCTTATGTTGCCTGCACTGTCGGCAAATCTGGAAACGTTGGCGACAAAACAATGGGATGAGATTGTCGTGGTCAGTAATGCCGCGTCCCTCAGCCCGATAGGGCCAACATCGAAGAAAAATTCGATGGCAGTTTTAGCCAATATTAATATCAATTTCACCAGCGCCATTCTTTTCATGAGTGAAGTAATAAAACATTTCCAATCGCACCCATGTCGGAAAGTCGTGGCCAGTATTTCATCCGGTGCTGCGTTAAAAGCCTATTCCGGTTGGTCGCTGTATTGTTCCGCAAAAGCGGGGCTAGAAAGTTATGTGCGCACGGTGGCAGTAGAGCAGGAGAGTGAGCCGTCACCGTTTGTTATGTTGAATGTCGATCCGGGCGTGATGGATACTGACATGCAGTCGTTGATTCGCAGTTCACATAAAGACGATTTTCCCGCTGTGGATTATTTCATTCATCGGAAGGAATCTGGCGAGCTGAGAACACCAGATCAGGTTGCTATTGGTGTGGTAAAAATATTACATTCTGATGCAACGAGTGGCGCGCGGATCGCCGTATTCAGCTGAGAGTTCATGGTCAATGCAGAAAACAAACAGCAAATATGTCATTTATCGTCATGTTATCACCGGTTCCTATCAGGTTTTTGAAACCAATGATAAAAAAGAAGCGATCCGTTTTATTAAATCGATTCGTTATCAGATCATTAAAAAATCACAAATGGATTTCGGCTACTATCTGGTCATAAAGCGACAAGTTCGTATTCAAAACAATGAATTGCTGAACTGGGTTAAAGAGCAAAAGCTAGCGCAGTCACTGTCGGCTGCCGAGAGTAAAAAGCTCTGGATCATGTCGTTATTCGGAAACGTGTTTGTGGCTGGATGTGCGTTGCTGTATCTGTTGTTTGCGGATAGCTGGCCAAATAGCTTATCGGACGTTATGCCTGCGCTGGTGCTGAGTGTGATGGCGGTGCTGTGCTTACTGGCTAGTTACCGCTCAATCTGGAATGTCGATGCATCCGCGTCTGTGCCAAAAGAAAAGTTACCCTTAATTATGGCTGCGCTGGGTGCATCGCTGACATTCTCAGTATTGGCGGTAAGCCGCGTACTTTAACTAAAAATTCGGTGTGCCCAAGTAGTTAAACCTGACGCCACACTACCAAACAGATCACCAAATATAATTCTTGCGTCTGGGTAGGCGGCACGAATATACGCATCAACGATAGGCGAGCGCGCAGTACCACCGGTCACGTAGATAACATCCGGTGCAACCTGGGCTTGCTGTTCAACTTCCTTCATCAAACTGATGAATTTATTCAGCTCATTACTGATTGCCGTCTGTAATTGCTCACGGTTGATGTCGGTGCGTAAACCTGCTTCGAGATAAGCCATATCAACGGAAGTGACTTCGGTTGATGATAAGGCAATTTTTGCGGCTTCCGCACTCTGGCTGATGTGGTAACTGAGCATGCTTTCATAGATATGCAGCAGACGATCGAGCACCGAATCAGGGCGAGCGTCGCGTAGCAGCTTATGAATTTCACGACCATTCACGGCAGAATAGAAAGTGGTTTGTGCATCGACGTTGTTAATACAAACCGCATTCCAGAAGATATTCGCTGGTGTAGGCAAACCGGTTTTCAGCAGTTCATCTTTACCAAACAGCGGTGCTAATTGGCGAAACGCTAGTTTGATATCCAGATCAAGACCACCGATACGGTCACCGGAATAACCTAAGATCGATTCGTTGCGGTCGGTCAGTTCACGATAGGCCGGGCCAACTTTGATCATCGAACAGTCAGTCGTACCACCACCGATGTCGACAATCAGTGCGGTCAGGTTTTCATTCAGCGAACGTTCGTAATCGAGTGCCGCTGCAATCGGTTCAAACTGAAATTCGATGCGTTTAAAACCGGCGTCGGTGGCGGCGGAAGTCAGTACTTGCACCGCCTGCTGATTGCCTTGTTCACCTTGTGTGCCATGAAATTTAACAGGTTTACCAATCACGATTGATTCAATCGGTTGCGCTGTCTGTGCTTCGCCCAAACGTTTGATATTGCTCATCATCAGACGAACAATTTTTTCATAGGTCAGCAACTGCTGTGGTTTGAGACGCGCACCTAAGAACGATTTAGGCGATTTTACGAAGAAACCATCTTCCGGTGATTCCAGAAATTTGGTGATCGCATCGTTACCGAAGATCTTTTCGCCGTCACCACTCATTGCGTGGGCCAGAGTTTGATCTTGTGGGCGCAATTGCATGAATTGTTGCGATTTACCGATATATACCGTCGAGGAGATAAAGCGGCTGCCGTTATCCAGTGTTAGCAGTTTAGGCTGGTTGTCTTCCCAGATACCTAATGCTGAGTTTGATGTTCCAAAGTCCAGGCCAGCGTACATAGCAAATCATCCTCGTTTATCGCGGCCGGCGAAATTACCACAACCTTCCGGCTATCACCAGAAA
>CALMKU010000240.1 GCA_937866945.1 uncultured Tolumonas sp.
GGGCAGAGCAGTTGTTTCCTATGAAATACAATCGCGTCGGCCTGTTGGTCGGCGCGTTTTTTTTTAGCGCCATCATACAGGCGGAAGAGTCAAAAAACGTCAACTCGTCGCTATCGAGTGTTCGAGAACAAATCCAGCAAAAACAGCAAGCTATTAAGGTTCAGAAAAAAGATCTGGCTTCGCTGCAACAACAACTTAAAGCCGATGAAGATGCGATTGCCGCGGCTAATCAGAAGTTACAAACCTCGCAAAATCAGCTCAGTAAAGTGCGTAGCAAACTGCAACGCTTAGAAGCGCAACGGACTAAGCTGGAAGCGCAATCGCGGCAACAGGAACGCCTGCTGACCGAACAGTTTGATGAAGCCTATCGCATGGGGCAGCACGATTATTTGAAGTTGTTGTTGAATCAGCAAGATCCGGCAGCTGTTGATCGCACTCTCGCTTATTACGGTTATATGAATCAGGCACGACTGAAGGTTTTAAAACGACTGGATGCCACCAAAGCCGAGTTGTTGCGCAATAAACAGGAAACCAATGAAAGCAGCCAGGAATTGCGCGGCTTAATTGATAACCAGCGCCAAGACCAACTGACACTGCAACAAAAACAACAACAGCGCGAACTGACCGCCAAAGAGCTGAACAGCTCCTTGCAGTCGGATCAACAACAACTGGATAAACTGCAACTGGCAGAAAAAGCCATGTTACAGAAGATCGAAGAACAACGTAAACAGTTGGAAGCCGAACGCGCCCGCAAGAAAAAAGAAGCCTTAGCATTGGCTCGTGCCAAAGCGAAAAAAGAGGGTAAATCACAGGCGGCAGCAGAACGTAAAGCGGCGGCTAAACTGGCTGAAACTGATTTAAAAGGGCTGGGTAAATCCGGTCGCATGAGCTGGCCAATCCGTGGAACCGTGCTCCGTAAATATGGTGAAAACCGCTCTGGTGAAGTGGCATGGAAAGGGATATTGATCCAAGCCGGTCAGGGTGCTCCGGTCAAAGCCGCAGGTAGCGGTGATGTGGTGTATGCCGATTGGCTGGATGGCTTTGGTAACGTATTAGTTATCGATCATGGCCGCGGTTATCTCAGTTTATATGGCAATAATCAAAGCTTGAATAAACAAGTCGGTCAGCGGGTCAAAGCTGGTGACGTTGTCGCTAGTGTTGGTCACAGCGGCAACACGGGCGCGACCGGACTTTATTTTGAGATCCGTCGGGCCGGAAAACCCGTCAACCCAGTGTCACTACTTGGCAAATAATTCTTAGTCAAAAAGACTCATTAAGTTAAAAAGACCCGGCATTTGCTCTGGGTCTTTTTAACTGCACAGTTATCAACTTACAATTAAATCCTTATAAATCAATACAATAAATATTGGCACAACCCTTGATATAGATAGTTCAATATCTGGTAATCGAATCAAGGAACGTCCTAATGTTTTGTATTCAATGTGAACAGACCATCTCTACCCCTGTAGCTAAAGGTTGCAGCTACACTATGGGCATGTGCGGTAAAACTGCTGAAGTCTCCGATCTGCAAGACGTGCTGATTTACCTGCTGCAGGGCGTTTCTGATTACGCATTAAAAGCACGCTCAGTCGGTATCGTTGACCAAGCGATTGATGCCTATGTTTGTCAGGCTCTGTTCGCGACACTCACCAATGTGAATTTCGATGCCGTTCGTATCATCGAGTTCATCAATGACGCACAGCAAAACCGTGATTCACTGAAATCTCGTTACGAAGCAGCTTGCTTGTTAGCGGGTAAAACACCAGAAGTGGCGACTGGCCCGGCGGCGTTGATCCTGACTGCCGACAAAGCAGAATTACTGACTTGGGCACCGAATGCGGCAGTAAATCGAGACCATAAAGAAATTGGTGAAGATATTCTGGGCCTGCGACTGCTGTGTCTGTATGGCCTGAAAGGGGCTGCAGCCTATATGGAACATGCTCGTGTTTTGGGTCAACAGGATAATGCTGTTGGTGCGGAATATCATCAGATCATGACCTTCCTGGGCACTGAACCAACTGAAATGCAGCCATTGATTGATTGCGCTATGCAGATCGGTCAGATGAATTTCAAAGTCATGGCGATGCTGGATAAAGGTGAAACGGAAACTTTCGGCCACCCTGAACCGACTAAAGTAAATATGAAGCCGGTAGCAGGGAAAGCGATTTTGGTTTCCGGCCACGATTTGCACGATCTGGAAAAAATCCTGCAACAAACCGAAGGCAAAGGCATCAACGTTTTCACGCATGGCGAAATGCTGCCAGCGCATGCTTACCCAGCTTTCAAAAAATACCCGCATCTAGTTGGTAACTACGGTTCCGCTTGGCAGAATCAGCAAAAAGAGTTCGCCGCCTTCCCTGGTGCGGTGGTGATGACTTCTAACTGCATCATCAACCCAAACGTGGGTAAATACACCGACCGTATCTTTACTCGTAGTATCGTCGGCTGGCCAGGTGTGACTCACATCGAAGGTGATGATTTCAGCACTGTAATTGAAAAAGCGCAGTCACTGGAAGGTTTCCCATACGATGAAATTCCACATTACACCATGACTGGTTTTGCCCGTAATGCGCTGATGGCTGCCGCACCTGCGGTGATCGATCAAGTTAAAGCTGGCAATATCAAACACTTCTTCCTGATCGGCGGTTGTGACGGCGATAAACAAGAACGCGGTTATTACACTGAAATGGCGAAAGCCGTGCCACAAGACAGCCTGATCCTGACGCTGGCGTGCGGTAAATTCAAATTCAACGATCTGGAATTCGGTGATATCAACGGTATTCCTCGTATGCTGGATGTGGGTCAGTGTAACGATGCTTATTCTGCCATTCAGTTAGCGCTAGCGCTGGCTGATGCCTTTGAATGTGGCGTGAACGATCTGCCGCTGTCTCTGGTACTGTCTTGGTTTGAACAAAAAGCAATTGTGATCCTGCTGACATTGTTGTCACTGGGTGTGAAAGGTATTCGTGTTGG
>CALMKU010000241.1 GCA_937866945.1 uncultured Tolumonas sp.
TTGCAGTTCATTCAGGATGTTTCTATCTATACGATCCAAATCCCTGAGTCTGATCTGTTCTTCCAGCATTTCCTTCCACCTTAGATATGAAACACAGTGATAATCACTATTTGTTTTATAATGAACAAACTAAACTTTTACAAGAACATAACCATACTATGTTAACAATTCCTTATTACCCCCTTATTTGACAAACAGAATAATCGTCTGATTTTAAAAGGAAAAACCAGTATGATAATCGGAGTCCCAAAGGAAATAAAAATCCATGAATATCGCATAGGTATGACACCAGCTAGTGTACGCGAATTGACCGCCAGAGGCCACACTGTACTAGTAGAAACTGATGCCGGTAAGGCGATTGGCTATACAAATGAGCGCTATACCGCGGCTGGTGCGGATATTGTCGGCGATGCACACCATGTTTTTGCCGCCGCGGAGATGATTGTCAAAGTAAAAGAATTGCAAACTGCCGAACGTGCACTGCTACGTCCGGGGCAAATTTTATTCACTTATTTACATCTGGCGCCCGATCTTCCCCAAACGCAGGATCTGCTGAAAAGTGGCGCTATCTGTATTGCCTATGAAACAGTTACCGACGATAGAGGTGGCCTTCCTTTGCTCGCACCGATGTCAGAAGTGGCGGGTAGGATGGCTATTCAAGCCGGAGCTACTGCCTTAGAAAAATCACACGGTGGTGCCGGCGTCTTATTAGGTGGCGTACCCGGTGTCGCGCCAGCTAAAGTGGTCATTTTAGGTGGCGGTGTTGTTGGCTCGAATGCCGCACGTATTGCCATTGGGATGCGTGCCGATGTGACGGTGCTGGATAAAAACACCGATACACTGCGAAAACTAGACAGTGAATTCAAAGGTGCCGCCAAACTGATTTATTCCACGGCGGAAACTATCGAACATGCGATTTTAGACGCTGATCTGGTCATTGGTGGTATTTTATTACCGGGTGCGGCCGCGCCTAAACTCATTACTGCAGCAATGGTGAAACAGATGAAAGCCGGATCTGCCATTGTAGATGTGGCGATCGATCAAGGCGGCTGCGCTGAAACCTCACATGCAACAACACACAGTAACCCAACTTATATTGTGGATGAGGTGGTGCATTACTGTGTTGCCAACATGCCCGGAGCCGTGGCCCGCACCGCAACACAGGCATTAAATAACGCTACGCTGCCTTTTATTATCAAACTGGCGGAACAAGGTTATGTCGTTGCATTGAACAACGATAAACATCTGCGTAAAGGATTGAATGTTTTTAAAGGACAATTAACCTGCGCAGAAGTGGGGCAAGCTCATGGATTACCAACAATTTCTGCCGAACAGGCACTGAGTGCGGACCAAGCCTGAACGCATAAACGCAGGCCGAATAGCTCAATGAGCAGATAAATTGTATTTTTTCTGCTCATTTTTCCGCTGCTTATATATAATTAGTATTTAATAGATAAAACCGATTGGAGTAATCGGTTTCTCCTGCTTTACCCCATCGGTATCATTTCCTATTATCTCGTCAATATTCATAAAAGGATGCCACCATGACCCAGGCAAAACACAGTAAGCTGCTAATTCTCGGATCAGGCCCAGCCGGTTACACCGCTGCCGTTTATGCTGCGCGAGCAAATCTGGAACCTGTATTAATCACCGGTATGCAGCAAGGTGGCCAGCTAACCACCACTACTGAAGTGGAAAACTGGCCTGGCGATGCTGAAGGCTTAACCGGCCCGGCATTAATGGATCGCATGAAAGCGCATGCGGAACATTTTGACACCAAGATCCTGTTCGATCATATCAATGCCGTCGATCTGCAACAAAAACCATTTACCCTGACAGGCGATAACGGCACTTACACCTGTGACGCCCTGATCATTGCGACAGGCGCTTCCGCACGTTATCTGGGGCTGGACTCCGAAGAAGCATTCAAAGGCCGCGGAGTGTCTGCCTGTGCCACTTGTGATGGCTTTTTCTATCGTGGACAGAAAGTTGCAGTCGTCGGTGGCGGTAACACCGCGGTTGAAGAAGCGCTTTATCTGGCTAACATCGCCTCAGAAGTGCATTTGATCCACCGTCGTGACAGCTTCCGCTCAGAAAAAATTCTGATCAAACGTCTGTATGACAAAGTGGAACAAGGGATTATCAAGTTGCATCTCGACCGCACCCTGGAAGAAGTATTGGGTGACGAAATGGGTGTGACCGGTGTTCGCCTACGCAGCACCAAAGACGACTCACTGGAAGATATCGAAGTGATGGGCGCCTTCATCGCCATCGGCCACAGCCCGAATACGGCTATTTTTGATGGTCAGTTAGCCATGCAAAACGGCTACCTGAAAGTGAAAGGCGGCAGTGACGGTTTTGCAACGCAAACCAGCATTGAGGGTGTCTTTGCTGCCGGTGATGTTGCCGATCATATCTACCGTCAAGCGATCACCTCTGCCGGTACTGGTTGTATGGCGGCACTTGATGCGGAACGTTACCTCGACAGTCTGGCGAAATAACGTTTTCTGGTCTGATAAAAATGCCGCGGAATGCGGCATTTTTTATTGCTGCGAGATCACGCCATGACAAAACCGGCCACGCTGGTTATTATCAAATGAACGCATCTTAAAAACGAATGCAGTTAATGACGAGTTATCTGACAGAATTGGACTCCACACTCTATTTTCCTTCACCGGAAGAAGCATTAGAGGAACCGAATGGGCTGTTAGCCATTGGTGGTGACCTGTCACCCTCCCGATTATTAACCGCCTATTATAACGGCATATTCCCTTGGTATAACGCATACCAGCCTATTCTGTGGTGGTCGCCTGATCCGCGCGGTGTATTACCCACCGATCAACTCCATATCAGCCGTTCACTCAAAAAAGCACTGAATAAGACCTCACTGCGTTTTACCGTGAATCAGGCCTTTATGCAGGTGGTAACGGAATGCGCAGCTCCGCGCCGGTATTCCGAAGACACATGGATCACCAGCGAATTTATGCAGTCGTATGCAATATTGCATGAGATGAAACAGGCGCATTCCATCGAAGTATGGGATAACGAACAGTTGGTTGGTGGTTTGTATGGCATCAGCATTGGTAAACTGTTTTGTGGTGAATCGATGTTCCACCACCGGCCTGATGCGTCCAAAATGGCCTTGGTTGCATTATGTCGTCATCTCACCCGCTATGATGCGCCGTTGATAGATTGTCAGATGCAAAATGAATATCTGGTCACCATGGGCGTGCAAGAATGGCCGCGCGCTGATTTTTTACACCAGTTAGCGCTATTGCGTGAACAATCATTCCCCGATGAATGCTGGCAACCACAGGTAGTAACGTTATGAATTCGACGCCTTTGCGGGTTGGGATAACACCAGCACATACCTGCAGCTATCTGCCAGAGCAATATGAACAGCTCATTGTGCTGATGGATGAAAACTATCGTACTGCTGAGGGTTATGAATCGCTGCTGCAAGCAGGTTTCCGGCGGAGCGGAAATGACGTTTATCGCCCGCATTGTGCGCAATGTTCTGCCTGTAATTCGTTACGTATCGAGGCCAGTGAGTTTAAGCCCAGCCGCCACCAACGCCGGATAATCAACAAAAACCGGAATATCACCTGGCAGCTGAGTAATCAGGATAAACCTGTTTATTACGCGCTGTATGAGCGATATATCCACCAGCGGCATGCCGATGGCAGCATGTACCCGCCCAGTTACAGTCAATACAAACAATTTTTGCTCTGCAACTGGCTGGAACCGTTTTTTCTTGAGTTTTATGAGGGCGACAAATTAATTGCGGTCGCGGTGACGGATATTCTGCCGCACAGTTTAAGTGCCATGTATACCTTCTATGATCCTGATTTTGAGGCTTATTCATTAGGTACCTTTGCCATTTTGACGCAGCTGCAATTAACCATACGAATGGGAAGGACTTACCTCTATCTCGGCTATCAGGTCGATAACTGTCGGAAGATGAATTACAAATCCAGTTACCTGCCACATGAGCGCTTAAAAAATAAAGTCTGGGAAAAATACACCATTACCAGTGACTGAACTTTACACAACAGCGGAAATCCGGCATGATCCAGCAGATTTTTTTGGTGGTAATTACGAGGATTCAATGT
>CALMKU010000242.1 GCA_937866945.1 uncultured Tolumonas sp.
CTGCTTTTCTTGTCAGAACAGTAAATTATCTCACTTATTCGTATCGTTTATTCCCAGATGAACATCATTAATGGCCAAAGAAATACCATAAATCAGCCTCTTCATATGTAATCGATTACACAAGTGAGATGCATCCTGTATCGTAAAAATCCCCGACGCCTAGTTTGAAGTGCTATCATTCCGTTTTATTTGTTATGTAATTTTGTCGAAGAGAACAACACTATGATCCAACTTGGCCGCATGAATTCCCTCCCCATTATTAAACTCGATGAAAAAGGCGCCTGGTTGGATGCAGATGATTTAGGCCAAGTGTTTGTGCCACAAAGCCAGTTGCCGGAAGCAATTAAGGTCGGCAGTACGCTGGCCGTATTCCCTTATCTTGACGGCGATAGTGAATTAGTTATCAGCGTCGATAAACCGTTAGCCCAAGTCGGCGAATTTGCCGGACTGAAGGTGATCTCCGCCAGCCGCATTGGTGCCTTCCTCGATTGGGGTTTGAAGAAAGACCTGTTTGTGCCCGCCAATGAACAAGCCAAACCAATGCAAACCGGCCATACCTACGTAGTCTATGTTTATCTCGATCGCGAAAGCCGCCCGACCGCCACCAGTCGCCTCGATCATTACCTAAGCATTGAAATGCCTCAGTATGAACCGTGGGAAGAGGTTGATTTGCTGATCTGCGAACAAACCGATCTCGGTTATAAAGTGATCGTGAATAAAAAATTCTGGGGCCTGATTTTCTACAACGAAATTTTCACGACCATTAAAATCGGTCAACGCACCAAAGGCTATATCAAAAAAATTCATGAAGATGGCAAGCTGGACGTTACCCTGAATAAACCAGGATTAGCACGTAAAGATGAAGCGGGTGAAAAAATACTGGCACGTCTGCAAAAACAAGGTGGCTTCCTGCCTGTCGGCGACAAAAGCTCACCTGAGCTGATTTACTCTCAATTCAGCATGAGCAAGGGTACATTTAAGAAAGCCATTGGCGGTCTGTTTAAACAAGGGCTGATCACCATTGAAGATGGTGGCATCCGATTGGTGTAACCCCGCCTTAGAAAAGAGACATTAAAAAGCCCGAATGATTTATTTCATCCGGGCTTTTTGCATACTGCCTGATCGATTATTCAGCTAATGCTTCTATCATCGCATTGGCAGCAACACCGGTTGGAGATTTAGCTCTCTGCGGCGCAATCAGTTTTGCCGGCGTCGCCGATGACTGAACCAGATGTTCTTCAAGAATAGTTAAAATATTCTGATCTACGGTTTCGTCAAATTTACGTGCAAATAAGTCGTCGCTATTCTTCAAGAATTCAGCATCGTCAGCCGTAAAATCGCGTGGACGCAACTTGATAGTGCCCATCGGTATCCAGTCAATCGCTCGTTTATCATCATTCACAATCGCTGCTTTATAGCTGGTGTTCATGATCACGGTTTGGAAGAAACCTTCGTCGGCAATCAGGGTGTTGCGATAAAAATCGCGGAAACGATCCACTTCCGGGCTACGAGAGATAAACTCACAAAATTTACGGCTCAGGATCATCCACTGATTACCGATGTAAGGCGTCACACCTTTAAGAAATGCCCGTTTTTGAACGGGTTCACTGATAATTTCATTATCTGTTTCCGTCACGAATTCTTCTAAGCGATGCATAGTATCCGGTCGAATTTCTGCCTGATTAGCCACCTTCAAAAAGTCTGTACCAATATGCTGATTCAGATAATTATGGATGTGTATCTGCGACTTGAGCGGGAAATCTTGCGCACTGAGATTGATAAAGAATTTCCATTCCAACCCCATATTTAATAACTCGTTCATCCCACGTAATTCAGCATCAACCAGACTGTATCCACCCCACAGTGCTTTTTCACTTTTTAACATCGACGCATTCGGATATTCCGCCAGAAAATCGCTTATTTCTGTCTGTAACTCGGAACCAGAACGCTTATCGACATGGATCATGTAATGATTGGATGGATGATAAATCGCTTTGAAGAGTCGTTTGAACTGGTTCGGGTAACGGTGTACTAAAATAAGATATGCGATCATGTTGTAAGACCTCAGATGATCGACATCGTTTCAAACACTAAAAGGAAACCACGCCCAACAGAAAATACAGTGGAGACAATAAACCTTCAATGATCGATCGAACGTCAGAAAATCAATAGATTATGGAGGGATCGCCACAGATGCGCGGCAATAAGAAATGGAGATAACACAAGGAGAATCCGCCAGCAGAATTGCTTACCCCAAAGATTCAGGGTCGGTGGCCGACATACAAATTAACGGTATGATCTTGGACGGTTATTATAACACATTAGCC
>CALMKU010000243.1 GCA_937866945.1 uncultured Tolumonas sp.
TGGCACTGCAAGCGCAGCGCGAGAAATTGGCTGATCCGGATAAAACCTTATCAGCACAGTTGTTAACACATCTGTTACAGAATAATCTCGATAGTGCAGAGTTTGGTCGTCAGCAGGCGGAGCTTTTCCGTCAGCAGTTACGTGACGCACCGTTGCAATATTGGGAAGCGAATTATTTTACCGATGAAGCGCAGGCTTCACTGCTCAGGCAGCAGGAGCTGGAAGCGGATGATCACCTGCCGTTCGCTGATTTTTTGCAGCAACATCTGCGTTTGCCGGTCGCGGGTGATACGCCCTGTGGTTAAGTTGTAATATCTCTGCCGGGGCAACCGATTCCGATTATGCTTTTAACGTGACCTTGAGTTGCACGGAGCGATTACATGAATTGGAAAACCCGCCTGCGCAGGCTGGTGTCCCCGTTTATCTCAGCATCAGTCGTCATGCTGCTGTTGCTGAGTGTTGGTTATCCAACCATGTTGCTGGAGGCGAAAACACAGCGGCAGGATGAAGTGCGGTTACAGGTTGATCAACTGGCGCGCTATTTTGAACAGTCGGTACTGCACATTGTTGCCGCCTTGATCGAGATGGAATCATTACCGCGTAATTGCTCGGCTTATGTGCAGCGAAAATTCCATTATCATCATGCCGGATTATCTCAGGTCACCGAATTCTCTTTGTTTGCTCCCGATGGTCAATTGGTTTGCTCTAGCTGGCAAACCTCGATAGAGCGATACCGTGTTCCCCGTTATCCGGCCATGACCCGTATTCATGTCCGGGCACCGGTGATGGATAGCCTGCTAAATCAAGTCGGGCTGCATATTGGCCGTGTCGCGCGGGATGGTTATGAAAATACTGCTTTTTTACCAATGCAGGCGTTACGCGACAGCATGGCGAGTCTGGCATTCCATTATCAGTTTATGGGGTTTATTGATGCGCAAAGTGGTGTGCCGCTGGCATTAAATGGCCGCTATTCGCTACCAGTTAATTTGACTAAACCACTTTTTCCTCTCACAACACCACAACAACTGGAAGCGCGCGGTGATAATCTGCAGTCGCAATACTGGTATGCCCGGCCGTTTGTATCATTGCCGCAATTAGTGCTGATGATCGGTGTGGATACGCAGACGCTCTATCAAGGCATTTATCTGCCCGGTTGGCAATGGTGGTTACTGGCACTGGTGTTACAACTGTTGCTGACGCTGTTATTTATCTTCTTGCGTCAAAAGGCGACTGATCCGAAACGTCAATTGTTGGTGGCGATGCGGCAGCGGCAATTCTTTAATGTCTATCAGCCGATCGTTGATGCGCGTGACGGTTCGCTGATGGGGGTGGAGGTGCTGATGCGCTGGCAACATCCGGTTGCCGGCCTGATCAATCCGGCGGAATTTATTCCGATGACGGAAAGCACCGGAGTGATTGTGCCGTTGACGGTGTTACAGATGGAACAGGCAGAGCAGGAGTTGGAGCCGCTGCTGGCGCTATATCCAAAACTGTATTTGTCCTTGAATGTTTCTGCTCAGCATCTCAACTCTTCTGCTTTTATCAGCCATTTACTGCACCACAAACGCCACTTACCGGGGCTGCACGTGGAGATCACCGAGTCAGAGATTATGGAGCACAATAACCCGGTCATTCTGGCGACGTTACAGCAGTTGCGACAACAGAAAATTGCGATTGCCATTGATGATTTTGGCACCGGATATTCCAGTCTGGGTTATTTGCAAACGCTGCCAGTGAATACCCTGAAGGTGGATCGCTCGTTTGTGGCAACCATTGGCACTGGTTCGGTGAATGCGCCGGTTTTAGAAGCCATTATTCAGCTATCGCAGAGTCTGGATATCGACATTATTGCGGAAGGGGTTGAAACGCATCAGCAAGCAGAATGGTTGCTGCGCCACGGGGTCTGGCGACATCAGGGTTGGTTATATGCGCGGGCGGAACGTGTAGATGCATTGTTACGCCAGCAATGGCCGCCGATGAATCGCCCGGTCGTCATGTCGATGACGGGGCGAAATAAAAAGGCGCATTAAGATATCAATGTGCAGGCTGAATAATTCTTCAGCCTGCCAGGAACCGCTCAGTTTGGCCGGTTTTGTTGTAACAACCCCTGTAACTGCGGTTCGGTCAGGCTGGTTTCCCAGTCGAAATCGGCATATTTGTGCATCCCTCGCTGCACATCATCTCGTGCTGCCATGGTTTGCAGATAGCGGGCAATATGCGGAAACTGGCTGAGATCTTGTTTCTGATGCTCATGTAACGTTACCCACGGATAAATCGCCATATCTGCAATCGAGTAGTTGTCACCGGCTACAAAGCAGTTTGCGGCCAATTGATTGTTCAGCACACCATACAATCGCGCGGTTTCTTCGGTATACCGTTTGATGCCATAAGGCACCACTTCCGGTGCATAGTGGTTGAAGTGGTGATTTTGTCCGGCCATTGGCCCGAGTCCCCCCATCTGCCAATATAACCACTGCAGCACCGCATAGCGCTCAGAGCCTTGCGCGGGCAGAAACTGGCCGTGTTTTTCTGCCAGATAGGTCAGAATGGCTCCAGATTCAAAAATGGTCATGCCATTATCGTTATCGATCAGGGCTGGAATACGATTATTCGGCGAAATAGCCAGAAAACTGGGCAGGAATTGATCGCCTTTGCGGATGTTGATGGGAATGACCTGATATGACACATTCAGGGCTTCCAGCATCAGGGTGATTTTTTTACCATTGGGCGTGGGGGCATAGAATAAAGTATACATACCGAACCTTTGCTGAGGCACAAATGGGAGCGAATCTGCTTACTTTATCTCCATCGCTACCGGTCGTAAACACTCTGCCGCTGATCGGGCTTTTATTTGAATGTCGCCATATTCTCTATAAAAAAACTGCATGATCCGTTATCTGCATCACAGACAATTAATTAAGAATAACTGCCGATAATTGTCCTATCACAATATATTAACGAGCGCGCACTCATAGACAGGATCTTAAGCGATAACTCGTTATTTCAGATAGAAAAATGGCC
>CALMKU010000244.1 GCA_937866945.1 uncultured Tolumonas sp.
TTAAATTAAGGGGCTTACTGTATTCCTATGATGAATTTTATTTCAGTGGTTTATCTAATTTAAACAACCATAACTGCGATTTTGCGTCATCACCTTCAGCGGCTTTGATAGCAAAATGCGTTTTGACGGGTTTATCTTCCAAATAAACCTGTCCCATTTGATCAATAGCATAATCATCCGGCGATTTGGCATCGCCTTCTTTATCTTTCACTTTAACAGTCAGGCCAAAATCATTATCACTGGTTACCGCAATGGTTTGCTTATCAACCAAAGTTAGCCCTTCGGCTTTTTCTGCATGCCAACCATGCGCGCGTAAATCCAGCACCAATTGCTTAGCAACCAGTCGAATCCCTTGCTTTTCCAACGCCGCACGGTCTGGGGCAAACTCCAACGCCTTATTATCAAACTGTTTATCACTCAGATCTGTCGCCTGCTTCAGATCAATCATATACACGAGATTACGCATGTTTTTGTCGGCGTCTTTCCCTTGTTCGATGATAAGTAAGCGCTGATCGTCGAGCGCTACCAGATCACCGATTTTGGCATCTGAATTCTTTTTATAAACATCCAGATCATAAGGGTAAGCAAACATACGGGTAATACCGGTTACCGGGTCTAATTCCAGCAACCGAATGAAGGAAGCCTTCTTGGCTGTTCTACCATCGACATCCAGCGTGCTTTGAACAGCCGCAATGATCTTGCCGGACGGTAACCGCGCAATGCCTTCAAAACCGCGATTGGGCTGACGCCATTTCAGAATATTAGGCAAACCAGATGCGATTGCCTTTTCATTTTCATCTGCACTCGGCCCGAATTTCGCCAGAATTTTTCCTTTCGCATCGACATGGATCAGAAAGGGGCCATATTCATCGCACAGCCAAAATCCATCTTGCCCATCAGAAACCAACCCTTCCGTATCCAGCCCACGCTCACTGTGTTCTGCAACCGGCTTAAGCGCATCACTTAATGCGGTTTCACTGGTGGAACCAATCAACCCGGCTGGCAGTGGTAATCCGTTGATCTGACCTTGCTGATCGTTCAGTGCAATCGCATGGCTGGCTACCGCCTTTCCATCCGCAATACGCACTTGCATCATTTTCGGCGTGAACTGTGGTGCCAGAAATATTTTAGTAGGTGACGTTTTTTCGCCATCCAGCCATAACGGTGCATCGCCATTCGGGCCACGATCCGTTAAGGAGTAAAACAATAAACTGCCATCGGCTTGTTTGCCGGCAAAAGCCAGACCAGAGCCTAAACCGGTTGGAATACCCTGCGGAAACTCTTTAGCATACAGCCCCTGATAGGGGATCTGCGCTTCTGCTGGTAATTCAATAGTGTAACGTTCGACTTCAACTGCCGAAGCAGAAAAAAGTGACAACGAACCTGAAAACGCCATGATAAGACCCGCTTTTTTCATTGTTTTCCTTCCGACCAGTATCAGTGAATAGTCTGCTTTCTTAAACACTAATCTGTGACAATGACATAATCATGACAGATCTCGCCTGACAAATTGCAGATAATACGAGCAACTTTGATTTGTTATTCGTCTTCCTTTCCCGCCTAAATGTAAGTTTTGGTTAAAAAACAAACTACAATTATTAAGAACGTTTCAACTGGGAGTTGTTAATAATGAAACTTCAATCTGGTTATGCTTTTACTCTGTTACTGCTGCTGGCAGGCTGTGGTGGCGGTAGTGGGTCATCTGACTCAGGAACAACTCAGCTAAGTCTGGCTATTTCAGACGCTCCCGTCGATAGCGTACAACAGGTTTGTATCGCGGTCAGTCGTATTAACCTGAATTCAGTGACTGGGTGGGGGCCGTTAGCGCTGCTCAGAACAACCAACAGTGACGGTTGTTTACCTGACGGGTATGCCATTCCAACGGATACGAGCGGTAACCCTACGTTCTTTTATCTCGACTTACTGAAATACCAGAATGGTGTTAAACACGCGTTGCTGAGTGATGTCATCATACCTAGTGGCACATATGAACAGTTACGCCTGCAAATTGAAGACGGACGCACCTCTTATCTCACACAAACCACCGGAACTGATGCAACCTTTCCGGCATCGTATGTCAAAGATGACAGCGATAATATCCTTCCTTTAGAAGTACCCAGCAGTGAGGTGAAACTGCATTCGTTTACCGCACCGGTCAATGGAGTGTTGGATTATCAGGTCGAATTTAACCTGCGCCATGCGATGGTATTGCCTGGTCATGGCAACTATTACAAGCTGAAACCTAACGGCGTAGAGCTGCTGGATGTGGATGTACTCAGTACTATTTCCGGTTCTGTTGCCACTACCGATACTAATTGTGGTGCAACAGCGCTGGCTAATGGTGATGTAGGGGTTTATCTCTATAACAGCACCGTAACCGATTATCAGGGTGTCGATTACGATAGCAGCAATAATGGCCCAGTTCTTACTGCCATGGTATCAGATGATAACGCTGACGATGTGTATACCTACCAGCTTAATTATGTTGAAGCAGGCTCTTACAAACTGGCGTTAGTCTGTAATGCATCTGCTGATGAATTAACTGAGGCGGGTAATTCCAGCTCATTCACACCAACCGTGGTTGAGCCACCGAAAGAGGTTCAGGTAGACCCGACAGTAACAATAACCATGACTGAAAACTTCTGATTGGATATTTTGTCAGGGGTTTCAGCTCTAAACAGGCCAGCACAGCAATGCCGGCCTGTTTATTTTTACCAGTTTAACGTTTCCAGCATGTTCACCACGGCTTCCATTTCCTGCTGTACTTCCGGCGTGAAACGGGCGTGTTTCGGGCTATCAATATCCAGCACCGCTACGACGTTATCGTTAACGATGATCGGCACCACTAATTCTGAATTACTGGCACCATCACAAGCGATATGACCGGGGAAAGCATGCACATCATCAATCCGCTGCGTTTCTCGTGTCGCAGCAGCAGTGCCGCAGACGCCACGCCCAACAGGAATGCGGATGCAGGCGACTTTGCCCTGAAACGGCCCCAGTACTAATTCACCCTCACGCATGATGTAAAAACCGACCCAGTTGATATCGGGTAAATATTGGTTCAGTAACGCGCTGACATTCGATAAGTTAGCAATTAAATCTGGTTCACCGCTGACTAAACCGGAAACCTGCTGAACTATTTCGTTTGCTAATTGTTCACCCTGTAATTGCTGCATGTTGTTCACTCAAAAAAATTCAATAACAAAGCATAATGCCCGAAAAAGAAGAAACCAGCAGTCTTTGCAGAAAGCTGGTTTCTATTATGCTGATAAATTAAAAATAATCAGTTCAATTTGCTATCTAATGCTGCCATCACCACATCAGGCGCCTGCTGATAATCATGCAGACCTTTCGCACGTAATTTGCAGGCCGGGCATTCACCGCAACCATCGCCAATCACACCGTTATAGCAAGTCAGGGTTTTCTGACGCACATAATCGAGCCGACCAATCTTATCAGCCAGTGCCCAGGTTTCCGCTTTGTTAAGCCACATCAGTGGGGTTTCAAACTTAACATCACGTTCCATGCCCAGCTTAACCGCATGATTCAGCGCTTTAACAAACTCATCACGGCAATCAGGATAACCGGAAAAATCGGTCTCACAAACACCAGTAATAACGGTGTCAGCACCCACCTGATAGGCATAAATCGCTGCTAAGGTCAGAAACAGAATATTGCGGCCCGGTACAAACGTATTCGGTAAGCCATTTTCCTGTAGATCATTACTGACCGGGATCGCATCACGCGTCAGCGCAGAAACGGCCAGCTCGTTGAGCAGACCGACATCCAGCACTTTGTGTGCGGCTAAATTTAAATCAGCCGCGATCTGACAGGCAACTTCAATTTCCTGCACATGACGCTGACCATAATCAAACGTGATCGCATGCACTTCATCATATTGCTGCACGGCATATAACAGACAGGTAGTGCTATCCTGTCCGCCACTGAATACCACCACAGCTTTACGTTTAGTCTGGCTCATGATCAACGACCTGTTTTACCAGCACGGGTAATACGCTGACGATTATTCGCATTGGGAGCCGCTTTTTTGCGCGGATCGCCGTCACGAAGACGCTTACGCGCATTTTCCCAGCTCACATCATCATCACGTTGATGTTTCACAGGTGCTGCTGCACGCGGTGTTTTAGGACGTGGAATTGTTGGTGTTTCGCCAACCACTTCTTCACCTTGCAAAATAGTCCGTTCACGGTGACGACGCACGGCACGGCGGATCTGCGCCGCCTGTTTAAACTCGCTACGGCGCTCTTCTACCGCGAATACTTTGCTACGCTCTTCCGGCACCAAACCTACCATCTTCCGCAGGTAATTTACTTGTGGCAGTTGTAACTCAACCCAACCACCGCGAGGCAACGTCTTATCCAGCTTGATGTCACCGTAACGGATACGCATCAAACGGCTAACTTGCACGTCCAGTGATTCCCACAAACGGCGAACTTCACGGTTACGGCCTTCACACAGGGTCACGTTGTACCACTGGTTTAAACCTTCACCGCCACCCGCAGTAATTTTATCAAACTTCGCCGGGCCATCTTCCAGTTGCACGCCATGACGTAATTTCTGCAACATGCCTTCGGTCACTTCACCGAACACACGCACCGCATATTCACGCTCAACTTCGTGACTTGGGTGCATCAGACGGTTCGCCAATTCACCATCAGTGGTGAACAGTAACAAACCCGATGTATTCACGTCCAGACGACCCACAGCAACCCAGCGGGAATCTTTGATGCGCGGCAGACGGTCAAACACCGTCGGGCGCCCTTCTGGATCATGACGGGTACACACTTCGCCTTCTGGCTTGTGATAAGCCAGCACGCGACAGATCACATCGGTTACCGATGGTACGGTAATTTGATGGCCATCAACGCGGATCGCAGCGCTTGCGTCTACACGATCGCCCAGTGTCGCTATTTTGCCGTTCACACTGACACGGCCTTCACTAATCACTGTCTCCATCTCACGACGGGAACCAACACCCGCTCGAGCCAGTACTTTTTGCAGTTTTTCGCTCATGCTTTGCCTCAATCATTCAAACGGTGTCGGATCTCCGGCACCGAAGCGTACTACTTTAGGCTCATCATCCGAGAAATCGATAACGGTGGTCGGCTGTGCGCCTTGCGTTCCGCCATCAATAATCAGATCAACGACTTTTTCCAGCTGTCCACGGAACTCTTCCGGATCCGCTTCTGCCAACACCTGACCAGGAAGGATCAAGGTGCTGGACATTAATGGCTCACCCAACTCGGTTAACAACGCTTGGGCAATATTATTGGTCGGTACACGGATACCGATCGTTTTCTTTTTTTCGTTCATCAGGCGACGTGGCACTTCTTTGGTCGCTTTCAGAATAAAAGTATAGGCGCCGGGTGTATTATTTTTGATCAGTCGGAATGCGGTGTTATCAATTTTGGCATATACCGACAACTCCGAGAGATCATTACACAACAACGTAAAATTATGCTCATCTTCCAACTGACGAATACGGCAGATTTTTTCCAGCGCACTCTTCTCACCCATCATGCAACCCAGTGCATAACCGGAGTCGGTGGGATAAACGATAACACCACCTTGACGCAAAATACCCACTGCCTGAGTGATCAAGCGCGTCTGTGGGTTAACCGGATGAACAACAAAAAATTGACTCATAATTCCTCCCCTTGCGGGACGTCAGGAAATGCAGAAAAAACATGCCAGACGGGCGTCACATCCTTGGGGAGCCACAAGTTTTTACCTAACTCAACCCAAGGTAGCGGTGTATGAAAATCTGAGCCAACCGATGCCATAAATCCGTAATCGCGGCAATACTGACCCAGCGTTGACCGCTCATGCGGACTTTGCTGACATAAACTCACTTCGATGGCATCGCCACCAGCTTCTTTAAATAATACCAGAAGACGTTTCAGCCACTTAGTAGAAAGTTTATAACGGCCAGGATGTGCTAACACAGCAACACCACCTGCCGCATGAATAGCTGTAACAACTTCTTCAATGCTGGCCCAATGATGTGGCACATAAGCACGAGCACCGCGCGACAAATAACGGTCAAAAGCATTCTGCATGGTCTTACAATGCTTTTGCTCAACCAGATAGTGGGCAAAATGCGAACGAGTCAACATGCCGCCGTTAGCCAGCGCAACAGCCCCTTCATAACAACCGGGGATCTTATTTTTTTCCAGACGATTGCCTAACTCGACACCACGCGCTGTCCGCGCCTGCGATTGACTCTCCAGCAGTGCTAACAATGCCGGGCTTTGGGTATCGACCTGCAAACCCACAACATGCACTTCGATGGCATCCCAGGTGCAGGATATTTCCACACCGGAGAGCAAATGTAAGGGTAACGCACCGGCATCAATCGCCGCCTGCGCGAACGCAATACCGTCTACCGTATCGTGATCGGTCAACGCCAGAACATTCACGCCTTTTTCAACTGCACGAGCAACCAGCTCTGCCGGCGATAAATGGCCATCC
>CALMKU010000245.1 GCA_937866945.1 uncultured Tolumonas sp.
TTATGATTGTTTTACTCTTATTACAAATGCCTTGGTTTAATGAGATTGTAAGCACTAGAGGTGGTGATGTAGCTTCTCTAGATATGAAATCATTGCAAACACTAGAGTTGTTTTCATACTGGACGAAAAGCATTTTTATGGGTAATGGAATGGGCTCTTTTGTTCCTACACTTATTAGGAGTGAATATCAAACATACATGTATGAAGTACAATGGGCTGCATTGTTAATGCAATTTGGTTTGCTTGGTGTATTTTTTATACTTACATGCTTAGGTGGAATTCTTATCTTAATTCTATCCAGTAAAATACCAAATAAAAATTATTTAGCATTGTTTTATGTTTTGTGGCTTTTGTCTGGTTTTACCAACCCATACTTATTCATTTTAAGTTCTTCAGTTGTTTATATTTCTTTTTGGATTTCTTCAGATGTTAAATGTTGGGGGCGGATGTGATTATTGCAGTTGTGATGTCAACCTATAATGGGGCTGAATATATAAATGAACAAATTAATTCAATATTAAATCAAGGCTATAGTGATTTTTCTCTTTATATTAGAGATGATGGATCATCTGATAATACTTTAGGTATAATTCATGAATATTGTGAGAAGGATAAGCGAGTTTCTTTATATTCTGATTCGAAAGGGAATCTGGGGCCTGCTGGTTCGTTTTTAGAAATGATAAATAATATCTCAGCTGATGTATATATGTTTGCGGATCAAGATGATGTTTGGTTGCAGAATAAAATAATTGATGCTATTTCATTTTTTGAAAACCATAAAGATGGCAAGCCAAAACTGTATTGTACAGATCTCAAAGTTGTTGATAAAAATCTAAATGTTATATCTGATTCTTTTATGGTTAGAGAAAATTATAATCCAGTTAAACAAAACTCTTTAGGTAGATTGCTTTTTCAAAATTTTGTTGTTGGTTGCACGTCAGCTATCAATAAGGAACTGGTTGATGTATTCAAAACATCTAACAGCAAAGAGTGTATAAAAAATATTATTATGCATGATTGGTGGTTAGCGTTGTTAGCAGTGACATATGGAGAGATATTTTTTAATCCCAAAGCTTCTATTCTTTATCGGCAACACGGGCGAAACTCAATTGGGTCTACAGGCAGTGGTTTTTCAAAAATAAAACATGTGATTTTTACAGAAGGATTACATAGGAAATCACAAAAATATTTTTCTATGATAAAAGAGCAGTTTTTATCTTTCTATTGTTTGCACCCAAATTGTTTGAATAATCTTGAACCAAAACTGGCTAGTTCTTTAAAATGTTATTTTAATGAAAACTCACCAAGGCATTTTATATATTGTTTATATAAGGATTGCGGTATGTATGGGTTTTTAAGGAATTTGTCATTGATTTATTATAGTATTCATAAGTGATACAAAATGAAAAAAAAATTATCAATAATGGGTATTCGTGGTATTCCTGCTGCACACGGTGGTTTTGAGACTTTTGCAGAATATCTTGCTCTTTACCTTAAAGATCATGATTGGCAAGTTAGTGTTTATTGTCAGGAAGATGAAGGTGAATGGCATGAAACAACTTGGAATGGCATCCGTCTTATTCATGTCCCAGTTGAAAACAAAGGTGCTTTAGGTACCATTATTTTTGATCTGAAAACGGTATGGCATTCATTAACAAACGATGATTTATTACTGACACTTGGTTATAACACCGCTATTTTTAATTTTCTGCATTGGATTCTTCGCCGAAAAAATATCATCAACATGGATGGTATCGAATGGCGTCGTGAAAAATGGGGAAAAATAGCAAAAACATGGTTCTGGATTAATGAGCGGTTAGGCTGTTGGTTTGGTAGTCATTTAGTTGCAGATCACCCCCGAATTGAAGATCATTTGGCAACTCGTGTGCGGCGAGAAAAAATCACTATGATTCCTTATGGTGCCCGTCATATTACCGATGCAAATGAAGCTGTATTGGCTGATTATAATTTGCAACCAGGGCAATATCTGATTCTCATTGCCCGAGCGGAACCTGAAAATTCTATTTTAGAAGCTGTAGAAGCATTTTCCCGTCGATCAAGAGGGAAGAAACTGATTGTTTTAGGCAATTACAAACCTGAATCAAATGAATATCATAAAAAAGTAATGGCATCAGCTAGTGCGGAGGTGATCTTTCCTGGTGCAATCTATGATGCCGAGAAAGTGGCCGCATTGCGTTTTTATGCGTTAGCTTATATTCACGGTCATCGGGTGGGAGGTACCAACCCTTCATTGGTTGAAGCGCTTGGTGCTGGTAATGCTATTCTGGCACATGATAATCATTTTAACCGCTGGGTTGCTGGTGATGCTGGCATCTATTTTTCTGATGTTAATAGTTGTGCTGCGGCGATTGAGCGTTTATGTTCTGAATCGGATTTGGTTGAGAATTTGCAATCATCTGCTCAGAAAATATTTTCATCTCGTTTTACGTGGCAGCAGATCCTTCAGCAATATGAAGCATTGCTATCTGATTGGGATAATTGTTAATTATTCCTGACTTCTGTTGTTAGAACAGATTCTTGAATAGTAAATCGAGCGTTTTCCTTGGGTTAAAGAAAGTCTATGTCTCAGAAATTTAAAGGACTCACCGAGCGTTACCCGGCGCAGCTAATCATGCCCGTGGTTGATATTTTAGCTGTGATCAGTGGTTGTTTTTTGGCCTATTGGTGGCGCTTTGATAATTTCAATTTGTCGGAACGGTTTGTATTGGCAATGGCATTGCTATCACTATTAATTGTAGTGTTGAACAGTGCCTTCGGAGCTTATCAGCGTTGGCGGGTAAAGAAAGTAACAACTTTGGCATTCAGGTTATTAATCGTATGGTTAATAGTTGCTATGCTGGCGACTTCAATTATTTACTTTACTCACACTTCGTACCGATATTCCCGTTTATGGGTTGGATTATCGCTGTTTTTTTCTTTTTTCATCGCTGCTGGTGTCAGAGTTCTTGTTCAGTTATTTCTTCGGCATATTCGTATCAAAGGATTGGCAACGCGATCAGTTTTTCTTATTGGTCCAGGGGAAAATATTACCTCTGTTGGCAAAAGTATGCGCGGAAGTCCGGCTGAAGGATATGTTCTGGCTGGAATTCAGCGCATTAAGAGCAAACTGAATACAGATGAGCTGGCCAGATTAGCTGAAAGAATTACTGAGTCCGGTGCGCAGGAGGTCTGGCTATGTATGTCTATAGCTTGTGCAAACGATATCCGGGATTTTATGTATGTATTGCGTAACCATACGGTTGAAGTACGTTTTATTCCTGATTTCGGTGGAATTGATATGCAACTGCTGAACCATCGGGTCAGTGAGGTTGCAGGACTTTATTCCATTGATTTAAGTGTTTCACCTATTAGTGGCGTCGCTCAGCTTGTTAAGCGATTGGAAGATCTACTAATTGGTTCATTGATTTGTCTGATGATTTCTCCTGTATGTTTGCTAATTGCTTTGGCTATTAAGCTGACATCACCGGGTCCTGTGTTGTTTAAACAATACCGCACCGGTGTAAACGGCAAGAATTTTAAGGTGTATAAATTCCGTTCGATGAAGGTTCATCAGGAGGTCTCAGGTTCGGTTACACAGGCTACTAAAGGCGACTCTCGTATCACGCCAATCGGTAATTTCCTACGAAAAACGTCACTCGATGAATTACCTCAGTTTTTAAATGTGATACAGGGCAGAATGTCTATTGTCGGGCCTCGTCCACACGCTTTAGCTCATAATGAATATTATAAAGACCTTGTCGAATCATATATGAAACGTCATAAAGTCAAGCCAGGTATTACCGGTTGGGCACAGGTTAATGGTTTGCGCGGTGAAACAGATACATTAGATAAAATGGAAAAACGAGTCCAGTATGACCTTTGGTATATTGATAACTGGTCATTATGGCTTGATCTGAAAATTATTTTTCTGACTGTTTTCAAAGGTTTTATTAATAAGAATGCCTATTAATTACATCACTGATTGTGATGAGAGTTTTTAGCACGGGTGATATTTATAATAAGGGATTACATGCCAGTAACTCATTATGCACAGCGGATTTTCTGGATAATACTGTCTCTGTATTCTCTGCTCGGAATGCACTTCTTTATGCATAATCAGGGCGGTGCCGGGTTATATCTGCCGTTTAATATGGTGGGGTGGGCGTTTGTTTCGGTGCTGATTAGTATCGGCATCTGGCATCTGACGGTAGTAAAACAGCTGACGTTTTCGCGCACTCAGCTCTGGTTTCTGGCCGGGTTTGCGATTTTATTGCTGCCTTTTCTGAATCCACAGGCGGAATGGAATACACAAGCTCAGCCGCGTTTCCTCGCCATAGCGGCTGGTTTGCTGCTGTTTTTTGCTTTGTCGCAGTTTCAGTTTACAGAACAGCAGCGCCATAGCCTGCTGTATCTGCTGTTAGGTGCAATAGCAATAGAAGCGGTGTACGGATTCGTTCAGTTTTTTGTGCTGAAGGACGGTAACTGGCTGGGCTATAACGTCAAAGTGAATCGACCTTATGGTATTTTTCAGAAGGATACAGTTTTTTCCAGTTTTCTGGCTGTTGGTATTGCATTATCATTTTATTTACAACGCTGGGATATTTCATTTGATTCTTCTAAATGGAAAAAACTGTTAATTAATTTTGTTCTGTTCAGTGCTACATTTTTGCTAGTTCAAGTTCAGTCCAGAGCTGGAGTATATGGCGGCATTTTAGTCGCTTTAGTTTTTTTTCCCGTTCTTTGGATGTTCAACAAACGCCTTTTCTGGAGTTCGTTCTTACTTGTTTTTTTCGGTTTGTTTTTTGCTTGGATGTTTTTTCATTCAGCTAGAGGAGAAACAGAAAGTTATTATATGAATGCGTTTTATCGCACCGTATATTGGAAGCAAGTATTAGAGATGTTTTCAGATGCCCCGTTTCTAGGATACGGCTACGGTGGATTTGAATATAATTTTTTGCATGCTTATCGTGCACCAGGCGTGCCTTCAGTTGATTATGATCCTATAGGAAATGCGCTGGACCATCCGCATAATGAAGTTATGTTCTGGCTTCTGGAAGGTGGATTAATTGCAGTTATTGGGCTGATGGTTTTTGCAACCGGCTATATCCGTTCAGTATTAAAATGTAATGGCTGGGCAAAACGCCTTTCGCTTCTGGCGCTGGTGTTGCCGCTGCTGTTCCATTCTATGGTGGAATATCCGTTTTACCATTCTGTGGCCCATTTTTTCCTGTTTATTGTTTTTCTCTGGCTGGCGGATGCTGAAAGTGGTCTGCAGAAAGTTTATGCCTGCCGGTATTGGTTTTTAGCCCGTGTCATAGCTATTATCATTCCGTTGATTGTTGTACCTTTTATGCTGACAGGGTTACAGGCGGCTTATGTGTTGACCAAATATGATCGCATGAAGGATAAAAATCCGCAGATGCTGGAACAGATCATTAACCCGTTGCCCTGGATGATGATGTATGAATTCCAGATGCGCAGTGTGCAACTGACTTTCTCTGCGGCAATGCATGATAAAGCCGGACTGGAAAGCTACGTTGACTGGGCAAAAGAGTTCCTGCATAACACGCCACGGGCCGTAGTTTATGGCCGTTTGGCCTATGTCTTACAACTGTTAAATGACAAAGAGCAGGCCCAGTTCTGGCTGGATGAGGGTAAGCGGCTGTTCCCGCGTGATGAATTTTTGCAGAAAATGTCACTTTCATCCGGATCTGTAGTTTCCGGTGCTAAATAAAACAAGTAATGGTGATTAGATTGAAAAAAATAATGATAACCGGTGCCTACGGTCAGGTTGGTTTTTGTCTGACGCAGCAGGCACAGGCAAATGGTTGGGATGTTCTGGCGATTGACAGAGATAAACTGGACATTACCGATCCGCAAGCGGTTAACGCACTGATTAAAGAATATCAGCCGGATGTCATCATTAATGCGGCTGCGCATACTGCTGTTGATAAAGCCGAAACAGAAATTGATGCCTCTTATGCCATCAATCGCGATGGCCCGAAATACCTTGCTGAGGCTGCTGCCTCTGTCGGCGCAGCCATCCTGCATATCTCGACTGACTATGTGTTTGCCGGCGATAAAGATGGCATCTACAGCGAAGCTGATCCGGTAGCGCCGCAGGGTGTCTATGGTGCCAGCAAATTGGCTGGCGAAGAAGCGGTTATTGCGGCTAATTCTAAACACATCATTTTGCGCAGCGCCTGGGTGTTTGGTGAGCATGGCAATAATTTTGTCAAAACTATGCTGCGTTTGGGCTCACAGCGCGATCAGCTGGGTATTGTAGCCGATCAGTTTGGTGGCCCAACCTATGCCGGTGATATTGCAGCAGCGCTGCTGGCAATTGCGGAGAAAGCGGTGACTGCACCGGAAGAAGTAACATGGGGTATTTATCACTTTGCCGGTGAACCGCATGTGAACTGGCATCAGTTTGCGCAGGCGATTTTTGATAAAGCTGTTGAGCAGCAGTTATTGGCAAAAGCACCACAACT
>CALMKU010000246.1 GCA_937866945.1 uncultured Tolumonas sp.
CCCGCCGCTTTAAAACCCACCGCCGGATTTTTTTCTTTAATCACGTCTAACATGATTTTTGCCGCTTCCAGCGTGGCATTAACCGGTACTTTCCCGGTCGAGGTTTTAATAAAATCAGCACCCGCATTGATAGCAATTTCCGATGCCAAACGGATCAATTCTGGTGTTTTCAGCTCACCACTTTCAATGATGACTTTCAGTAACACTGACTCACCGCAAGCAGCTTTGCAGGCTTTTACCAGCTCAAAACCAACCGCTTGATCACCCGCCATCAAGGCTTTATAGGGAAACACTACATCCACTTCATCGGTACCATAGGCAACAGCCGCACGGGTTTCTGCAACCGCAATGTCAATATCATCATTCCCATGGGGAAAGTTGGTCACGGTGGCAATCCGCACATTTTCCGCCCCGATCTGACGCAAAGTTTTACGTGCGATCGGAACAAAACGAGGGTACACACACACCGCTGCCGTGGAACCAGCCGCTGTTTTGGCCTGCTGGCACAACGCGATCACTGATTTATCGGTGTCATTATCATTCAGGGTCGTCAGATCCATTAATTGTAAAGCCAGTTGAGCGGCTTGCTGTAAATCAGGCATCCGTATCTCCATATCGAGCACACCGGATAACATCCGGTCAAAGAGTAAATTGATGTGTTTTAATGATAGCGGCTTTACCGCTGGGCATCGTGCCCGAAAGGTGATGGGAACACTCCCAACCTTGAGCTTCCATTCCTGGAGACCGGCGAAATTTCACCAGACTCGTAGATGACGCGAAATGGCGCAATAGCGAAGTATTGTGCAGATTAATAAGAATATCGTGAAATAGACTGAAATTCTTCTGCCTCTGGCACATAAGTGATAGAAAACAGTGATAAAGACTATTTTTGAACAGGAATCCGGAACATTTTTTCAACGTTGCGTTCGATGGCCTCACCTAACATATCCGGAGACATTTGCTTGAGCATCGAAAGTTCCATTAATACTTCAGGAATATAGGCCGGTTCATTGCGTGCACCTTGGCGTTGAAACAGAGGCATGGTCGGGCCGTCGGTTTCCAGTAATAAACTCTCAACTGGTAATTTGGCCACTGCTTTGCGGGTTTTTTCCGCTCGTGGATAAGTGATCACACCACCAATGCCCAGCATAAAACCCAGCTCGATAAATTGTTCTGCCTGCTGGCGAGAACCCGAAAACGCATGCCAGACACCACCGGGCGGTAATTTGAATTTTTTTACTATACGCAGCAACTCATTGTGCGCTTTACGGGAATGTAAAATAACGGGAAGCTGATATTCACTCGCTAACGCGAGCTGTTTTTCCAGCATCGTGATTTGCAATGACATCGGCACCTCAATAGCGCCATCAAGACCACATTCGCCGATAGCCACTAATCCGGCCGGACGCTGCTGTAACAGTAATTCTAATTCTATTAGGGCTTGGTCAGTTTCATTGGCCAAAAACCACGGATGTAAACCAAAGGCATAATAGAGATTGGGGTATTGCTGATGTAAAACAGGTAATCGAGCCCAGTTGGCCGAACTAATTGCAGGCACAATCCATCGGCTCACCCCCTGATTTTCACTGCACATTAAGACCTGTGGTAGGTCATCTGCATATTCTTTTAAATCGAGATGGATGTGCGTGTCGGTCAGCATTTTATCTCACAAAAAAGGCCGTCAATGATGACGACCTTAGAGGTAACACTTTAGCAATCAATGTTCACGCGTTTTATGGAATTTCACTTCCGGATAACGCTCCATGGTCAGATTTAAATTGACCATGGTTGGTGCGATATACGCCAGATTATCGCCACCATCCAACGCGAGATTTAATGAACATTTACGCTCAAATTCATCAAACTTCTTCGCATCATCGCAAGTCACCCAGCGAGCGGTTGAAACGTTAATGGTTTCATAAATCGCTTCGACGTTGTATTCAGATTTCAGGCGTGAGACTACCACGTCGAACTGTAGCACCCCTACCGCACCAACAATCAGATCGTTATTGTCGATCGGACGGAACACCTGTACAGCGCCTTCTTCTGATAGCTGCACCAAGCCTTTCAGCAGTTGTTTTTGCTTCAACGGATCTTTCAAACGAATTCGACGGAACAACTCGGGTGCAAAGTTAGGAATACCGCTGAAATGCAGATCTTCGCCCTGCGTGAAGGTGTCACCGATCTGAATAGTGCCGTGGTTATGCAAGCCGATAATATCGCCCGGATAGGCTTCTTCAGCCTGTTCACGATCGCCAGCCATAAAGGTGACCGCATCGGAGATGTTCACATCTTTACCAAGGCGAACATGGCGCATCTTCATGCCCTTTTCATATTTGCCGGAAACCACACGCATGAACGCAATACGGTCACGGTGTTTCGGGTCCATATTGGCTTGGATCTTAAACACGAAACCAGAGAACTTCTCTTCTGTTGCTTCAACCAAACGCGTATCAGTTTGACGTGACATTGGTGCTGGCGCCCAATCAGTCAAGCCATCGAGCATATGATCAACACCAAAGTTACCCAGTGCCGTACCGAAGAATACTGGAGACAGTTCACCTTTCAGGAACAGATCCATGTCAAATTCATGTGACGCACCTTGGACCAACTCCAGTTCGCCACGGAATTGTTCCGCTAAGTCTTCACCAACAGCCTTATCCAGCTCAGGGTTATTCAGTCCTTTAACAATACGGACTTCCTGAATGGTGTGACCTTTACCAGACTGATACAGATAGGTTTCATCTTTCGCCAGATGGTAAACGCCTTTGAATAATTTACCGCAGCCAATCGGCCAAGTGATCGGTGCACACTTGATTTTCAGCTCACGCTCAACTTCATCGAGCAGATCCATTGGGTCACGAATATCTCGGTCAAGTTTATTCATGAATGTCAGGATCGGTGTATCGCGCAGACGGGTGACTTCCATCAATTTACGAGTCCGGTCTTCAACCCCTTTCGCCGCGTCAATCACCATCAAACAACAGTCAACGGCAGTCAGCGTACGGTAAGTATCTTCCGAGAAATCTTCGTGACCCGGAGTATCTAGCAGGTTAACCAGACTGTCGCGATAAGGAAATTGCATCACCGAGGTAGTGATGGAAATACCACGCTGTTTTTCCATCTCCATCCAGTCAGACTTAGCATGTTGACCGTTACCACCACGGCCTTTTACTGTACCTGCCGTCTGAATGGCTTGTCCGAACAACAATACCTTTTCGGTAATTGTTGTTTTACCCGCATCGGGGTGAGA
>CALMKU010000247.1 GCA_937866945.1 uncultured Tolumonas sp.
ATTCCGGGGCCGACGGTTATAGTCCGGATGAAAGAGGATACAACAAGCCTCCGCGCCTAGCGGAGGCTCTGTTATTCCATGCCCTGATTCTGGTAACAATACATAGGAGTATTACCATGAATCAGTCTTTACTGACCCCGTTTGGCAATCCATTTCAACGAGTAGAACGTGCTTTGACTGCACTGCAGCAAGGCCATGGCGTCTTAGTCGTCGACGACGAAGATCGTGAAAATGAAGGCGATCTCATCTTTTCCGCTGAAAAAATGACCCCGCAACAGATGGCGCTAATGATCCGCGAATGTTCCGGCATTGTGTGTTTGTGTCTGACGGAAGAACGTGTGCGCCAGCTAGCACTGCCTATGATGGTGGAACATAACACCAGCGCTTATCAGACAGGTTTCACCGTCACGATTGAAGCTGCACACGGTGTTACTACCGGTGTTTCCGCTCATGATCGCATCACCACCATTCGAGCTGCAATCGCTGATGGGGCTGTGGCTACTGATTTACATCGTCCAGGGCATATCTTCCCTCTGCGAGCCCGTGCCGGTGGTGTTTTAACCCGTCGCGGTCATACCGAAGCGACCGTCGATTTAATGAAACTCGCGGGTTTAAAACCGTATGGTGTATTGTGCGAACTGCAAAACGAAGATGGATCAATGGCTCGTTTACCAGAAATTGTAAAATTTGCCGATAAACACGATATGCCAGTGTTGTGTATCGAAGACTTGGTTGCTTATCTGACCGAAAACACAAAACAAGCAGGTTAATAATTTTTGCTAAACCGATAATCGATGGTAATAAAAAAGGTCGCTACATTATGAGCGACCTTTTGTCATTTTATGGACGACTAACGCATTTCACGTAATGCCTGAATACGTTTTTCTAATGGCGGGTGGCTCATGAATAATTCACTCATGGCGGTTTTACCGTTAATACCAAACGCCATCATGGTGCCATCGAGTTGCGATTCCTGTCCGCGAGCTAATCGTTCCAGTGCGGCAATCATCTTCTCTTTACCAACTAATTTGGCCGAACCCGCATCAGCACGGAACTCACGCTGACGAGAGAACCACATCACGATAGTCGATGCCAGAATGCCAAACACCAACTCAAACACCATTGAGATAGCAAAGTATGCAATGCCACCTGTGGCCGAACTTTCTTCATCATCAGAGCGGAAGAAGTTGGAAACCAGACCAGCCAACACACGAGAAATATAGATAACGAAGGTGTTCACCACGCCCTGAATTAATGTCAGCGTGACCATATCACCGTTCGCCACGTGGCTTACTTCATGCGCTAAAACAGCTTCAGCTTCATCACGGCTCATGTTGTAAAGCAGACCTGAACTCACCGCCACCAGTGCTTGATTACGGTTAGCGCCTGTCGCAAATGCATTCATATCCGGTGCGTCATAAATACCCACTTCCGGCATGCCAATCCCAGCTTGTTCAGCCTGACGTTTAACCGTGTTAACCAGCCAGTATTCAACTTCATTCCGCGGCTGTTCAATCGGCTGAATACCATACGCGCGTTTGGCCATCCATTTGGACATCAACAATGAAATAATTGAGCCACCGAAACCAAACACCATTGCCATCAGCAACAGACCCGATGATCCCTTGGTGTTGATCCCAAAGAAACTACTCAAAAGACTCAGTACAATTGACAGTACCAGCATAACTGCCAGGTTTGTCGCAAGAAACAGCACAATGCGTTTCATTTCAGCTCCTTTCAACGTGCGTTAATGTGCATACGCACACAACCTGATCATAGGGGTGCCAACAGGAATTTCAAGTAAATGAAATGTAAGAAATACAATCATTTTATTTCGAGTAAACCGAGGTATTAATAAAAACACCTCGGTAATATAAATAAAACTAGAGAAGAGAAGAGATATCGAGGTATTGTCCGAGATTATGCTCATAAGGCTTGTTGATGTAGGGAATTTCACCCAGAAATGGCGCAGGCAACAAACTCTTTAGCGTCTCAAGATTGGATTGATAGTGACCCATGGCCGGGTTGATCCGGTTCATACACCACCCGACCAGCGGCAACATGTCATGGTGAATCGCTTCATGTGTTAATACCGCATGGTTAATACAACCTAAACGAGCCCCCACCACCATGATCACTGGCAGATTTTCATATTTCACCCAGTCAGATAAAAAATGACCATGACCAATGGGAACACGCCAGCCACCCGCACCTTCCACAAAAATAATATCGGCATCAGTCTTCTGCTGCAAAGCAGCCAAGCCCTCAGACAATACATTCAGTTTGATCGTAACGCCCGACTCTTCCGCTGCAATATGTGGTGAAGAAAAAGCCTCGAAAGAATAACCGACAACCTGCTCATAACTTAATGGCAGTGAGCTATTTTTTTGCAGTAATAAGACATCTTGATTACACAAGCCGTCTTCCATAATTTCGCAACCTGCCGCAACTGGTTTGTAAGCAACCGCTTTTAAACCTTGTGCTGCTGCCGCATGTAATAAAGCCAGCGTACTCGTTGTTTTACCTACATCGGTATCAGTGCCGGTAACAAAAAAGGTTTTGCTCATCGATATAAAACTCCGTAACACACGTTATAGGTGACCGGAAGCAGTCCCGTGGGTAACCGATATCGTTCATATGCCTGCTGCAAGCACTGTAATTTCTGTCTGGTTAATAATCCCTGACTGCGCTGACCATTAACCTGACTCGCACCAATCCGCTTCAAACTCTGCAAGATGGCATTAACATCTGCGTAATACATAACATGGTGTTGCACCTGCCAGGTTTTACATCGTATTTCCGCTTGCTGTAACACTGAACGAAGCTCCAGCTCCTCCATGAACTGATTAATATGTTCATGGTCATCCACTGCCATCCATGCTTCCCGTAGCTCAAACAAACTTCCCGAATTAAGCGTAGCAAACAGCGCGTAACCCTGTGACGTTAATACTCTTTTTATTTCCCTGAAAGCTTGCGCTGGATCATGGCACCACTGTAATGCCAGGCTGGAGAACACCAGATCCAACGACTCACTGCGTAGTGGTAATGCTTCTGCATCACCACACACATACCCCTGTGCTTTACCACGCAAAGTGGCCTGTTTCAGCATGCCGGGAGAAATATCTAACGCCAGCAAGTAGTTACATAATTGTTGCAGATCGGGTAAAAAAAAGCCGGAGCCACATCCCAGATCGAGACCATTCCCATATTTTTCATCCGGAATAAGACTCAATAGATTACGACCAACTTCTTTTTGTAACAAGGCGTATTGATCATACGATTGCGCTGCTTTACTAAAACGCTGTGCCACCGCCTGTTTATCTACCGGTTCACGCATCTGTCACACACTCTTTTAACTCGTTAAGCAGAAGGGATATATCTGACGGCTGATGCGCAGCGGTTAGCGTAATACGCAACCGGGCCGTACCTTTTGGTACCGTTGGCGGACGAATTGCGGTTATCCATAAACCTCGTTCACGTAATTTATTCGCCACAGCCACGGCTTTATCGGCATCACCAATTATTAGCGGTTGGATCGCCGTTGAGGATTCTCCAGCAACCAAACCTAATTCAGCGATACCTGCTTTAAATTGCTGGATCAACGTCTGTAAATGCGCGCGTTCCGCATCAGCTTGTTTTACCCATGTCACAGCGGCACTAATAGCATGTGCCTGAGCCGGTGGCATATGGGTGCTATAAACATAGTCCCGCGCGAAATTCACCAGATAGTCGATGAGCTGTCGGCTACCGCCAATAAATGCACCAGCTACACCCAGTGCTTTACCAAACGTCGCCATGCGGATGTGCACACTGTCGGGAGCAACACCCTGCTGCGATAACGTGCCACTCCCCTGTTCACCCAGCACACCGATGCCATGGGCATCGTCGAGCATCAACCAGTTGTTACTTTGTTTGGCCAGATCTGCTAATTGCTGACAAGGCGCCTGATCGCCATCCATGCTGAACACACCTTCGCTCATGATCAAACCAGAACGCGGTTGTAACATCGATGCCAGATGAGCCATATCGTTATGCCGAAAACGCAGCATTTTAGCTGGTGATTGCGCACCCGCCTCCTGCAGCGAAGCATGATTGAGACGGTCCTGATACTGGGTATGATCTTTTTGCAATAACGCTTTGATTACTGCCTGATTAGCACCAAAACCGGTAGAAAACAGCAGCACCGATTCCACCTGCAGCCATTCCGCCAGCGTCTGCTCAAGTTTGGCATGCGCGTCGGTATAACCCGTCACCAGTGGCGAAGCTCCTGAACCAGCGCCCCAGCGATCTAATCCTTCCTGCCAGGCTTTGATCAAAAATGGCTTGGCAGCTAAGCCCAGATAATCATTACTGGAAAAATTGAGATAGCGTCGATCATTCAGCGTGATATAACGCCCTTGCCCCGATTGCAATGTCTGCCGCTGACGAAGCAGGCCCTGTTGAGCCCGCTCATTTAGCTCGGTTTGCAGATCAAACGGCATTAGCCGGTGCCTTTGGTTTGCTGGCATCGTAAAACAATGCGCCTTCAGCCTGATCAGCAATAGCTTCCATCAATGCATGTTCTTCCACCATATCTGGTTTCTGTGCACGCGCTTCAGGTTTCAGACCTAAACGGGTAAACAGCTGCATGTCTTCATTGGCATCTGCATTCGGGGTAGTCAGCAGTTTGCAACCGTAGAAAATGGAGTTGGCACCGGCCATGAAACACAGCGCCTGCATTTGATCGTTCATTTTCTCACGACCCGCAGACAGACGAACATGCGATTTCGGCATCAGAATACGCGCAACAGCAATGGTGCGAATGAAATCGAACGGGTCAAGATCGGCCTGATTTTCCAGTGGTGTGCCTTTCACTTTCACCAGCATGTTGATCGGTACGCTTTCCGGTTGCACGGGCAAGTTAGCCAGTTGCACCAACAGACCGGCGCGATCTTCAACCTGTTCGCCCATGCCGACGATACCGCCAGAACAAATCTTCATACCAGCATCACGCACGTGTTGCAGCGTATCGAGACGTTCCTGATAAGTACGGGTAGTAATGATGGCGTTATAAAACTCTGGTGAAGTGTCCAGATTGTGGTTGTAATAATCTAATCCTGCTTCCGCCAGTTGCTGTGCCTGATCTTCTGTCAGCATACCCAGCGTCATACAGGTTTCCATGCCCAGACCTTTCACTTCCTGGATCATGCGGATGATGTACGGCATATCACGGTCACGTGGATTACGCCAAGCCGCGCCCATACAGAAACGGGAAGAACCAGCCGCTTTCGCTTCCTGAGCACGTTGCAATACTTTTTCAACTTCCAGCAGCGTCTCTTTTTCCAAACCTGTGTTATAGCGTGCGCTCTGCGGGCAATATTTACAGTCTTCCGGGCAAGCACCCGTTTTAATCGACAGTAAGGTGCTCACCTGCACTTCATTCGGGTTGAAGTTTTCACGGTGTACCAGTTGTGCCTGAAATAGCAGGTCGTTGAATGGTAAAGCAAACAAAGCTTCTACTTCGGAAACTGTCCAGTTATGAAGGATGCTGGCTGACATGGGTTCTCTGTACTCTGTGACGGAATTTATTTGGATAGTCTATGTCTGCCCGTTAAACTGTCAATTAAAAATGAAATCCGATATTTACATCAGGATGAAAAATGAACAACCCAGAGTTTGATAGTCAGCATATCTGGCACCCTTATACTTCGTTAAGCCAGCCATTACCGGTTTATCCGGTCAAACGGGCGGAAGGCGTTTATCTTGAGCTGGAAGATGGTCGTCGCCTGATCGATGGCATGTCGTCATGGTGGGCCTGTATCCATGGCTATAACGTGCCGGAACTCAACGCTGCCGCGCAAAATCAGCTGCAGGATATGGCACATGTGATGTTTGGTGGTATCACGCATCAGCCCGCGATTGAGCTGTGCCGTAAACTGGTTGAGGTCACGCCTGCAGGTTTAGATCGCGTTTTTCTGGCCGATTCCGGTTCGGTCGCCGTTGAGGTCGCACTGAAAATGGCCATTCAATATTGGCACAGCAAAGGCACGCCTAGAAATCGCTTTCTAACCATCCGCAAGGGGTATCATGGCGATACGTTTGGTGCGATGAGTGTCTGTGATCCGCAAGGTGGCATGCATGAGTTGTATCAGGGCTTTTTGCCAGAACATCTGTTTGCTGACGCACCACAATGCCGACCGCAAGATGAGTGGAAGGAAGAGGATATTGCTGATTTCGCCCGACAATTAGCAGAGCACCAACATGAAATCGCTGCCGTTATTCTGGAACCCATTGTGCAGGGTGCTGGTGGTATGCGCTTTTATCATCCGCACTATCTGCGCCGGGTCAGAGAGCTGTGCAATGAATATGAGATCTTGCTGATTGCTGATGAGATCGCCACCGGTTTCGGCCGCACCGGCAAACTGTTTGCCTGCGAATGGGCGGAAATCACGCCCGACATTATGTGCATCGGTAAAGCCCTGACCGGCGGGTATATGACGTTGTCCGCAACCTTAACCACCGAAAAAGTAGCCACTACCATTTGTGCAGGCAAAGCGGGTGTCTTGATGCATGGCCCCACCTTTATGGGCAACCCACTGGCCTGTGCCGTGGCGAATGCGTCACTTGACCTGCTACTAAATTCCCCGTGGCAACAGCGCGTTAAGCAGATTGAACAACAGCTCAACGAAGAACTTTCGGTTTATCTGCAACATCCGGCCGTTGCAGATGTGCGAGTGCTCGGCGCTATCGGGGTTGTGGAAACCAAAACCCCGGTGAACATGGCCGAACTACAAGCCATATTCGTGGAACAAGGGGTATGGATCCGCCCATTCGGGCGACTGATCTACATCATGCCGCCGTTTGTGATGCCATCTGCTGAACTGAGCCAACTGACCCAAGCTATTGGCGTCGGGTTAGATTCAATGGTCTGATCTAATGGCTTGGCTCAATAAAAGGATGCGTCGCAGATAGTGACGCTTCTTTTATTTCCTGCCATTCATCAATAGTACGTTGTAGCCACTGTGCAAACGCCTGATAACGCGGACGTTGCACATGCTCCCGCGAACAATACAGCTGATAACCCATACCAGACGGGATCTTGTAATCCACTGGCATCACCAGCTCGCCACGCAACACCGCCGGCATCACCAGAAACCAACGCCCCATCGCCAAACCCATGCCGTGTTTAGCCGCCTCTAATGCCATCGCATGCTGATTAAAAACATATTTCCGGTTACTGTGCGGCAATACCACGCCGGTAGACTGGCTCCAGTGTTGCCATTCATAACCAAACTCATACTGTTCCAGCGACTCCGTACAATGCAACAAAGAACATTTGCGCAGATCAGTTTTATCTGTGCTGAGCAAACCATGACTGGCCGCATATTCCGGGCTACATACCGGCACCAACCACTCTTCCAGCAACGTCCAGGAATGTAAATGTGGCAGGCTGGCATTCCCGTAATAGACAGCCATATCGACAGGTTCCGTCTCAAAATTGGGTAATCCATGCTGACCGTAAAACAAGAGATCCAAAGAGCGATAGGCGGTCTTAAAACTAGTTAACCGGGGCATCAACCATAACTGGCCAAATGCCGGTGGCAAACCAATACACAACATACCGCGCAATTCATTAAAACGAATGTCTTCAATTACTTCCGTGATCTGTTGGAGTGAGCTGGTCAATGCCAACAGTAACTGTTCCCCTTCAGGTGTTAAAACTAATTTGCGCGTAAGTCGAATGAACAGTTTGAATTTCAGCAACTCTTCCAAACGTCTAATCCGCTGGCTGATAGCACCTTGCGTCAAATAAAGCTCTTCCGCGGCTTTGGTAAAACTTAAGTGACGCGCTGAGACTTCAAAGGTATGCAACAACGCCAGCATGCTTTGTTCAACTAACACTTTTTATCCCCTTTTTATGGATTAGCCTATTTAATCCATAATGTGATTTATTTCGCTTTTAGTCAAAATGAAACCGGTTACACTTATTTCATAGACCCAACAAAGGACAACCAAGTCATGAAAAAAGATCTGAAAATTGCCATTATCGGTGCCGGTTCCAGCTATACCCCAGAATTGATTGACGGTTTAATTGCACGCAGCAGCCAGCTGCCAATTTCTGAAGTTCGTTTGGTTGATATCGATGAAGGTTGGCATAAAGCAGAAATCATTCTGTCTCTGACGCGCCGTATGTTTGAACATGCCGGTCTGCCAGTAAAAGTTATTCTGACGCAAGATCGCAAAGAAGCCTTAACCGATGTTGATTTTGTCTGTTCGCAATTCCGTGTTGGCTGTCTGGATGCGCGTATTCGTGATGAACGCATTTCCCTGAAACACGGCATGTTGGGTCAGGAAACTAACGGTTTAGGTGGTTTTGCTAAAGCACAGCGTTCTATTCCTGCAACGTTAGACATCTGCCGTGACATCGAAAAATACAGCCCTGATGCCTGGTTGCTGAACTTCACCAATCCGTCCGGTATCGTGACTGAAGCCGTATTACGACACACCAAAGTAAAAGTGGTTGGCCTGTGTAACGTACCGGTGCTGATGCAAAAAGGCATCGCGCAAGTGCTGAATGCAGAAGAAAAAGATGTATTTGTGCAAGTTGCTGGTTTGAACCACTTCATTTTTGCCCGTCAGGTCAACTATCAGGGTAAAGACCAGATGGATTTCGTGCTGGAAGAATTCCTCGACGATAACCAGGCATTTAACCCGAAAAATATTCCATCCCTGAAATGGCCGCGTAAACTGCTGGCAAACCGCCATCAGATCCCTTGCCCATATCTGCGTTACTACTTCAGTG
>CALMKU010000248.1 GCA_937866945.1 uncultured Tolumonas sp.
CCGTTGTCGAAGACACCACACCAACAAAGGAAGGACTAATAATGACAAAGAATACGACCCATAGCTACCAACGTACTCCACTGGCGCTGGCTATTGCGCTGGCGGCTACCTTGGGTGCAGGCTCAGCTCAGGCGGTTGATTTCCATGGCTATTTTAGAACTGGCATCTCCAGCTCTACCAATGGTGACCAGCAAGCATGGCTACCGGGAAAATTGGGGCGCTTCGGCAATGAAACCGAAGGCTGGTATGACATAGCATTAGCTCAAGATGTTTACAAAAATGAACAAGGACAAGTATTTGGTGTCTATGTCAATTTTGACGGTGATGTTGCACTAAAGCGCGATTGGGAACCGTTTGACTCAGGCTATAAAAACGGTAACGTATTGCAGTTCAGTGATATGTACGCCACCGCTAAAGGGTTCATCCCTTCAGCACCGGAAGCGACTATCTGGGCTGGTAAGCGTGGTTATGAAAAACGTGAAACACAGATGCTGGATTACAAGCCTATCGGTGTGGCAGGTAACGGTGCCGGTGTACAGGGCATCAAAGCCGGTCCGGGAGAACTGTCTGTCGCGGTACTACGTAAAGATGCCGATGCAGTCGCAACTGGCTCAACCGCCGTCAATGAACTATTTAACGTTAACTATTTCGACGTACGTTATGCCAAGTTACCAATATTCAGCGATGCGACGGTAGAGTTGATCGCTGATTACGCTATGGTGAACAAAACCGACTCATAGGAAGCATTGGAAGCAGCAGGTACTGCCTATAAAGCAGAAAATGCGTTTATTCCTACTGTGATCCTGTCGAAACCATTACAAAACGGGTTTAACGAAACCACCATTCAGGCCACCACCAAAACCTTCGCTAATAACCTGGTTAAGCTGGGCTACAATGAAACCAGTTTTGGTGTTGATAATGATTACTCCGACGCCAAAGCCTTCCGTATTATTAACACCGGCGAAGCTTATCTGAGTGATAAAGTCATCATGTCACACGCTGCAGTTTATGCACACGGCACCGACATCACGCCAACGACAGAAAAAGTGAATGCCTTCACTCTGGTGGCGCGTCCAGCCTACATTTGGAACCAGAATAACAAGACAGCATTGGAATTGGGTTGGTTTAAACAAACCAACACCGTCAGTGGTACTGATCTGGAAGAGTCTGGTAAAAAAGTCACCTTGGCTCATGTGTTGACCGCAGGCCCAAGCTTACTGACCATGCGCCCCGATTTCCGTTTTTACACCACCTATATCAAAGCGGATAAAAATGAAATCGACAGCTGGTCATTCCATGATGGCAAAGATCATCAGATAAGTTTTGGCGTACAAGCTGAAGCTTGGTGGTAAAAAATACCAGGCTGCACCCTGTGTGCAGCCTGTTTTCAGGAGTTTAGTGATGACGAAACTGCGTTTAACCATACTAACTGCAATTGCCTTGTCTGGTTGTGCCAGCCAGGGAAGTGTCGATCCACAACTTGGCGCGGATAATAGCCTTGAGGCCAAACAGCATTTGAGTATGGCACCAATCTGTTGTACTGATTTTTCTTCTATCACTATGCAACGGTTGCACAATGGCACTCTGACTATTAATGCAGCATCACAGGTTATGCAATTTCCATCTGGCCGGAGTGCTTTTTATGCCGGAACAATACCAGCAGAATTTTATGGCGCCGATGTGACTGCTGCGTCGATCGTCGCAGGCAGCGCCATGCCGATGCAGATATTATTGCTGGATGCACAACGTAACCCAACCCGAACTTTAGATGAAAGCGCCTTCCCGTATACGGAAGCAACGCTGTTTTCCTCTAATCGCTTCAGTGGCAAATTCCGATTATTACCTAATGAACGTTTCATGGTGGTTTACGCGAATACCGCTGATTTACAACGGAAGTTAACCTTACCTCATCCAGAAAAGCTAAAAGCCAGAGCAATGAATTTGGTGCCGGCAGGTGAAGCGCCACAAATCAGACCGAATACGAGCAATGTTGTCCCACGACAACAAACTGGGTTGATTAGTACCCAAACCCAACAGTATTACCAACAGGCAATCCAACAAGCGGTAAAGAACAACCAGATTGAACAAGCAATGCAATTGGTTGCAGAAGCGGAGAGGTTGGGTTTTAACGATGCCAGAACGGTCTTTGTGGAAGCCGTGAAACAGAAATGATTTTTTAAACAGCCAGCCGCTTACGTCATCAGCTCTTGTTTACCCGCCTTGTTTTGCAAGGCGGCTTTTTTTAATCCAGCGAGCGCACCGAACCACGGATCACCAACTCACCGGCGAAGGTATTTTGATCAAACATAGGCAATTCACTGTGGTTGAGATGTGCCATCAACAAATTAAATGCTGAAGAAACAAAGGTATTCGCCGGTAGCGAAACCGAGCAGACCGACGGGTGCAGATAATCCAGTATCGATTCATTGTCAAAGCCGAACAACGACACGTCAGCCGGAACAGCAACATCCAGCTCCTGCAGTGCTTTTAACGCCCCGATCGCCGTTGCATCGTTAAAACAACAGATCGCGGTAAAATCGACTTTCCGATGCACTAACTGGTTACAGGCACTGTAACCACCGCTATACATACGATCACCCTCTGCCAGCAACAGTGGGTCCAGCGCAATACCGGCATCGGCTAATGCCTGCTGATAGCCTTGTAAACGTAATTGTGCCGTGCGCTGATTGAGCGGGCCGGCAATATAGGCGATCTTCTTGTGCCCTTGCGCCAGTAGAAAATCAACCGGCATTCTTGCACTGAGCGAATGATCAAACCAGACACAATTACCCGGGTGGCGTGGCAAATGACAATTCATCACCACCAGTGGCACCGGCAGTTCGTCGATCAAATCACTCAGCTCATCACCTCGGATATTATAGTGATCGAAAAATGAATTGTTGTAATACAACACCGCATCACAACGGCGATCGACCAGCGAACGGATCGCGCGAACGCCACCATCAGGCTGATCATTGACTTGGGTGATCATCAGAAATTTACCGGCTTTATCGGCTAACTCCTGGCAAATTTCTATCAATAAGCCTAAATATTGTGAGGTATTGGTACCACGAGGGATCACTAAACCAATGGTGTTGGTTTCTTGTTTAGAAAGCGATTGCGCTAATACGTTGGGTCGGTAATTAAGTTCTTCTATCGCCTTAAACACCGCCTCACGGGTCGCCTCAGAGATTTTTGCCGTACCATTTAATACACGTGAAACCGTTGATTTCGAGACGCCCGCTTTACGCGAAACATCCAGCATAGTGGCCATGAATGAAAAACTCCCTCTGAGCAAACGCATTTGGCGACAGCAAACGAGCATTATCATGACTGGCGAGAAAAACTACAAGTAACATGGTTTTTATGAATGCCGGATTGAACATGGGGGTGATTCAATCCGGCAAACAGGCGTTAGGACGCACAAGGTAAGATATTCAGGAGCTCACCCTAGATGAAATCTTTTGGAAACTTACTAGTCATGATCAGAAATCCTTGAATATGTTGTTTTTATTGATACATAAGACTCAGAGAATATGCCGGTATGTTCACCCCTGAATTGGGCATACTCTCTGAGTGCTTAATGGTTACGCGGCTTGGGCGGCCTGAATATTTTGACGCTGACGATGTAACTCGATCAGCTCTTCAATCATCTCGCGCGCCAGCATGGAGGTCATGATGTGGTCTTGGGCATGTACCATGATCAGATTCACAGGAATTTTACCGCAACCTTCATCCATACCAATCAATGTGGTCTGTACATCATGCGCACGCTTTGACGCGGCACTGGCTTCTACCAATTGTTCATCAACCAGCGCCCAATCACCTTGCTTCGCTGCACGCAATGCCTGCATGGCACAACTACGCGCTTCGCCTGCATTAATGATGAGCTCCATCACGGTTGATTCCATATCCATTTTTACATCTCCAACTTTATTAATTCTGAATTACGCCGCATTTGGCTGAGCATGCATGTCTGCTTCGTTTTCTGCTTCTTGCGCCAGTAGTTGTTTTTCATACACTTTGAAGAATGGCAGGTAGATCAGCAGGTCGATGACAATCAGTGTGATAACCAGCAGTCCGTTAGTCATCATCCAACCCGCTCCCCATGCTGCGCCAATTGGTGCAGGGGCTGTCCAAGGTACTAACGAAATGACTTTACCAATCAGACCTGACGTCGCGGCAAACCAGGCAATCGTGGCATTCACCATCGGCGCGACCACAAATGGGAAGAACAGGATTGGGTTCATCACGATTGGGCTACCGAAAATCACCGGTTCATTGATGTTGAACAGCGCTGGTACTACGCCTAATTTACCAATCGAACGTAGGTGAGCTGACTTACTGCGCATGTAGAGGAACACCAGCGCCAGCGTGGCACCAGAACCACCTAAGGTGATAAAGAAGGACCAAAAAGCTTCGACGAAGATGTGCGGCAGAGCCTGACCAGCAGCCAGTGCATCTTGGTTAAGACCCAGGTTAACCAAATAGAACGGTGCCAGAATACCACCGACAATCGCCGCGCCATGGATACCGGCAAACCACAGGGTATGACACAGGAATACGGCAAACAGAATAGCTGGCAGTGAGTCAGCTGCAGAAATCAATGGTTTGAAAATGGCCATGATCAAATCAGGCAGCAACATACCAAATTGGTGTTGCAGGAACAGGTTCAACGGGTAGATGGTCAGAATCACAATCATGGCAGGGATCAGCAGATTGAACGACTGACGAATTTTTTCCGGCACCTGTTCTGGCAGTTTGATACCGATGTTACGCACTTTCAGGAAGCGCATCAGCTCGGTCACGTAGATCCCCACGATGATGGTGGTGAAAATACCGGTGCCTCCCAAGAAATTCGCTGGCAAGGTACCATCTTTCATCGGCGCTGCAATCAACAGGAAGGTCATCAGCGACAGCATGGCGCAAGGAAACGCGTCAATTTTGTAGCTTTGCGCCAGGTTATAGGCAATGCCTGCACTGATATAACAGGCCATGATACCCATCGACATATTGAACGGGGTCATGATCTCATTGAAGTAAGCCTTGGACATGGCGTTCCACCATTGGCCGAGGAAAAAAGTAGTGTTTGGTGAAAATGGTGGAAACGCGAACACGAGCAGGAATGAACCTACAATCATGAATGGCATCGCACCGATGAAGCCGTCACGCACCGCCATGATGTGACGTTGGGTACCAGCGCGGGCTGCAATCGGGCTCACTTTGTTTTCGATAAAATCAAAAAATGCGTTAGACATAAGAGTCTCCCTGACGTGTCTGTTATTGCATCATTGCCAATGCATCAGCGAGGATCTTGTCGCCACGCATCATGCCGTAATCCATACTGTTGATCACAGCGATTGGTTTGCCTGCCGCTTCCGCTTTCTTCTTAAACTCTTCAAATTTGTATTTAATCTGTGGTCCGAGCAGACAACAGTCGTATTTCGGAAGGGTTGCATCAAACTCATCCATTGATACCGCGATAATGTCGGTTTCAATGCCTTTCTGAGCAGCTGCCTGCTTCATTTTGTTGACAACCATGCTGGTTGACATACCAGCGGCGCAGCATAAGAAAATCTTTTTCATAGTGTCTAACCCCAGGGTTTCCCCAGACGTGTTCTAATGTGTGTGTTGTGCAGGTGCCCCCAAGCAACACTGCAACCGGCTGCGCACTCTCACGCCGTGAAACCGGTTTCTGTGAGTTATTTCGCAAAACGTAAGAGGAATGTAACGGGCTGGATGTTTTGTGATCTGCGTACACAAAATCGACAAATAAAGATCGCGGAGTTTGTTTGAAATAAAGAAGGCCCCTTTGCAGGAGCCTTAGATCATAAAAACCAGAAATTAATTATTTTGCGCCGTTTTTTGCAATCAGCGCGTTATACCAGAAGAAACTCTTCTTCTTGGAACGTTTCAGATCTTTCAGGTCAAACTCATCGCGGTTAACGTGGATGAAACCATAACGCTTGCTGCAACCCTGATGGGTTGAAACCAGATCGATGGCCGACCATGGACAGAAGCCAAATACCTTCACGCCATCAGTGATCGCAAGCTGAATTTGATCGATGTGTTTTTGCAGGAAGTCGATGCGATAATCATCATTGATTGAGCCATCTTCTTCCACTTTATCGAACGCACCCAGACCATTTTCGGTGATGATCAACGGCAGCGCATAACGTTCGTAGATTTCACGCAACGTGTTGCGGAAACCAACCGGATCAATTTCCCAGCCAAAGGCATTTTTGCTCAAGTTCGGGTTTGAAGCGCCTTTAAATACACCGACTTCACCCACCACGATCTGTTGATCGCCCGTTGAACCACGATCGCTGGCATCGCCAGTGCTGGCTGCAACGGTCATGGTGGAATAGTAGTTAAACGCGATGAAATCTGGCTTGGCACTGGCCATAATTTCCATATCACCTTCTTCGATATCCGGTGTGGCATTACGCTCTTCCAGGAAGCTCCAGGCGATATTGTTATAGCGACCATATACGGCCATATCCAGATACAACCAGTTACGGATCGCCGAACAGTTGCTGGCGGCCAGCACATCTTCCGGTTTAGACGAGGCAGGGTAAATTGCAGAAATATTCGGCGCCGGGCCGATCTTGGCGTGCGGCAGAATTTCGTGGCATGACTTCATCGCTTTGGCTTGTGCCAGCAGCATGTGGTGGTTTTGCTGATACAGATCCTTTTCTGGGTTTTCGACTGCCACCGCACTCTTCGTGCCGATTGCGTCACCGTGCAGGATCATCATATTTTGTTCGTTGATGGTCAGCCAGTATTTAACGCGATCACCATACAACTCAAACAGGGTTTCACAATAGAACGCAAACGCATCTACCGTGTCACGATTCGACCAGCCACCTTTCAACTGCAGTGCATACGGCAAGTCAAAGTGGTAAATGGTCACGATCGGTTCGATGTTGTGCGCTTTTAACTCATTGATCAGATTGTTATAAAATGCCACACCCATCGGGTTAATTTCGCCGGTACCATGTGGAAAAATACGCGTCCAGGCAATCGAGAAACGATAGGCTTTCAGACCCAATTCCGCGAACAATTTGACGTCTTCTTTATAGTGATGATAGTGATCGCTGGTTACTTTAAAATCGGTGGTACCAGGCACGACAGGCGCCATATCAATCACGGATGGGCCTTTGCCATCTTTATCCCACGCACCTTCTACCTGATATGCCGAGGTCGAGCCACCCCAGAAAAAGTCCTCAGGAAAATCCTTTAATTTTTTATGCAGCATTTAATTTCTCCGTACCTGAAAGGGATCAAGCTTCACCATTAGCTGGTTAAGCCTTATAAAATCAGTTAGTTGTAACAGCAGCCGTCGTTGCCATTGGTTTTCTTTGGCTATCCGCTCTGACGGGTTTGTTCTCAAAACCGAACATCAGGGTCAACAAGAATGCCAGACCGAAACCGGTTCCAATTCCAATAGCATATTGCAGGACAGGCGTGAAAACTGGGATGGATAGCAAGCTATGGAAGGCAAATGCGGTCAGTTTCGCTTGGAAAGCACCGTTCAATGCACCACCAATGGCACCGGCGATCACCACAATCGGAATGGTGCGACGGAAACGCATGATCAGACCGTAAATGATCGGTTCGGTAACGCCCGCCAGCAAGCCAGTCACGGTCGCCGGGCC
>CALMKU010000249.1 GCA_937866945.1 uncultured Tolumonas sp.
ACTGGGCCTCGACATGCATGCGTTTCTAGCAACATTAGAACGCTATAATGTCTTTGTTGAAAAACAGCATGATGCAGACTTTGGCCGCACAACAGCGCTGCGTCACCCTATTCATGAAGGCCCGTTCTACGCGATCCGTATCGCACCGGGGGTACATCACACTATGGGTGGTGTCACCATTAACGCAGATACAAAAGTGCTGGATGTAAAAGGTAACGTGATTCAGGGTGTATTTGCTGCAGGTGAAGTAGCAGGTGGGCTGCATGGCCGTAACCGTATCGGTGGTAATGCGGTCGCCGATATCATCGTTTTCGGCATCATGGCGGGTCGCCACGCAGCGAACTGGGCAAAACAGTAATAACCGAAAGCCGGTGTGTTCCGTACAGCACATCGGCTTTTCCCTTCTCTGATCCAGGGTGCTCATATGCCAGCAGAACAACGCGTTTATTCCTATTCTGCCGTGCTCATGGGCTCTCCCATCCTGCTAAAACTCTTTGAAGACAATCAACACGTTGCTGCTTCTGTTTTCCGCCTGATTAAACAACAAGAGAATCTGCTGACGGTGAATCGTGCTCAGTCTCAACTCATGGCCGTTAACCACGCTGCTGGTTTACACCCTGTTGTAGTAAGCCAACCTGTTTTCGATTTGATCAGCCAAGCTAAAGCCGTCAGTTTACTTGCCGACAGTTGTTTTAATTTAGCGATTGGACCGCTGGTGAAAGGGTGGAAGATCGGTTTTTCTGGCAACGCCGTGCCACCAGCATCAGAAGTTCAATCACTGTTGCCACTCACTCGACCAGAGTATGTGATCCTAGATCCACAAACTTGTTCTGTTTTTTTAGCGCAGCAAGGCATGGAGATCGATCTTGGTGCCATCGCAAAAGGCTATATTGCTGATCGCGTACGTGATGAACTACATCGTTTGGGCATTAACCATGCGTTAATCAATTTAGGCGGCAATGTACTGACTGTAGGCGCACCGTTGTATGGTGCAACCTCATGGGCTATCGGATTAAAGAGACCCTTTGGGGAAACAGATGCAACCATTGGCGTGATCGATGTGGTGGCAAAATCGGTAGTGACATCGGGCGTGTATGAGCGCTATTTTGAAATTGACGGCAAGATTTACCATCATATTCTCGACCCGAAAACCGGTTATCCATTAGATAATGTGATCTTGAGTGTCACGGTCATCTCTGATGATTCTATTGATGGCGATATCTATACCACCCTGCTCTATGGCATGGGAGTCGAGAAAGCGCTGAATTACCTTGCTGCGATTCCCAATATCGAAGCCATTTTTGTTACTAAACACAAGCAAGTTATTCTCTCATCGCAACGGCAGTTTAAATTTACGTTGCAGGATGAAAGCTATCAGCAACTCTGACCACGATAGTGGATCTCTGCCGGTATTTGCTCAAGGATAAAGTCGATCAGTAATCGCAAACGGTGTGGCATGTTGACCCGATCCCGATAAAGCAGATAAACCGGTCGCTGACGCCCCTGCCATTCAGGTAACACTATCTGCAATTTTCCAGCGGCGATATAGGGTGCAACCATCGCAACCGGAAACAGCCCGATCCCGATTCCGGCCAGAACGGCATTCATGGCAGTATGCAGATCATCCACCTTAAACCGGGCTTTGGCCGCCACATCAAAGTTGAACTCTTCCTG
>CALMKU010000250.1 GCA_937866945.1 uncultured Tolumonas sp.
ATGTTATTCCGGTAGTAACCGCTTTGATTAGCAAACAATGCCGGATAACAAAGGCTTGAGTAAATTACACCTATCGTTATCCGTTCAATGATCTACTTAAGCGCCAACAATGCTTGCCAAACTTGATTGGGTTGTAGTTCTTTTAGACATTTAAGATGGTCGTATGGACATTCCCGTTTAAAACAAGGTCGGCACTCAATATCGGTATGTACTATCTGTACCTTTTGGCTGAGCGGCGGTGTGTAACCTGGCGATGTAGAGCCATAAATGGCAACTAACGGTGTGTTGACTGCTGCGGCAATATGCATCAGACCAGAGTCATTACTCACTACTCTCGTACAAGCGGCCAAGAGATCAATCGCTTCCGTCAGGCTGGTATTGCCGGCTAATAAATGACAGCGAGTTTGCAATTCTTCGGGCAGGTATTGCCGAATAGTATTGGCTACGGGCTGATCTTTTTGCGAACCAAACACCCACACCTCGCCACCGTCGGCAATCCATTGCTTTGCTATCGCCGCATAATGGGCTTCCGGCCAGCGTTTTGATGGTCCAAATTCAGCACCGGGACAGAGACCCAGAACGGGTTTATCCAAGTTAACACTTAACCGAGAGATTGCAGCTTGTTGCTGCGCTTTATCAACCTGTAATGCGGGATAAGGTATTTCCTGAATATCTTTTGCTGCACGCATTTGCTGACGCGGGAAAGCCAAAGCAATATATCGCTGCACCATCAGTGGAAATGTATTTTTGTTACTGCGCAGGTCATTGAGCAGACCAAAACGGCTTTCACCTTTCCAGCCGGTACGTTTCTTGATACCGGCAAAGAATGGGATCAGAGCCGATTTCAGTGAGTTGGGTAAGACAATGGCCTGTGTGTATTGGGTCTGTTTAAGCTCGCGGCCTAGTTTCCAGCGTGCGGCTAACTTGAAGTCACCGTGACCCAGCGGCATTTCGATGGCGAGATCAACTTGCGGCATTCTGGCAAGTAATGGCAGACACCAACGTGGTGCCATGACATGGAGTTCCATATCAGGTTGCTGTTTTTTTAAGGTGATATAGAGGCTTTGCGACATCACCATATCGCCGACCCAGGATGGGCCGATAATGAGCGTTTTCATACAGATTTTACATCTTTTGATAAAGCATGTTGTGCAGTATAAAACAATACGGCCGTTAAACAGTAAAATACAATTCCAGAGTTATGATTTAAAAAGGCCTGACTCAGACAATAGTCTATGGTGGATAGCACCAATACAACACCACAAGCAGCTAATGTTTTATCTTCCACTAAAGTCGCGTTAGCTAGTTGCCGTTTAAATATCGTCAGCGGAAATAAAAACAGGGCGAGTAGTGCACTAAGCCCGATGATCCCGCGTTTAGCCATCTCATCGAGGAATTGATTATGCGCGTGGCCATTAAAATCATAAGCTGCTTTAGTTATTAATCCACTTTTATATTGTTGTTCCTGCGATAAGCGGACACCGTGATTGCCCCAGCCAAAAACTGGTTTTTTGATAAAACTATCAATAGAACTTTTCCAAATTTCAAAGCGATGCCCTAAAGATGTCACTTTATTTTCACCAGTAAAATAAAGTTGTACATCATTTTTAGCTTGAGAGATTCGTTGCGGTACTCCGCTTTGTGGCATTAGGCAAAAACTAATCAATAAGCATAACGCTAAAGCCATACTCCATTTTATTTGAGTCGAAAACCAATCGCGAAATATCCTATAACCCACAAATAGAATGACAGGAAATAAAACCCAGCCACCACGGGATCCGGATAAAATACTACCTAATAACCCCATAATACTGGCAATAGAAAAATAAAAGAGATGCCGGTAACTGGAGGTTTTTATGGCCCACATTACTCCACATAAACTGAGCAATCCTAAGGACATACTGATATCCCCCCCCTGAATTGGCATCATCCATTCAAATGCCCTTTCATAACCAGTAACCTGTTGATCCCATAACGCACGAATACCGGCAGCAATAGCTCCTGTGGCGATACCGTTCATAAGCCAGAGAAAACGGGGTGGGTAACGTAGGCACAATAATAAGATGGCGATGCCCATGAGCACCCGACTGGGTCGATCAAATTCTTTAATGGCTCCACCGTCCCAGATAATAGAAATACCTTGGATCAGAACATAAGCCAGGAATGCCAGCAGAAGATATTTGCTGTTCTGATCTAGTACAAAATAGTTTTTTTTATTTATTAATAATGGTAATGACAAGAATAATAAGACAGCAGATGCGTATGAATAGCCACTGGGTACACTAATACAAAGTGCAAAAAATAAAAAATAGCAAAGCTGAATAACCCAGTATTTTTTTTTTTTTTTTTTTTCAGTCATTTTATTTTCCGAAACAAATAATTGCCGCGAATTTTGCGCCATAAACCAAAAACATCGGTTTTCGGGAAAATTGCAATCCGCCGAATAGCGAGATTATCTTGGTGTATAGCTAATGGACCGGAGTTGGTTGCTACGGCAAAGGGATAGCCCGCTTCTGCAACTAAATTTTTACTCTGCTCGTTATAATCGCCATATGGATAAGCAAACGAAATTAATGTTTTTCCGAGGAGTTGCTCCAGCACTTTTTTATTTTCAACAATCTGATGACGTTGTTCGGCAGCAGTTAATTTGCTAAGGCGGGGGTGTGTCAGTGTATGACCGCCGATTTCGACATAACCACTGTTCGCCATCTGTTTTAATTCATCTTGTGTCATCAGTGGTACCGGACGATCTGGATTTTCGCTGACATCCACATCCCAGCGATTGTGATCTTCGCCGCTGACAGCATAGATGACGGCTTTGAAATTGTATTTTTTCAGCAGCGGTAACAGCAGGGTGAGATTATCGCGATAGCCATCATCAACAGTAATGATGATGAATTTTTTGCCCGGTTGCAGGCGGTGGATAAAACCATGTTCCGCCAGATCCTGAAAAGTCAGTGTTTCATAACCCAACCATTTCAGCAGTTTGAAATGTTTTTCCAGCATGCTGACGGGTAACCAGGTGCCATGCACGCCTTTTTCGGAGTCCTGCTGGATAAAGCGATGGTACATTATGACCGGCACTTCCCGCTGACGGGTATAGATGTAAGCATCCTGATATACCTGTTCCAGCGCAGTGACAATTCGATTCAGATCATATTCTTGCTGGATCTGCTGTCTTACGCGGCTATCGGTTTCCTGCAATGCAATGCCGTTTTCAATTTCACCGATGAGTGCTGGAAAATCGATATCAAGGTCTTTCGGGCCGATGTCGCCAAAATTGCTGGCCAGCGCTTTGGCTAAACGTTCTGGTGTGATGAGGCCAATGGCTTTGGCTTCGCCGATGGCGAGGGTCGGGCGGCCACAGAGCAGGGCTTCCATTGCCACACGACCGGCACCGATCACTAGATTGGCTTGTTGCATCCGGGCTGAGATGTCTTGCACGTAACCGACAAATTCGACGCTGTTTTGAAAGCGTTGGAAGCGCTCGGTGACCTGGCTGCCACTGATCACTTGCACACGGTAACGATTCAGATCGATTACTTCATCAAGCAAACGGTAACAGACATCACCTTTCGGGCCCGTCAGACGGCCAACAATGATGATCAGTGGCTTGTCATTGTGCGGTGGTGCAATGGCGGTGAATTTTTCTGTTTCTATGCCGTTGCGAATGACATGGATCTGCGTGGCGGGAACGCCTAAGGAATCAATCAGTTGTTGCTTGATATCTTCACAGACAGCAACGGCAGCATAACCTAACGCATGAAATGCTTTGCGTGAGGCATGCACGGGTTGACGACCATGCACAGTGGTGATCATCGGGGTGCCGGTGAGCTTACAGGCGATATAACTGCTCCAACCGGAGGCACGGCTATGTGCGTGTACCAGTTGAATTTTATGTTTTTTGATCAGCCAAATCAGATAAGCCACATGCCAGAAGCGACGTGGGATACTGCGTTTATTAAAGCGCAGCTTAAAAAATATGCCCTGTGTAGGTTTTGTTAGCGTGTCGGAAACGAAAAAGACCTGATGGCCTTTTTCGATCAGTTTGTCACCGATAGTGGTGGCATACACTTCCGCACCAGTTACTTCTAACTGGGAGAGGGCCATCAGGATGTTCATGCAATCAATCTCGCAACTGCGGGGCCTGAGACCCCCAACAACAGGGTTATTTGTTTAACCAAGCCATGTATTCAGCGACACCTTCTGCAACGGTGCGGAATTTCACGTCACAGCCGGTCGCGCGCAGTTTGGTGAGATCGGCTTGAGTGAAGCTCTGGTAACGGCCTTTCAGGTGGTCTGGGAATGGGATGTATTCGATTTCACCTTTACCGTGGTGTTTCAATACCGCTTCGGCGACGTTCTGGAATGGTTCGGCTTTGCCGGTACCGCAGTTGAAGATGCCGGATTTGTCGGGGTGGTTCATAAACCACAGCACCACTTTGGCGACATCTTCCACATAGATGAAGTCACGCGTTTGGCCGCCATTCGGGAAACCGTCACAACCTTCGAACAGTTTGACATTTTCACCTTTCAGCACCTGATTGTTCAGGTGGAATGCCACGCTGGCCATGCTGCCTTTATGCTGTTCACGCGGGCCATACACGTTGAAGTATTTCAGACCAACGATCTGTAGATCGGTTTCCGGCAGAATACGACGCACATATTCATCGAACAGGAATTTGGAGTAACCGTAGACGTTCAACGGCTGTTCGAAACGACGTTCTTCGATGAAGTTGTCATTGCGGCCACCGTAAGTGGCGGCTGATGAGGCGTAAATAAACTGTACCCCATATTCCAGACAGTAGTGCAGCAGATCTTTGGAGTATTCGTAGTTGACGTCCATCACGAATTTGCCGTTCCACTCGGTAGTGGCCGAGCAGGCACCTTGGTGCAGAATGGCGCTGATGCCGCCCCACTCTTCGAAATGATCGCCAGAAACGATGCGGGCAATAAACTCGTCTTTATCAATGTAATCCGCGATATCGAGATCGACCAGATTGGCAAATTTGGTGCCGTCAGTCAGATCGTCAACCACGACGATGTCTTTACGACCCGCTTGGTTTAATGCTTTTACCAGATTACTGCCGATAAAACCGGCGCCACCAGTTACGATGATCATGTGCTATCGCCTCGCAGACGTTATCTAAAGATGCTCAGTGGCTACTGAGAATATGGTCCCAGTTTACCATATTTAACGCAGACTGCAGTTTGTTCTGCATTACACGCCGGGTTCCGGATGCAGGCGGCGACAAGCGCGTCCATCGGTGTGAAACAGATGACAACGCTCGGCAGGTATACCAATTGCCAGCGGCACACCTTCCGCGACGACGGCGACATCATGGTGGCGATACACCAGCGGCTCAGCATAACCGGGCAACTGCAGATGAATTTGAGTTTCGTTGCCAAGTTGCTCAACTACCAGAATTTCACCGTATAACTGATGCTGACTGCTATCGGCATCGAGCAGGTGTTCGGGGCGAATGCCCAGCGTCATCGGTTCGCCGACGGTGACATTGCTGCCGTCGACCGTAAGCCAGAGGCGGGTTTGCCCCATCACTTCAACTTCTACCTGTTGCGCTTCTGCGGCCAGCACAGTAACCGGCAGAAAATTCATTTTTGGTGAACCGAGAAAACCGGCCACGAATTGATTGGCCGGGTAATGATACAGCTCGAGTGGTTTACCGACTTGAGAGATGGCGCCACCGTCTAGCACCACAATTTTATTGGCCAGCGTCATGGCTTCGATTTGATCGTGGGTCACGTAAATCATGGTGCAACCCAGACGTTTGTGCAGTCGGGCCAGCTCAATGCGCATTTGCACCCGCAATGCGGCATCCAGATTGGACAGCGGTTCGTCGAGCAGGAATACATGCGGTTCTGCGACTAGGGTACGACCAATCGCTACCCGTTGCCGTTGGCCGCCGGACAAAGCTTTCGGCTGGCGATCCAGTAAGGCGCCTAGTTGCAAAATATCGGCAGCTTGCTGCACTCGCTGCTGGATTTCGGTTTTGTGGGCGCCCGCCAGTTTCAACCCAAACGACATGTTGTCGGCCACGCTTAGGTGCGGATAGAGCGCATATGATTGGAATACCATGCCGACGCCACGCTCGGCGGGCGGAACGTCATTCATGCGTTGCTCGCCGATCAGTAAATCCCCAGAAGTAATGTCTTCCAGACCGGCGATCATGCGCAGTAAAGTTGATTTGCCACAGCCGGACGGGCCGACAAAGACCACGAATTCACCGTCGTTAATATCGAGATTGATGTCTTTGGAAATGGTGACATCACCGAAGGTTTTACTGACGTTACGCAGGATAACTCCCGCCATACCAGACTCCTTACTGCTTGACTGCTTGTTTTCGCTGGTGGAAAGATCTTATGACACCCTTAGGCAGTGAATAATGCATCGAGTCGGAGTATGAGTAAATCCTGATAGTGTATTTTTGCGAAGCAGCGGGCTTTTCGGT
>CALMKU010000251.1 GCA_937866945.1 uncultured Tolumonas sp.
AAGGTGTTTGAAATGACGAAGTGTAAAACGATGGAATTAAGTTACGATCTTGACAGTATGACGCCAGTTGAAGAACAACAGTTTTGGTATGAATTCGAAACCATGTTGTTCTGCGCGCGTGATGGTAGTGGTATGCAATTGTCAAAAGTGAACATCATCAACAATTCAGTAACGCCTGGCTCTGAAGCCGAAATTACTCTGCATTAAGCATTAATCCGGCAATGGTGGCTCGACTGCAATGTGCCACCGTCGCTATGACCTGCTGCCATTCAATATCAGTTAATTCTATTGGCCAATTGAGACGCTTATTCAGCAAGGCTTTACCGCAGGCAAAACCCACGAGTGGCCCCAGGTAAGCCTGTGTCAGTAAGATATTGGCTTCTGTGTCGACTGTTGTATTCGTGATAAGTGCAATCAACTCACCAATGAGTTGATGTGCTGGTTCAATAAAACCATCTTGTAAAATCGTAAACGCGGCAGTGGGATGAAACTGCTCGCGGGTCAGAAAAATGAACCAGCTGCTTTGATGCTCTGGAGTGAAGGCAATTTCTGCCAGCTTGACGGTGCATTCAAGTAATAGGTTTTGTGGTGCTTCGTGGTTGAGTCGTGAATGTATGTTTTTTTGCAAAGCATTCACTTGTGGACCCACTGAAGCGGCAATCTGTTCCGCAATCGCCAGATAAACCCCTTCTTTGCCACCAAAATGATAGGGAATTGATGCCTGATTAACTTGTGCACTTGTTGCTAACTGGCGAGTTGTCACACCATCAAAACCATAGCGGCCAAACAGTGTCAGCCCAGTGTCAATCAAACGTTGTCGGGTTGCCTCACTACGCGGATCAGTAAGAGGGATCGTCTCCATAACAAGCTCCCGTCAAAGTTGGGTTTGCGTGACAGCCCGGCGAAACCGGGTCAACGCAACTAAAAAAAACACAACGCCAAGTCCGATCATCGCCAGCAGATCTGGCCAGATGATCGTTATTCCTGCTCCACGATACAAAATAGCCTGCGCGACCCGGACAAAGTAAGTAGAGGGCGCTGCCAGCATGATGTTTTGCACTAGCTGCGGCATACTTTCACGCGGTGTGATCCCACCGGAGAGCATTTCCAGCGGTACGATAGTTAAAATGATCAGCAAACCGAGCTGGGGCATTGAGCGGGCCAGTGTGCCGAGAAAAATACCGATGGAAGCTGCGGAAAATAGATAAAGTACGGTACCGAATAGGAACAGGGGTAAGGAGCCTGCGATAGGAACATCCAGCACACCTTGGATGATCACAGTTAATGCGACAATGGTGCCCAATAGCACGGCTAAACTGTTGGCCCATATTTTTGCCATCATGATTTCAAATGGTGTTAGTGGCATGACTAGCAGGTGTTCCAGCGTGCCATGCTCCCGTTCGCGGATAAACGCTGCCCCCACCAAAATGATGGTCAGCATATTGATGTTGTTGATCACCTCCATCACGCCGCCGAACCAGTAACCGGTCAGATTCGGGTTAAAACGAACCCGGGTAACTAATTGGATAGGCAATGTCGTGCTGTCGCGTTTCCCGGTCAGATATTCATTCAGTTCCGCCGCAAAAATTTGCTGGATGTAATTGGCACCAATAAATGATTGGCTCATGACCGTGGCATCAATATTGATTTGGATTGTGGGGCGACGACCCGCTTTCAGATCCCGTTGGAAATCAGTCGGGATCACAATGGCAAAAGAGTATTGCCCCTGATCCAGCGCAGCATCCATTTTTTGTAGCGTGATCTGTTCCGGCATATTAAAAAATGGCGGCGTCAATGCGTCACTTAAACGAGCCGATAGCGGCGAGTGATCTTGGTCGATAATCGCAACTGGCGCATGATTCAGCTCTTGTGATACCCCTTTTGCGGCGCTGTAGATCCCACCGGTAAAGGCCCAGACGATCAACAGTAATAGCACCCGATCTGCCCACAGACTGCGTAATTCTTTAATACCTAATCGCCAGATGTTACTCACATGTGCATTCATGTCAGCCTACCTTTCCTGCTTGGGTAACAAGGCGAAAGACAACAGTGTCAGCACAGGAATAAATGCGCTTAGAGCCAGTAACGGGCCGAGCAGATCATAAAAACCGAGCGCTTTGGTAAATACACCGCGGCTGATGATCAAAAAATAGGTAGCTGGAAAACATTGACCGATGCCATATGCCATACCGGTTAATGAACCCACGGGGGTGGTAAGGCCGGAAAACTGTACCGTTGGTAACATGGTCAAGATGGCCGTACCAAACAATGCGGCGATCTGCGTGCGGGTGAAGGTGGATATGACTAACCCAACGCCAGTGGTGGTTGTCACATATAACAATGCACCCAATGTTAAGGTAAACAGGCTACCTTTTACCGGCACCTCAAATAGCCAAACCGCCTGTAATAACAGACAGAAGTAACTCACCATCGAAACGACAATATAGGGCAGTTGTTTACCGAGTAAAAACTCAAGACGGGTAACCGGCGTGACATACAGATTGGTGATCGAACCGAGTTCTTTTTCCCGTACCACTCCCAGTGCCATCAAAATGGCAGGAATAAAGACCAGTAATAACGAGAATACCGCAGGGACCATGGCATAGATGCTGCGGAAATCCTGATTGTAGCGATAGCGTAATGCCAGATCAGTGGGTAGTAACTGCGGTGTAGTCCCAGTCGTTTCTGTGATCAGATCGAGCAGATATTGCCGATGCAAACCTTGCACATATCCGAGCGCTGTTTCGCCCCGATACGGTAAAGCTCCATCGATCCAGGCGGCAATTTCCGGTTGTCGGTTTACGCGCAAGTTATGACCAAACTGCGGTGGAATCTCTAGCGCCACAGTGAGCTCACCACTGCGCATACGTTGTTCCAGTTCTTGTTCATTGTGAAGCGGGGCTTGCTGCTGGAAATAACGGGAACCCGCCATGTTTTGTATATAAGCACGCGATTCCGGCGTTTGATCACGATCCAGCACCGCAAAGCGCAGGTTTTCGACATCCATCGAAATACCATTACCCAGCACAAACATTAGTAATACTGAACCTAATAGTGCAAACGACAGCCGGATGGTGTCGCGTTTTAATTCCAGCGCTTCCCGATAGGCATACGCCAGCAATCGACGCAGGCTAAACGCGCGGTAGCGCGAGTTATGTGGTGTCGTAGCTGGGGTCGGTTGATCATCAGGTTGTGCGGCTGCCTCTGAATTGTCGGCAGCCGAAGCCTCTTCCAGATAAGTAATAAATGCCGACTCTAATGTATCGGTGTTTTTGCTCTGTTTTAACGCCGCAGGCGTATCACTGGCGAGAACCCGACCTGCATGCATCAGTGAGATCCGGTCGCAGCGTTCCGCTTCATTCATGAAATGGGTAGAGATAAAAATCGTCACACCTTGCTGCCGCGACAGCTCTGCCAGTAGCTCCCAGAACTGATCTCGCGCTATCGGGTCAACGCCGGAGGTGGGTTCATCCAATATTAATAATTTGGGCTCATGTACCACCGCTACGGCTAAAGAGAGACGTTGGCGAATACCCAGTGGTAAATCATCCGCGGGATCATCCAGATAAGGCTCGAGCCCGAAACGGGTCAGCAATGTTGTTACCCGTGCGCTGATTTTGTCTTCCGGTAGGTGAAACAACTGGGCATGCAATGTCAGATTCTGTAACACCGTCAGTTCGCCATACAGCGAAAAAGCCTGAGACATATAACCAACCTGCTGGCGGGTGGCGATATTTTTATTATCCACTGGTGCACCAAACAGACGGGCATGACCTTCAGTGGGCGGTAGCAGCCCGGTCAGCATCTTCATGGTGGTGGTTTTTCCGCAGCCATTGGAACCGAGGAAACCAAAAATCTCGCCACGACCAATTGAGAAACTGACATTATCTACGGCAGTAAATTCGCCAAAGCGCTGGGTTAAACCTTCGGCCTCTATGGCCCATGGCTGTTCTCCCGTCTCTCTGGGGGGGATCACTAATTGATGGTGGCCTTGTTGCTGCTCTATTGGCAGCAAGCGGATAAATGCCTCCTCCAAATTCTGACTGTTTGTGCTGGTTTTTAATTCCGCGGAGGTACCAGTGCCAATGACTTTGCCGGCATCCATGGCGACCAGCCAGTCAAAATTTTCCGCTTCTTCCATATATGCGGTTGCCACCAATACGGTCATATTGGGATGGCGAGCCCGAATGCGTTGGATCAACTCCCAAAATTGACGACGGGACAGCGGATCAACCCCGGTCGTGGGTTCATCCAAAATCAATAGATCAGGGTCGTGGATCAGCGCACAGCACAGTCCGAGTTTTTGTTTCATACCGCCTGACAGTTTTGCTGCCGGACGATCATGAAACGGCGTCAGCCCGGTAGCGTCGAGTAATTCTTTGATCCGGGCCAGACGCTCACTGCGGTGTTGTCCAAACAGGCGGGCAAAAAAATCGACGTTTTCGGTAACTGACAACGTAGGGTAGAGGTTGCGTCCTAAGCCTTGCGGCATATACGCAATACGCGGTAGCAGCATATCGCGCATATGGTGATCACTAATATCTGCATTCAGCACTTCAATCTGGCCTTGCTGGATCTTCCTCGCCCCGGCAAGCAAAGCCAGCAGCGATGATTTTCCCACACCATCGGGCCCGATCAATCCGACCATGCCGCCAGCCGGTAAACTCAGGCTTATCTGATCCAGCGCTTTCACCGAACCATAAATCAGGCTGACGTCAGAAAGAATAGCAACCTCTTTTTCGGTCATCCTGCTTACCTCACAGGAAAGACGGCTGGCCACTTGGCGTTGGCATCAGTCTGTAAATAAACAACGCCTGGCATACCTGGTTTGGCCTGTGCTGCATGTGCTGCCAGCCAGGAAGGTTCAACTTTGACTTTGATACGAAACATCAACTTTTCACGCTCGTTACGGGTTTCTACTTCTTTCGGCGTGAATTGTGCGCGAGGGGATACAAATACTACGTTGGCTGGAACCGGATCTGGCAGCGCATCGAGCATAATTTTGGCAGACGAACCCAAGGTGATTTTCCCTGTGTCTGCTGCGGGCAGATAAACCGACATGGTGACATCATTCAAATCGAGCAATGTAACCACTTTACCGCCGGCAGCCAGCACTTCGCCCGGCTCTGCCAGTCGATAGAGAATCCGGCCGGTAATGGGGGAGGTTAAGCGGGTTTCCTTCAGTGTGCTGCTGATCGCATCAACATTGGCATCCGCAGCGGTAACCACCGCATCGGCTTCTTGTATCTGGTTTCGTACGACATTCAACGCTGCCTGAGCAACTTGCAAAGCACTCTGGGTTTGATCCAATTGATCTTTACTGACAAAATTTTTACTTATCAGTTTGGCCATACGATTGTGCGTCAGTTGGGCTAAATGCTGCTGACTTTCGGCGCTGGCAACACTGGCCCGCACGGCTTTGGCATTTTCCCGAGCCTGTTGCGCTTGTGCCTGTGCGCCCCGTAACTGAGCTTGCAACTCTTCTAATGTTAATGTAGCAATTAATTGCCCACGCTGAACATCATCACCTTCGTGTACGGTGACGGAATCTAAACGTCCGGCCAGTTTGGTTGCAATATCAATTTCGGTCGCTTCTAAACGACCATTCCCATAGACCAGACCTGTGGGTAATTTTTCTGAACGGTGGTAATACCAGTAACCTGACGCAGCACTGGCGCCCAGCAGACACAATAATATCCAGGGAAGACTGCGGCGAAAAAATGAAAGGGAACTCATGGAACACTCCTGTCACCGGATGGGTAACATTCTAGTTTTCCTGCTTTGAGTATAGTTCATTCATTCAAATGAATTAAAAAATGTGGGTAGCTGACGGCAGTAATTATTAGAGTGTGAGATGTCGCAAGGGCATCAGCAGACAAATCAGCTATACCTAAAGCATAACTGTAAACAGATCAGCAGCTTTAGGGGTTAGTCGGATGGTGGTAGAAAACCCATGCGTGGTGATGATCATTGCAGATGAATCGCAGCGACAATGGTTATACGCGTTATTGAGTCGCTATTATCGTGTACTCACTGCTTTACCAGCCGATGGTGATATTCAGCATGCTGGTCTCTATCTGTTTGATGAAATTGCATTAGTTGATCATCAGGCATGGTTAAGTGTCTGGCGGCAATCAGTACAACCAGACTCACCATCGGTTTTATTGTTAAGCGAAAGCCCTCAAGAGCCCTTGCCTGCCGAATTTACTCCGCTGGTTGATGAGGTGTTGCCTGTCGAAATTGATGCGGAGCACTTAAGAGAACACATCAATCAATGGCTACAGTTAAGAGAAAGTGTGCTGATTTGGCAGCGAGCCTCGAATAGTCATCAGAATTTAGATCAACCGCTGGTGCACCCGGCGCCGGGGCTTAATTGCCCTTTACCGCAGACTCCTTTGAATCAGAGCGCATCGCATTCAGAGTTACCCTCAGATATCGAAGCAAAATTAATGTCCCTCCTGTTTGAAACTTCTTCGCAAGGCATGTTTGTTTGTAACATGGAAGGCAGTCTGATCACGGTTAATCCGGCATTTGCCACCATCGTTGGTTATACCCG
>CALMKU010000252.1 GCA_937866945.1 uncultured Tolumonas sp.
AAGCCATAACCGTGCACAACACCACCACCCGATTCCACCCGAACCAGCACTTCATCTTCGCTTTTTGCCATTGTTAACACCGCGGTAATTTCTTCACGGAGTGATGAAACTTCTTTGGCATCCATTCCACTTTTAAAATCGATCAGGAACAGACGTGGTTTATTCGTATCCGGCGCATTTTTCTTCTTCGCTTTAAGCTCTTTTTTCTGCTGCTTGGCATACTCTTTACGTTGTTCTTTATTGAGTAACGCTTCTGTCAAATGCACTTTGTTCTGCTGATGATCAGCGGAAAGATCGGTGATATCCAATTCACCGCGGCGAGACTTATGTCGAGCAATTGCAGATACAATAGCGATCACACCCAAGACAATGACCAGAACAAGTGTGATACTCTTTGCTGCAAATAAACCATAATCATAAATAAATGCCATTCATGCTCTCCTGAAAATGTAAAACTGCTGCATTCTACGCGGTTAGACCAGCAGACAAAATCACTACTTCCGCATGATTGGCTTAGAAATAGCGATAATTATTGGAGACGATGGAATGTTTCGTCCAAAAAGCACACTCGAGCAATGGCGTATCTTTCAGGCAGTAGTCGAACAAGGCGGCTACGCTCAGGCTGCAGAAAAATTGAATAAAAGCCAGTCTTCACTGAACCACGCCATTGCCAAACTACAGCTGACTTTAGGCGTTGCCTTACTGGAAGTTCGAGGTCGTAAAGCTTATCTGACGGATGCTGGGGATATGTTTTTGCGGCGTGCCAAATTGATGAACCAGCAAATGCAAGAATTGGAATTGCTAGCACACAATATTCATCAAGGATGGGAAGCCGAGATCCGTCTGGCCGTAGAAATTGCACATCCTCGTCGCCCTCTGAATCGTGCATTACAGAACTACTATCCGGTATCCCGAGGCACCCATTTGCAGATGTTTGACAGTGTTTTGAGTGGTACTGAAGAAATTATTCGTGAGCAGAAAGCCGATATTGTTATTTGTGGCCATGTACCTAAAGGTTTTCTGGCCGAGCCATTAGCAGAAGTGACTTTTGTGGCAGTATGCCACCCTCAGCATCCGTTAGCCTTAGAAGCAAGAATGCTCAGTGCAGATGAATTAACGCAACAGTTACAAATTGTCATTCGTGATACCGCCAGAAATCCAAAAGAAATGACGGGCTGGTTGAAAGCTGAACAACGCTGGACAGTCACCAGCTTGCATGAGGCTATCGAACTGCTGCTGGCCGGAATGGGGTTTGCCTGGTTACCGCTGCATCTGGTAGAAGGCTTCATTCAACGTCAACAATTGCACCGTTTGCAGTTGCGGGAAGGTAATGAACGCAAAATTTTCACTCATCTGCTTATTCCCGCCCCAGAACGTCTGGGGCCAAGTGCTAACTGTTTATTAGAGTGTTTGCGGTTGTCTCATCCACTTACCGCCAGTTACTGGCAAAACAATAAAAAACCAAACACGGTAGAAATCAGCTCGCCCTCTGTTTCACCGTCTATAACGAGCTGATGCGCCACAAGGTCAATAAAGAACATAATGACAAAACAAAAGCACAGATAAACACGCCCTGAAACTGGAACCATTCAGTGATCGCGCCAGCGAGCATGCCGGAAATAATCCCGCCACAGCGGATACTGTTACTGAATAAGGTCGAGGCTTGCCCTGGATGTCCAGGTAACAGATCCTGAAAACAGGTCATGCCAATACCAGCTAAAATACCAATAAATAGCGCATTAAGAATTTGGGCCAGAAACAGCCAGACTTGCTGCTGTGAAGTCAATAACATCACATAAAAAGCCACTGCCGAGACAGCCGAAATAAGCAAGAGTTTGCGATTACCAAGGCGAGCACTATATCGGCCAGCAAGAAGCATCACCGGGATCTCAAGCCCTGCCGCCAACCCCATTAACCATCCGGCCAGCCCTTGCGGCCAGTGCAATGCCTTTCCGATATAAAGCGGCATCGTAATCAGATACATGCTGTTGCATGTCCACAATAGAAACGAACTGATAAACAATAAACAGAGACGTTTGTTTTGCCAGATGCTGCCTGTAGCCGAATCAACGGGTGATGCTTTGCGTGGAATGACCGGCAGATAGTGGACAATGACCCAGACACAAAGTAAGTACAAAACCGCGACGCCGGTAAAAAGGCGGGTGAAATCAAAATGCGCCACAATAAAAAACGCCAGCGGTGGCCCGACAACCCATGCCAATGAAAATTGCGCCCGCATAACGGTACTGAACGTGACGGCCTGTTTATTCTCAGCGTCCGTATATTCACGTGCCAGTGCATAAAGCTGAGGGGTGATCGAGCCACAAAAACTCATCAGCACAATGCCCAGACTAACTAACACTGCGTAATGACGATCAAACGCATACAACAGGCTTCCCAGAATACCGGCTATGCCACAGACCATGATCAAAGGTTTACGATTGCTCATGCTATCGGAGTAATGCGCCAATATTTGCCCGATCACGATCCCCGCTATGGCATTGGCCGTAAAAAATGCACCTACCAGTAATGGACGCACATGCAATTCATCACTCAGAAATAGACTTAACACCGGCACCAGAAACGCGATAGCTAATCCGGTGAGAAAAGTCACTCCCATGAAACTGAGTTCAACGGCATTTTGCAAAAAAGAAGGTAATATCCGTTTCATTTGCTTTTCATTTCCTCTTGCACCACTTATTGATTCCCCCTAGAGTGACCATTCTTTGAATTTGAAAGCAAATCACAGGGATGCAGCATGTTTGATTTCGATAAGCAGATTGATCGCCGCGGCACAAACAGCCTGAAGTGGAATAAATATAAAGACCAAGATGTTATTCCATTGTGGGTGGCAGACACTGACTTTATGGCACCACAAGGCGTCATTGATGCATTGCAGCAGCGTATTGCTCACGGTGTATTCGGCTATAGCCGTCCGTCACCTCGCCTCATTGAACTGATTATCGAACGAATGCAGCAGCGTTATAGCTGGAAAATTGAACCGGAATGGCTGCTGTTTATGCCTGGCGTTGTACCGGGTCTGAACTTTGGCATCAAGGCATGGTGCCGTTCTGACCAGCATGTTATCACACCCAATCCGGTCTATTATCCGTTTTTGCATGCGCCAGAATACAACGATCGCCCTGTCAGCCTGCTTCCTATGCAATTGGTTAACGATCGTTGGTTACCTGATTTTGATACGTTTGAACAACAGGCAAAGACCGCCGACGTGTTCCTGTTATGTAACCCACATAATCCCGGCGGTACGGTATTTACCCGTGAAGAGTTACAACGAATTGCGGATATAGCCATTCGAAATGACTTGGTTGTAATTTCAGATGAAATTCATTGCGACTTACTTTTAGAACCAAATGTAAAACATATTCCTTTTGCTTCGCTATCACCTGAAGCTGCAGCATGCAGTGCAGTGCTAATGGCGCCGAGTAAAACATTCAACATTGCTGGTTTATGCAGCTCTTTTGCGATCGTTCCGGATAGTCGTTTACGTTTTAAACTCCAACAAGCTATGCGTGGACTGATGGCAGATAATAATCTGCTCGGTCTGGTAGCTGCAGAAGC
>CALMKU010000253.1 GCA_937866945.1 uncultured Tolumonas sp.
CAGTGCGATCTGCTGCTATTATTTACTGAAGACTCACTCCAGTTCATGAATCATAAAATCATGCATCTGCTTTAGGAGGCAACATGGATATCCGTGAATTCCATTGGCTTGCCAACATTATTCAGGCATTAGACGTTGGTCTGGTGGTCATCGATCTGGCAAATCGAGTACAGATCTGGAATGGCTTTATGGAAAGTCATAGCGGTAAATTAAGCAATGAAGTCAAAGACCGCGATTTATTTGATATTTATCCGACACTCGATCAGGCATGGTTAGAGCGCAAGCTGGCTATGGTCCGAACATTAAACACGCGCGCTTTTATTTCCTGGGAACAAAAACCATACTTGTTCCGTTTTTCTAACTATCGCCCCATCACTGGGAGCGCAGAATTCATGTATCAAAACGTCACTATTATGCCGCTACCTGACTTCACCGGTAACGTGCAGCATATTGGATTGTTAATATATGACGTAACGGATGAAGCTCTTGGGCGCCAGATCCAAAGCAATCATTTAACTGATACACCACAATCTATCAGTTAAACCGAATAATCACTTCGTTTTTTCCTGCTAACGGCGATAAGATCAGACTGCTAGACTCTACAGTAGTCTGATTTATTGCTCTCTTTAACTGGATATCATTATGTTTGAATGGATTGCCGATCCCTCTGCGTGGGTAGCACTGGCTACTTTAACAATGCTGGAGATTGTTTTAGGTATAGATAACATCATTTTCATTTCCATTCTGGTTGGTAAATTGCCACCGGAACAACGCCAACGTGGCCGCATCTTTGGTCTCGCAGGTGCCATGGGCACTCGTATTCTATTATTGCTTTCTCTGGCGTGGGTGATGCGTCTGACGAACCCTATGTTTACGATTCTGGACGAAGCGATTTCCGGGCGCGATTTGATCCTGATTATTGGTGGTCTATTCCTGATCTGGAAAAGTACCCACGAAATACACTCCAGTATGGAAGGTAGCTCAGAAGAACATCATGAAAACAAGAAACCGGTTAGCTTTCTGTCCACATTAGTCCAGATTGCTATTCTGGATATCGTATTCAGCCTCGACTCCGTGATCACGGCAGTGGGTATGGCGGATCACGTGCCTGTGATGGTGCTGGCAATCATTATCGCTGTCGGTGTGATGATGTTCGCCGCCAAGCCAATTGGCGACTTTGTGGATCAAAATCCGACGCTGAAAATTCTGGCGCTGGCTTTCTTGATCATGGTGGGTATGGCTCTGATTGCGGAAGGTTTCGATCTGCATATTTCGAAAGGCTACATCTACACCGCCATGGCATTCTCACTGATTGTTGAAATGCTCAACATCAGAATGCG
>CALMKU010000254.1 GCA_937866945.1 uncultured Tolumonas sp.
ATCGCCTGATTACATATAACCTATTGAAAAGGCTGGATTAAATCCGGCCTTTTTTATGGCTGGAAATTAGGCTTCAGGAGATCGGTTATGTCACTGCTATATAGCTTTCCGCCCATTGCTGACGAAAATGCCCGGATTTTAATTTTGGGCAGTATGCCGGGGCAGGCATCTTTGGATGCAGGGCAATATTACGCCCATAAACGAAATCTATTCTGGCCGATCATGGCCGAGTTGCTGCAGTTTGATGTTTCAGCCAGTTATGAAGAAAAAACGGCGGTGTTACGTGCATCAGGTATTGCGCTTTGGGATGTACTGCAATCTTGTCATCGCGAGGGCAGCCTCGATGCCAATATTAAGCCGGATACATTGACGGTGAATGATTTTGCCGGCTTTCTGCAACGGCATAACCAGATCCGGCATATCTTTTTTAACGGTGAAAAAGCCGCTGCCTGTTTTCACCGTTATGTCGCCAAAACAGCGTACCCCGCAGAGTTGGTATGTCTGCGGTTGCCTTCAACCAGTCCGGCCAATGCCTCACAAACGCGCGGTTTTAAATTACAGGCATGGCATCAAATCATCGAGATCTGACGACTTGGTTTAAAGCCCCTGTTGTTGCTTAAATTGTTGCAAGTCAGCCATCAGCTCCATTATAGATTGACTTAGTTCTGGCAAACGTTGGTAGTCACTCCATAAGGTGTCTTCCACAACATCGTGAATTTGTCCGGCAACTTCCATAATGATGCGTTTCTTTTTAGCCAGAATTTTTTGCGGATCTTGTACTTCAGTCATCGCTCTTTCCTGTAGTGATAAAACGTATCTACCAGCAGTTTTTATGCCTGAACAACTAAGACTTATTTTTCATATGGTTATGCGGTGCAGGATTATCATTTGTATAGGATCTTACGATGAAAGATGACAAATGAATGTATCTTTACACTTTAATGATGAAACCTGCGTTCTGGTTGCCTTGCACAAGCAAGCTATTTAGCCGGCACAGAAATACAGAGTTCTGCTACGCTTACATCAATATAAAAAAGATATCCTTTTTGCCATTTTGATGTGATTTCATGTTGAAGAAACGGCATTACTCATCGGTATTTATTTATTCTCAGGCTGGTAGCAATGCGGAAGGATTGCGCAGCAAGTACAGATTTAAACCTGTACCGGCATACTGTCATCACTGCGATCGGGCTTGGATTAATCGCCTGTCTGAATGCTATGGTTGCCCCCCAGCTACCGGGTGTGATTACATCGCTGTGGTATGTAAACCCTATCGCAGTTGTTTTTCTGCTCTATGCCTCATCTCGTTGCCGTTTATTGTTGCTTGCCGGTTATTCCATTGGCTTGAGCATAGGCTATTGGTTTAATGGCATTTCCGTCGCGTCATTGCTGAGCTTTATGCTGGCGAATCTGGCCGAGATCATTACGGCGTATCTATTACTACAACGTAGTCAGTACGCCAGAAATTTTTATTTTGATCTTCATTCTGCCTTGCAATTAGGTATCTACGGCATTCTGCTGCCATCGCTGGTCGGGGTATTGTTCATACTCTCTGCATCTATATTACAAAGATCCGAAATTTTGCTGGAAATTGGAATCGACTGGTATGTGAATTCGGTGATCTGTAGTACCTCTGTGATGCCGCTGTTGTTATTGATAAAACACCGACGCTGGAATAGTCGCACGCAACTATCGCTGGCTTTACAGTTATTGCTGCTGTTTTGTTACGTCACGCTGATTTTGAAGTATTTTCCTTTCCCGTTTGTATATCTGGGTTTGGGGCTTGCGTTACTTGCGCTCCGCAATGGTGTCTTTGGCGCGGCAGTCGCGGGCTTTCTGGTTTCCTTTTGCATTGCTGTTTTTATCCGTATCGGTTGGTTTACCTGGCCGCAATACGGCAACCATCTGCAGATGCTGTTTATTTATTTACCCATTTTAATCACGTTGATCCCGCCATTATTGCTGGCCATTTTTGTCGATGCCTTGCATATCCGTGAACAGCAATTGTTTGCCCGTGAATCCATGTTTCGAGAGGCGATGGCGGCCTCGGCACTGGGCATGGCACTGATTTCAACCGATGGACAACTACTCAAGGTTAATCGGGCATTATGCGATATGCTGGGTTACACCGAATGGGAGCTGACTAATCTGCTCTGGCCTCAATTGTTGCATCCTGATGATGTCGCTGCAGATGCTAATTTGCAGCAGTTATTACTGAGTAACCGACAAAACTCCTATCGTCTGGAAGCGCGCTATTTATGCAAAAATGATAAGCCGCTTTGGGTTTTGATTGTGGTTTCTATGGTGCGTGATGATCGCGGGCTGCCGCATTATTTTGTATTGCAGGTAGAAAATATTGATAGCCGACGCCATAGCGAAGAACGGGAGCGCGAGTTATTTAACCGTTATTTATTAGCCATAGAAGCCGGGCAAGTCGGTGTCTGGGAGTATCAGCCACAGCAGCAAATACTGAATTGGGATGAGCGTATGTTCGATCTGTATGGGTTGGAGCGACATCACATCATGCCTTCTTTTTCGCTTTGGAAAAGTTGTGTCCATCCGGATGATCTGCCACAACTGATGCAGCAAATTGATCTCGCATTACGCGAAACTAATATTCTGGACAGTGAGTTTCGTGTGATTTACCCCGATGATTCTATTCACTATCTGCGAACGCACGCCATGGTCGAACGCGATGCGGAAGGGAATACATCTCGCATGGTGGGAACGAATTGGGATATCACCGAGCTCCGGGCATTGATGAATGACTTATCGCACGAACGAGAGTTGTTGCGCACCACCTTACTTTCTATCGGTGAGGCGGTGATCATGACAGATCAGAAAGCGCGGATCGTGTTTATGAATCCGGCGGCGGAACGGATGCTGATTTGTACGAATAATAATGTGTTGTACTGCTCAATTGACGAGGTGATGAAAGTCGTGGATGCCGATGGGAATCCATTGCCGAACCCTCTGTACGCCGCATTGGAACAGCGGCGTCTGGTTTATCTGGATCATGATGCTTATCTCCAGATAATAGATGGTACGACGATTGCCATCCAGGATTCTGCGGCCCCTATTTTGCGTAATAACAATGAGCTATTGGGTGGCGTATTGGTCTTTTCCGATGTCACGGAGATGCGTTCGTTACAAAAACGCTTGGGTTATCAGGCCAGCCATGATCCATTAACCGGTCTGATTAATCGATCGGCATTTGAAACCATATTACAGGATGTAGTGAAAGAATCGGTCATGACCGCTGGACACAGTGTGCTGGTGTTCCTCGATTTGGATCATTTCAAACAAGTGAATGATACCGCCGGACATGCGGCGGGCGATGAATTGCTAAAACAGTTGGCCAGTTTAATGAATGCCAGAATGCGTGCTTCGGACATTGTGGCGCGTCTGGGCGGCGATGAGTTTGGTCTTATTTTCCGTAATTGTTCAGTGGAATATGCGGACTCACTGATCCATGAAGTCATTAATGATATTGATAAGTTTGAATTTCGCTGGGAAGGGCAACTATTCCATGTGGGGGCCAGTGCTGGTCTGGTGCCAATCAATGAGCAATTCACCAACTTTAACACGCTATTAGCTTGTGCTGATCAGGCTTGCTACGAGGCTAAGCGGGCGGGGCGTGGTCAGGTAAAACGGGTATCCACATCTTTTTAATGGCCAATAGCGTCGATTTCTGCCGAGGGCTGTTATAATCGGGTTTCTTCTCTTTTCGTTTGTCAGTACCTTCCTTACATGAATCAGCGTCAAAAATTAGAATTGCTGGCCCCGGCCAAAAACCTCGAATTTGGTATCGAAGCCATTAACCATGGCGCTGATGCACTGTATATCGGCGGTCCAACTTTTGGCGCGCGTGCGGCGGCTGGCAATAGTGTGGAGGATATTGAAAAACTGGCGGCGTATGCACATCGTTATGATGCCAAAGTGCTGGTGGCCTTTAATACCATCTTGCGTGATGACGAATTAGAGGATGCGCAACGCCTGACGCATCAGCTATACAATGCCGGTGTCGATGCCTTAATTGTGCAGGATCTGGGTTTGTTGCGTCTGGATCTGCCGCCAATTGCGTTACATGCCAGTACACAGTTAGATAATCGCACCCCTGAAAAAGTCCGCTTTCTGGAAGAGGTTGGTTTTTCGCGCGCTGTGTTGGCGCGTGAATTGTCGCTGGCGCAGATCCGCGAGATTGCGCAGCAAACGTCTATCCAGCTGGAGTTCTTTATTCATGGCGCATTGTGCGTCAGTTACAGCGGTCAGTGTTATATCAGCCATGCCATTACCGGTCGCAGTGCCAATCGCGGTGAGTGTGCGCAGCTTTGTCGTGTGCCTTGCACGTTGGAAAATCGTGATGGTGTTGCGCTGGCAAAAGATCAGCATCTGTTATCCCTGAAAGACATGAATCAAAGTGCGAACTTGCAAGCACTGGCTGAAGCGGGGATCAGTTCGTTTAAAATCGAAGGTCGCTTAAAAGATCTTTCCTATGTGAAAAACGTAACGGCCTGGTATCGCCAGCAGTTAGACGCCATCATGGCCGGTCAACCGCAATGGCAACGTGCTTCTGTGGGGCGTAGTCGCTATACCTTTACACCGAAGCCGGAGAAAAGCTTTAACCGTGGCAGCACCGACTATTTCTTGCATGGTCGGCAGATCGAAATTAACTCATTTCTGAGCCCGAAATTTGCCGGTGAACCGGTTGGTACCGTCAGCCGGTTAGGCGATAAATGGCTGGAAGTACAGAGTAATGAGATTTTTCATAACGGCGATGGCATCAGTTATTTTAATCAGAAAAAAGAGCTGGTAGGTCTGCGGGTAAATCGTGCGGAAGGTAATCGCTTATTCCCTGCCGAAGCTATCCGTGGGCTCAGTGTAGGTACGGAATTGTTTCGTAACCACGACCAAGAGCTGGAAAAGCGGCTGGAGAAAAAATCAGCGGAACGGCACATCAGTGTGAGTATGCGGCTCAGTGAGACCGCCGACGGTGTTGGTTTACAAATTATCGATGAGCAAGGTGTCAGTGCCTCAGTCGCGTTAGCACTGGTGAAAGAACCTGCAAGTAACCCTGAGCGGGCAGTGACGACACTGCAAGAACAACTGGCCAAACTTGGGAATACCATGTTTGTTGCGGATAAAGTGGAGATCGCGCTCTCCCAACCGTGGTTTATTCCGGTCAGTAGCCTGAATGCGTTACGGCGCGATGCTGTGCAGCAATTGGAATTAGCCCGTGCCGCCGCTTATCAGCGCCCAGAGCCCAGCACGCAGCATTCTCCACTGGCGGTATTTCCGCAGCAAAAACTCACTTATCTGGGCAATGTATATAATCAGCAAGCAGCTTCGTTTTATCAGCAACACGGCGTCGGTACGATTGCACCGGCGTATGAGATGAATCAGGAGACTGATGAAGTTTCATTGATGATCACCAAACATTGTTTGCGTTACAGTTTTAATCAATGCCCAAAAGAGCGGGAACCGGGTTTTAAACCCGAATCATTGGTATTAAAAATGGGCAAAGAAGCCTTCCGGTTGAAGTTTGACTGCAAACGTTGTGAGATGCATGTACTAGGTAAACTGAAACAGCCTAAAGGGCAAAAAATCTGAAGGGAAAATTATGTCAATTTGGGTGGATGCCGATGCGTGTCCGAATGTGATTAAAACGATACTCTTTCGAGCGGCTGAACGAACGGCTACCGCATTAATTTTGGTGGCTAACCAGACTATTTCTATCCCTCCCAGTCGTAATATCCGTACACTGAGAGTCGAATCTGGTTTTGATGTCGCTGACAACGAAATTGTGAAACGGGCGGAAGCCGGTGATCTGGTGATCACCAGTGATATTCCACTCGCCGCAGATGTCATCGACAAAGGGGCTTTTGTCTTATCACCTCGGGGTGAAGAATTTACTAAAGAAAATATCCGCGGTCGTCTGAATATCCGTGATTTTATGGACACCATGCGTGCCAGTGGTATTCAAAGCGGTGGCCCGGCAGCACTCAATGATACGGATAAACGCACGTTTGCCAATGCACTGGATCGTTATCTAGCGCGTCAAAAATAAGTGGCAGGACTAAATCACAAATAGAAAAAAAGGGATACAGAAACTGTATCCCTGAAAATGTTTGTTATTCGAGGTTATTCGCTGTCGCTGCTAAACCAACCAGAGGCTTTTTTCTCTTTTGCTTTACCTTCACTGGTCATCATCGACTTGGTGCCTTCCGATACATTTCTGGTTGCGTCGGCTTTGGCCTGAATATTATCAGCTTCGGCATCTTGTTGTTTGAGTTCACGGTCGATGTAATCGTCAGCGCGTTTAGCTTTTGCTTTTAATGCCGCCAGCTCAGCTTTTTGACGTTCAACCTCTAATTCCCGCAACTGATCTTCATAGCTCTGGTCACGATGTTTGTCTGCCTGTGCGGCTTCGGCTTTGGCTTTCTCCCGTGCGGCATTTCTCGCAGCTACCGCAGCCCGCGCCCGCGCTTCTTTACGCTCTTGCGCTTCATATTCTTTACGTGCGCGTTCTTCTTCCGCTTTCATTTCCGCTTCGGCTTTACGCTGCGCTGCTTGTTCAGCCGCCACCCGATCTTGTTGTACCTGATCAATGGTCGCTAATTGATCCTGTAATGACTGGGCTGATACCGACGATGCGATCAAGAGCAATGAGAGAGCAATTAATGATTTATTCATGCGAACTCTCAATCGTTATGACTTGGCAGGGCAAGTAGCATTTGGTTGTAAACGGGTTTCTTCGCCATCAGTTGAGATGACGAGCGCAACACCCGGTGAAAATTCACACATTTTACCTACTTGCGCGGAGTTGTAGGTCTGACCATCTTCGACATAGGTTAGTGATACGCCATCGACCAACACCGTGTCTTTTACCAATGAACCCGCTGCGGCTCCTACACCGGCACCACCTGCCACACCAACCACTGTGCCGCTTTTCGAATGGTTGCCTACTTTATTACCGATCACG
>CALMKU010000255.1 GCA_937866945.1 uncultured Tolumonas sp.
ATATTAAAACAGTTGATTGCTCCAACCTAATTTACTGCGTAACACATTAAAATAGTCGTAATCTTTTGGGTGCAGTAAGGTTAGTTGATGTGGTGCGCGACGAATAATAATTTCATCGCCGGGGTGCACTGATAACGTGACATGTCCGTCACAGCTGACGTGTAATTGTTCATCCGGGTTATCGGGCGCAATCACTAGTTTTACCTGTCGGTGTGCATCAATCACGATTGGGCGACAGCTCAACGTATGCGGAAACATTGGCACCAGCGTCATCACATTCAGTTGCGGAGTCAGGATCGGTCCTCCGGCAGATAAAGCATAAGCAGTTGAACCGGTGGGGGTCGAGACAATCATACCGTCAGCGCGTTGGCTAAAGACAAAACTATCATCGATATAGACCGAGTATTCGATCATATGCGCGATTTTACCGGGGTGTAATACCGCTTCATTGAGCGCGGTATTTGACGATTTTGGCTCACCGTGGCGATAGATAGTGGTTTCCAGCAAAAAACGATGTTCAGTCTGATAATCACCGGATAAAACTTGCTGTAGAGAGTCTTGAAAATCGTGCGGCGATAAATCAGTCAGAAAACCCAAATTACCGCGATTAACGCCGATCACTGGCACATTGTAACGCGCGAGCACGCGAGCTGCTCCCAGCATATGGCCATCACCCCCAACGACGATGGCCAGATCGGCCTGTTTCCCCAGTTCAACGACATCCATACAATGGGTTTTGGGGCATGAAAGCTGTCGTGACAGGCGGCTTTCAACCAGCACTTTATAATGCTGCGCGGTCAGAAAATCATACAGTGCACTGATAGTCTGATTAACGTCATCGCTGTTTGCCTTGCCCAGTAATGCCAGAGTACGAAAAGCCTTAGACATGGAGATATTCCTGAAAATGCTATGGCCCGAGTATAACTCTTTTGCCTGATGAACCAATAAATTACCTGTTAATGAAATTTATCCTCTTGAAAATGTCGATAGCACCCCCATATCGGTGTCATTGCGTAACATTCAGGTAGTGAGAAATGACTAATCAGGAACAAACTCAAGAACCCATCGATCAGGACACTCTGGCGGCAGAACAATCCGAAACCATCGCAATTGAAGGTATGGCTATCGATCCTGCTTATGTCGTTGAGCTTGAACAAAAGCTGGAACAGGCTACTAACCAAGCGGTGGAAGAGAAAGATCGTGCACTGCGTACCGTAGCTGAAATGGAAAATCTGCGTCGTCGTACTGCACTGGACGTAGAAAAAGCACATAAATTTGCGTTGGAAAAATTCGCCAGCGAACTGTTGCCAGTATTAGACAATCTGGAGCGTACGCTACAGGTAGCGGATAAAACCAACGAAGCAGTAAAACCACTGTTGGAAGGCGTTGAGCTGACATTGAAATCCATGGCGAACAGTGTGGCTAAATTTGGTGTGATTGCTATCGATCCACAAGGTCAGTTGTTTGATCCAAATCTGCATCAGGCGATGAGTATGATCGAAAATCCTGATGTCGCGCCTAACACCGTCATTGCCGTAATGCAAAAGGGCTATGAGCTGAATGGCCGTGTGATCCGCCCGGCTATGGTTATGGTCAGTAAAGCACCAACTGCCAACGTAAATATAGAAGTTTAATTTAAATTTCCCCTTGAATAGATGAGGGGATAACACCATATAACAGTCAACGCCGTTTGGCGGGTTAACTTGAAAATTGCGGTATAGCCCCCACTTAATAGATAACGGTTTAAATGTAGTAAGAAATTCTGGAGACATAACAAAATGGGTAGAATCATCGGTATTGACTTGGGCACCACCAACTCATGCGTGGCTATTCTGGATGGTGACACGGCTCGTGTAATTGAAAATGCGGAAGGCGATCGTACCACTCCTTCCATCATTGCTTACACCGATGATGGTGAAATTCTGGTTGGTCAGCCAGCGAAACGTCAGTCAATCACTAACCCTAAAAACACTCTGTTCGCAATCAAACGTTTGATTGGCCGTCGTTATGAAGACGAAGAAGTTCAGCGTGACATCAAAATTATGCCATTCGATATCGTGCGTGCAGATAACGGCGACGCATGGGTAGACGTAAAAGGCCGCAAACTGGCTGCGCCACAAATTTCAGCCGAAGTGCTGAAAAAAATGAAGAAAACAGCCGAAGATTTTCTGGGTGAACCAGTTACTGAAGCAGTAATTACGGTTCCAGCTTATTTCAACGATGCGCAACGTCAGGCAACTAAAGATGCTGGCCGTATTGCGGGTCTGGATGTAAAACGTATTATCAACGAACCAACTGCAGCTGCTTTCGCTTATGGCGTAAACAAAGTGCAGGGCGAACGTAAAATCGCAGTTTATGACTTGGGCGGTGGTACATTCGATATCTCCATTATCGAAATTGATGAAATGGATGGCGAGAAAACCTTTGAAGTTCTGTCTACCAACGGTGACACCCACTTGGGTGGTGAAGACTTTGATAATCGCCTGATCAACTATCTGGTAGAAGAATTCAAACGTGAACAGGGTATCGATCTGCGTAAAGATCAGCTGGCTCTGCAACGTCTGAAAGACTCTGCAGAAAAAGCAAAAATTGAACTGTCATCTGCGCAACAGACCGAAGTTAATCTGCCATATATCACTGCAGATGCTAGCGGTCCTAAGCACATGAACATCAAAGTAACCCGCTCTAAACTGGAGTCACTGGTTGAAGATCTGGTTAAGAAAACTATCGAACCACTGAAAACTGCACTGAAAGATGCTGGTTTGTCAGTAAGCCAGCTGGATGACATCATCCTGGTTGGTGGTCAGACTCGTATGCCAATGGTGCAAAAAGCGGTTGCTGATTTCTTTGGTAAAGAACCACGTAAAGACGTAAACCCTGATGAAGCAGTAGCCATGGGTGCTGCTATTCAAGGTGCGGTTCTGGCTGGTGAGAAACACGACGTACTGCTGTTGGACGTTACCCCTCTGTCACTGGGTATCGAAACCATGGGCAGCGTGATGACTGCATTGATCGAGAAAAACACCACGATCCCAACTAAGAAATCACAGGTGTTCTCAACTGCAGACGACAACCAGTCAGCCGTAACTATCCATGTGCTGCAGGGTGAACGTAAACGTGCGGCAGATAACAAGTCTCTGGGTCAATTCAACCTGGAAGGCATCCGTCCGGCACCACGTGGCTTGCCACAGATCGAAGTAACTTTCGATATCGACGCGGATGGTATCTTGCACGTTTCTGCGAAAGACAAAGAAACAGGCAAAGAACAGAACATCACTATTCAGGCCTCTTCTGGTTTGTCTGATGATGAAATCCAACGCATGGTACGTGAAGCGGAAGCGAATGCGGCTGAAGATAAGAAGTTTGAAGAGTTAGTTCAGGCGCGTAACCATGCTGATGCGTTGATCCATGCTACTCGCAAACAGATCACCGAAGCGGGTACAGCATTGCCAGCTGATGAAAAAGCAAAAATCGACGCCGCAGTAAAAGCATTGGAAGATGCACTGAAGAGCGAAGACAAAGCGACCATCGAAGCGAAACAGCAGGAACTTATGGCTGCTTCACAGAAACTGATGGAAATTGCTCAGCAGCAAGCACAGCAACAACACGCCCATCAGGGCACTGATGCTGGTGCAGAAGCTGCGGGTGGTAAAGCTCATGATGATGTTGTCGATGCTGAATTTGAAGAAGTTAAAGACGACAAAAAATAAGCATCATTAACAGCTATTGGCAGTAATCACGGGCGTTGGGAGACCAACGCCCGTCTGTCTATACAAAAAGGTATGGATGACTCACTATGGCAAAGCGAGATTATTACGAAATATTAGGGGTTGAACGCTCTGCCGACGAGCGGGAAATCAAAAAAGCTTACAAACGACTGGCGATGAAGTTTCATCCGGATCGTAACCCCGACAATCCTGAATCAGAAGAAAAATTCAAAGAAGCTAAAGAAGCATATGAAGTTCTTTCTGATGCGCAAAAGCGTGCTGCGTATGACAAATTTGGTCATGCAGGCGTAGATCCAAATCAGGCTGGCCCGGGTGGTTTTGGCGGCAGTGCTGATTTTGGTGATGTTTTTGGCGATATTTTTGGTGACATTTTTGGTGGTGGACGTCGTAGTCAACGCGCTGCGCGCGGTGCCGATCTGCGTTACAACATGGAACTGACTCTGGAAGAGGCAGTCCGAGGTGTCAGCAAAGAAATCAAAGTGCCAACGCTGGTTGAGTGCGATGAATGTCATGGCTCTGGTGCCCGCACTGGTACTTCTGCACAAACTTGTCCAACCTGTCATGGTTCTGGTCAGGTACAAATGCGTCAGGGTTTCTTCGCGGTTACTCAGGCATGCCCGCATTGCCATGGTAAAGGTAAGATCATCACTGATCCATGCCGCAAATGTCATGGTGATGGCCGCGTACAGAAGACCAAAACTTTGTCTGTTAAGATCCCGGCTGGTGTTGATACTGGCGATCGTATTCGTTTGGCTGGTGAAGGTGAAGCTGGCGAGTTTGGGGCTCCGGCAGGTGACTTGTATGTACAGGTCCATGTCAAAGATCACCCGATCTTTGTCCGTGATGGCAATAATTTGTACTGCGAAATTCCAATCAGTTTCACAACTGCCGCGTTAGGTGGGGAAGTGGCTGTGCCGACACTGGATGGGCGTCTGATGCTGAAGATCCCATCTGAAACTCAGTCTGGCCGTATGTTCCGCCTGCGTGGTAAAGGCGTTCGCTCCTTACGCTCTGGCACTGAAGGCGATTTATTGTGTAAAGCAGTGGTCGAAACACCGGTTAAACTCAGTGATGAACAAAAAGAATTGTTAAAACAACTGGAAGACTCCTTAAATGGCTCTGGTGTCAAAACCCACAAGCCAAAGGCAGAAGGGTTCTTTGAAGGCGTAAAACGATTCTTTGATGATCTGACTGGCTAAAATAAGAGCGCCCGCTTGTTTCAGAGAGGCGCTCATGTATAGTCAGACATTGAATTTTTATTAGCGAGATGATGTGAGTTTTTCTATATCACATCATCTTCTTATTTTTGCGTTATCTTAACGCTTAGAAAGTACAATTAGGTCCAAGGTTATGATTAAGACTCCAATGACCGTGCGCGGCGCGGAGAAATTACGCGAAGAACTGGAACAATTGAAGACAGTGCAACGTCCACAAATTATCCAGGCAATATCGGAAGCCCGTGCGCATGGTGATTTGAAGGAAAATGCTGAATACCATGCAGCTCGTGAGCAGCAGGGTTTCTGCGAAGGGCGTATTCAGGAAATTGAAGCCAAACTGTCAAATGCTCAGATCATTGATGTGACAAAAATTCCAAACAATGGCCGTGTTGTTTTTGGTGCAACGGTTACTGTATTGAAAGGTGAAGCAGAGGAAGAGATTACCTATCGGATTGTAGGTGATGATGAATCGGATATTAAATCAGGTTTGCTGTCTGTTAACTCTCCGATAGCGCGTGGCTTGATCGGCAAAGAAGTTGATGACGTCGCAACGATTACTACGCCGGCAGGTAAAGTTGATTTCGAAATCATTCAAGTTGAATATATCTGAGAACATCATGGTTATAGAAAAACGCCATCTGTAATAGATGGCGTTATCTTTTAATGATTACTTCGGAAGAGAAATTTTCTTTTCTTCGGAAGGACGGAACAGGCTTAGGGTATTACCTAACACTTGTACCTGAGCTGCTTTTGTTTCGCGAACAATCGCATCTACAATCAACTGTTTTGTTTCACGATCAGCTGCGGAGACTTTAACCTTGATTAATTCATGGTGGTTTAGTGCCGCATCAATCTCGGCCAGCACACCTTCAGTCAGACCATGCTGACCCAGCATAACGACTGGTTTAAGGCTATGAGCTAGTCCTTTCAAATATTGCTTTTGTTTGGTTGTTAAATTCATGGCACTATTTCTTCTTAACTAAATATTGAAAACGTCGCATTTTAACCCCATCTACACTTTAATACTAATAGGGTTCGTCCCCCAGAGTCATTTACATGAGTAAAAAGAAGCGTACAGCCAGCTCTACACGTTGGTTAAAAGAGCATTTTGAAGATAAATACGTACAACAGGCTCAAAAACAGGGTCTTCGTTCCCGTGCTGTATTTAAAATCGATGAGATTCAGCAAAAAGATAAATTGATCAAACAAGGCATGACTGTCGTAGATCTTGGGGCAGCTCCCGGTGGCTGGTCTCAATTTTGTGTTGAACAGGTCGGACCACATGGAAGGGTGATTGCATGCGATATTCTTCCTATGGATCCAATTGCCGGAGTTGATTTTTTGCAAGGTGACTTCCGTGAGGAAGCGGTACTTAGCACATTATTAGGTCGTGTTGGTGAACAGAAGGTGGATGTTATACTTTCTGACATGGCACCGAATATGTCTGGTACACCTGCAGTTGATCAGCCGCGTTCTATGTATTTGGTTGAACTCGCATTGGAGATGTGCAAACAAGTATTGGCTGCTAAAGGTAGCTTTATGGTCAAGGTCTTTCAGGGCGCTGGTTTTGAAGAGTATCTCAAAGAGGTTAGATCGCTGTTTTCTGTGGTTAAAATTCGTAAACCTGATTCATCAAGAGCCCGTTCACGGGAAGTCTATATTGTAGCTACAGGTTTTAAACTGTAGTAACCTAAAACTATCTTAGCCATCAATTGCGAGGTTAGAGAATTGAGTGATATGGCGAAAAACCTGATCCTGTGGTTAGTTATCGCAGTGGTACTGATGTCATTATTCCAGAGCTTTAGTCCTACTGATAACTCAGGACGGCAGCTGGATTACTCCAGTTTTGTCCGTGATGTAGCACAGGATCAAATCCGCGAAGTGCACATTGATGGCAAAGTAATAAATGGTCAGAAACGTGACGGTGAAAAATTCACGACAGTTATGCCAATGCAGGATAATCAGCTGATTAATGACCTGTTGAATCATAATGTTCGTGTCGTGGGGGATAAACCGGAAGAGCCGAGCTTGCTGGCGAGCATCTTTATTTCCTGGTTCCCAATGTTGTTATTGATCGGTGTCTGGATCTTCTTCATGCGCCAGATGCAAGGCGGTGGTGGCGGCAAAGGTGCGATGTCTTTTGGTAAAAGCAAAGCACGTTTGATGGGCGAAGATCAGATCAAAACTACGTTTGCTGATGTTGCTGGCTGTGATGAAGCAAAAGAAGAAGTTAAAGAGCTGGTTGATTACCTGCGTGATCCATCCCGCTTTCAGAAATTGGGCGGTAAAATACCAAAAGGTATTTTGATGGTTGGTCAGCCTGGTACAGGTAAAACATTGCTCGCTAAAGCCATCGCAGGCGAAGCGAAAGTACCGTTTTTCTCCATTTCCGGTTCTGACTTCGTGGAAATGTTCGTTGGTGTCGGTGCATCTCGTGTGCGTGACATGTTCGATCAAGCGAAGAAAGCCGCACCATGCATTATCTTTATCGATGAAATCGACGCTGTCGGTCGTCAGCGTGGCGCAGGGCTCGGTGGCGGCCATGATGAACGTGAACAGACACTGAACCAGATGCTGGTTGAGATGGATGGTTTTGAAGGGCATGAGGCGATCATTGTGATTGCTGCAACCAACCGTCCTGATGTATTAGATCCGGCATTACTACGTCCAGGTCGTTTTGACCGTCAGGTTGTGGTTGGGTTACCGGATGTTCGTGGTCGTGAACAGATCCTGAAAGTTCATATGCGTAAAGTACCATTGGGTGACGATGTTGATGCATCACTGATTGCCCGTGGTACCCCTGGTTTCTCTGGTGCTGACTTGGCAAACTTGGTTAACGAAGCTGCTCTATTCGCTGCTCGTGGTAATAAACGACTGGTTAGTATGAGTGAGTTTGAGCGCGCTAAAGACAAGATCATGATGGGTGCTGAACGTAAGTCGATGGTCATGTCAGAGTCTGAAAAAGAGATGACGGCATACCATGAAGCTGGTCACGCAATCATTGGTCGTCTGGTGCCTGAACATGATCCTGTTTATAAGGTATCGATTATTCCTCGTGGTCGAGCTTTAGGCGTTACCATGTATTTACCCGAGCAGGATCGCTGGAGCCACTCTAAGCAATATCTGGAGTCAATGATTTCCAGCTTGTATGGCGGTCGTCTGGCTGAAGAGATCATCTATGGTAGCGAACGAGTAACCACAGGTGCATCGAATGATATCGAGCGGGCAACCGAGTTAGCCAGAAAAATGGTAACGCAATGGGGTATGTCTGAGCGTTTGGGTCCAATGTTATATGCAGAAGAAGATGGTGAGGTATTCTTGGGCCGTTCTATGGCCAAAGCCAAGCATATGTCTGACGATACTGCACGTATCATTGATACTGAAATAAAACAGATCATTAATCGCAATTATGATCGTTCAAAACAGCTATTGATGGAAAATATGGATGTTTTGCATGCGATGAAAGATGCGTTAATGAAGTATGAAACTATCGACGCGCATCAGATTGATGATTTGATGTTCCGTAGAGAAGTGCGCTTACCTGCTGATTATGAACGTGATAATAATTCGCAGAGTGGCGGTAGCTCTTCAGCTGTATCTGGTGAAGAAACTAGTGCCACAACCGGTAATAGCGACAATAGCTCTACACCGTCTGATACCTCGCACTAATATCACATGACACTAACCCCGGGCATATGCCTGGGGTTTTTTATTGGAGAAAAACGATGATTTTGACTGGTTGCAGACGTGAACTCGATCTCTCTCAGCCCCGAATTATGGGCATCCTGAATATCACGCCAGATTCTTTCTCTGATGGCTCCCGCTTTAATCAACTCGACCGTGCCTTGTTTCATGCTGAAAAAATGATGGAAGAAGGGGCTGAGATCATTGATGTGGGAGGAGAATCAACTCGACCTGGTGCTAGCTATGTTTCTGAACAGGAAGAGTTGGATCGGGTTGTTCCGGTTATTGAGCAATTAGCCAAGAAACTGGATGTAATGATTTCTATTGATACCTATAAGCCAGCTGTTATGGCCGCTGCATGTCAGGCTGGAGCTCATCTCATCAATGATATCAAAGCATTACAGGAGCCCGGTGCGCTTAAGGTTGCGGCAGAAAGCCAAGCGTTGATTTGTCTGATGCATATGCAGGGTGAACCACAATCAATGCAAAATCATCCCGTATATAAAAGTGTGGTCGATGAAGTCTCACACTTTCTGAGCAACCGTGTCGCTGCATGTCTTGCTGCCGGAATATCCCCAGAAAAACTGATCCTGGATCCTGGATTTGGTTTTGGTAAAACATTAGAACAAAATTATGAATTACTAGGTCGGTTAAGTGAAATACAAACTGGTTACCCACTACTGGTTGGCGTGTCACGCAAAAGTATGATTGGTAACTTGCTTAATCGCTCAGTAGATGAGCGATTAGCCGGAAGTATTGCTGCGGCACTCTATGCACTGGCTCAGGGCGCGCGTATTATCCGTGTCCATGATGTACAGGCTACCAGTGATGCTGTGAAGGTATTTTGGCGTGCACAGCAATATCAAACATCTCATATTAATCAGATTTGATCAGGCGAGATAAATGAGCAGAAAATATTTTGGAACAGATGGTGTTCGCGGCAAAGTGGGTGAAATGCCTATAACTCCTGATTTTGTGATGAAATTGGGTTGGGCTGCCGGTAAGGTTTTAGCTAAACAGGGCAGTAAAAAAGTTCTGATTGGTAAAGATACCCGTATTTCCGGCTATATGCTGGAAGCAGCCCTAGAAGCTGGCCTTTCTGCTGCAGGATTAAAACCTGTATTACTCGGGCCGATGCCAACGCCTGCCGTTGCTTATCTGACCCGGACATTTCGCGCGGAGGCCGGGATCGTAATCAGTGCTTCGCATAATCCATTTTATGACAATGGCATTAAATTTTTCTCAACGCAAGGCACTAAATTACCTGATGAAATTGAAGATGCTATTGAACAGGCAATGGAACAGGATTTGTGCTGTGTTGACTCGGCGCAGCTAGGTAAAGCATCACGTATTGATGATGCTCCTGGCCGCTATATTGAATTTTGTAAGAGTACATTCCCGAGTGAACTCAGTTTAGATGGCCTCAAAATCGTTGTGGACTGCGCGCATGGCGCAACTTATCACATTGCACCTTCTGTATTTAGAGAATTAGGTGCGGATGTGATCACAATGGGTTGCACGCCCGATGGTTTGAACATTAATGATAATGTTGGTTCCACAGCACCAAAAGCCTTAGTAGAACGTGTTTTACAGGAAAAAGCAGATCTGGGGATCGCTTTTGACGGTGATGGTGACCGCTTGATCATGGTAGATCACACTGGCTATGAAGTCGATGGTGATGAGCTGCTGTATATTATTGCCCGCGATTTGCAGCAACAAGGCACCTTAGTGGGCGGTGTCGTTGGCACACTGATGACCAATTTAGGGCTAGAAGTAGCATTAACTAAACTGGATATCCCGTTGGTTCGCGCTAAAGTTGGCGATCGCTACGTAATGGAATTATTGCAGGAAAAAGGCTGGCGATTAGGCGGTGAAAATTCAGGTCATATTATTTGTCTGGATCAAACTACTACCGGTGATGGCATTATTGCTTCATTACAAGTGCTTAAAGCTGCAAGCCGAGCAGACAAAACATTATTTGAGCTGCGTAAAGAAATTAAAAAATTCCCGCAGATCCTGATTAATGTTCGCTTTGCTGGGGAGCATGATCCATTGGCTTCTGCAGCAGTTCTGCAAGCTGTACGTGAAGTTGAATCGGCTTTAGGTAAAACCGGTCGTGTACTGTTACGAAAGTCGGGTACCGAGCCGCTGATCCGAGTCATGGTTGAAGGCGAGGAAGAGGTTCAAGTACGAGCTTTTGCAGAAAAAATTGCAGCACAAGTAATTGCAGCCAAATAGTAGATTTTTGTTGTAAAAATATGCAATTAGTCGGCTTTTTTGAAAATCTGCTTGTCAGCATCAGAAAGGCTGGCTAGTATTGCCACGCTTTCGCGGCCAAGCTGGTAATTAAACTAGTTAGATTGAGAATTTATTTTTTCAGTGCTAGTATCCTGCCGCTTTACATTGCTGAAACAGCAACATGGCTCGCTGTCGGGCGTGAGAGGAATAAAATGTACGAAGTTCTGCTGGTTGTTTATTTATTAGTAGCTATTACGCTGGTCGGTTTGGTATTAATCCAACATGGCAAAGGCGCATCGATGGGTGCATCTTTTGGCGCTGGCGCATCCAATACTGTTTTTGGTTCGTCAGGTTCAGGTAACTTCCTGACTAAGAGTACAGCGATTCTTGCTATTGTATTTTTTGTTATCAGTTTGTTATTAGGTGCTATAACTAATAATCGTAGCAAACCTGCTGATGCATGGTCTGATCTGTCTAAGCCTGTAGCTGCAGAACAAACAACTGATAAACCGGTAGAAAAAGCAGCAGACGTTAAAAAAGACGCTGACGTTCCGAATTAAGATTTAGCCCAGCTGGTGGAATTGGTAGACACGCTATCTTGAGGGGGTAGTGCCGTTAGGTGTGCGGGTTCAAATCCCGCGCTGGGCACCAATTTAGTTGATAGCATTAACCTCATTGTGCTATCATATGCGTAATTTGACGCGGGGTGGAGCAGCTTGGTAGCTCGTCGGGCTCATAACCCGAAGGTCGTAGGTTCAAATCCTGCCCCCGCAACCATTTTATATGATCATCGTTTAAGGGTGATCAGGCTCAAGGCCCCAGTTCTTTGAACGGGGCTTTTTGTTATCCGGATTCTGTTACCACCATTCTGGTGGGCATAATATTGGGCCGTCGATGCCCTTTTTTTATTTATGGAGGGTCTATTGGCTACCTTGGAACAACGCCTGACAGAAATACTTGATGCACCAGTTGTTGCGTTAGGTTATGAGTTGTGGGGAATTGAATTTATCCGTGCCGGAAAGCATTCTACTTTGCGTGTTTATATTGATCATGCGAATGGAATTTCGGTAGATGACTGTGCTGCGGTTAGTCATCAGGTGAGCGCATTACTGGATGTGGAAGATCCCATTACCACTGAATATTACCTTGAGGTGTCATCACCTGGTATGGATCGACCATTACTCAAACCGGAACATTTTGCTCGATATATCGGCCAGGTTGCGACGGTGACATTGCGGATGGCAGTGAATAACCGACGTAAATATAAAGGCACCATCAAACAGGTTGAGAGAGAAATGATCACTCTGACGATTGATGGTAAAGATGAAATTCTGGCCTTTGCCAATATTCAACAGGCAAACCTGATCCCGAACTTTGATTGACGAGGCTATTGGATAATGAATAAAGAAATCCTTTTAGTTGTTGATGCCGTTTCCAATGAAAAAGCGGTACCTCGCGAAAAAATTTTCCAGGCACTGGAAACCGCGTTGGCAACAGCAACCAAAAAGAAATACGAAGGCGATATTGAAGTTCGTGTCGCAATTGATCGTAAAACCGGTGATTTTGATACTTTCCGTCGTTGGCAAACGGTGGAAGGTGATGGTGTTATGCAAAACCCATATCGTGAAATTTCACTGGATGCCGCACGCTTTGATGATCCATCTATTCAATTAGGTGATTTTATTGAAGAGCAAATTGATTCGATTACCTTTGATCGCATCACTACTCAAACGGCTAAACAAGTTATTGTTCAGAAAGTTCGCGAAGCTGAGCGTGCACAAGTAGTTGAACAGTTCCGAGATCAGGAAGGTACTATTGTTACCGGCGTGGTCAAGAAAGTTACCCGTGACAGCGTTATTATCGATTTAGGCAATAACGCAGAAGGTGTGATTTATCGCGAGGATATGTTACCACGCGAGTCATTCCGTAATGGAGATCGCGTCAGAGGTCTGTTAGCTGCTGTTAAGCCAGAAGCCCGAGGTTCACAGCTGTTTGTTAGCCGCACGCATCCTGATTTTCTGAAAGAGCTGTTCCGAATCGAAGTACCTGAAATCGGTGAAGAAATCATTGAAATCAAAGGTGCTGCTCGTGATCCTGGTTCGCGAGCCAAAATTGCAGTAAAAACCAATGATCGCCGTATCGATCCTGTTGGTGCTTGCGTTGGTATGCGTGGTGCTCGTGTTCAGGCTGTTTCTGGTGAATTAGGCGGTGAACGAATTGATATCGTATTGTGGGATGATAATCCTGCTCAATTCGTCATCAATGCTATGGCCCCGGCTGATGTAGCCTCTTTGGTCGTGGATGAAGATAACCACACTATGGATATCGCGGTTATCTCCAGCAACCTGGCTCAGGCAATTGGTCGTAACGGTCAGAACGTTCGTCTTGCTTCTCAGCTTTCAGGCTGGGAATTGAACGTGATGACTGTAGAAGATATGCAGACTAAACATCAGGCTGAAAAAGATCGCATTCTGACTCTGTTCACCCAGGCTCTTGATATTGATGATGATTTTGCTGAGTTACTGGTTGATGAAGGTTTCTCTACCGTTGAAGAAATCGCTTATGTACCGTTAAGCGAGCTACAACGCATTGAAGAACTGGATGATGAACAGATTGAACAATTGCGTGATCGTGCCAAGCAAGCTCTGAGCACTCAGGCGCTGGCTAAAGAAGAAACATTGGCAGGCGCTAAGCCAGCAGATGATTTGCTGGCATTAGAAGGTATGGCGCAAGATCTGGCTTATGAGCTGGCTGCTCGTGGTATATCGACTCTGGAGGATTTGGCTGAACAAGGCATAGACGATCTGAGTGGTATTCCGGAAATGACCGAACAAAAGGCCGGCGAATTGATTATGGCAGCTCGTAATATTTGCTGGTTCGGCGAGCAGGCAGAGTAAACTGCGGAGGTAATGAATGGCCGATTTATCAGTAAAACAACTAGCCATTGAAGTGGGCACACCGGTTGACCGGTTGGTACAGCAGTTTAAAGATGCTGGCTTAGAGAAAAATGCAGATGCAATGGTATCAGAGCAAGAAAAACACACTCTGCTGGAGCATCTGAAAAAGCAACATGGCGCCGATGGTGCAGAACCTAAGCGCATGACATTGCAGCGTAAGACTAAAAGCACACTGAATGTATCAGTCGCTGGCGGTAAGAATAAAGAAGTACAAATTGAAGTACGTAAATCAAAAACTTACGTACATCGTTCTGTAATTGACGAAGCTCAACAGCAGAAAGAAGCAGAAGAAAAGGCGCGTATGGAAGCTGAAAAAGCGCGTCAAGAAGAGCTAGCCAAAGCTGAACAGGCGCGTATGGAAGCGGAAGCTAAAGCCCGCAAAGAAGCCGAAGAAAAAGCGCGCAAAGAAGCTGAGGCCAGAACAGTATCGACAGAAGCTGTTGCTGATAATGCAGCAAAATCTCCAGATGAGAAGGCTAGAAAATTGAAAGCTGAGGCAGATAAACGCGCAGATGATAATGCCAAACGCGAAGCAGAGGCATTACGCAAGAAACAAGAAGAAGAAGCTCAACGTAAAACCGAGTTGGAAGCCCAGCGTATTGCTGAAGAAGCTCGTCGTTTAGCTGTTGAAAATGAAGGCCGTTGGGCTGCTGAAGAAGAAGAACGTCGTCGTAAAGAATTAAATGATGATGTCAGCGAAGCCGCGTCTTTGTTTGTGAAAGAAGCTGAAGCTGAACGTGAGCGTCAAGATGAAAGCAAAGGTCGCCGTCGTCCTGGTGTTACTAAAGCTAAAAAATCTCCGCATGAAGAAGCACGTGAAGAGCGTAATTCCCGTGCGAGAAAAGGTAAGCGTGCCAAACTTCATACGCCAAACTCTATGCAGCATGGTTTCCAGAAACCAGCTCAGCCTGTGAACCGCGATATTGTGGTAGGTGAAACCATTAGCGTTGGTGAATTAGCGCAGAAAATGGCGGTAAAAGCGGTTGAAGTTATCAAAGTGATGATGAAGATGGGCGCAATGGCGACCATCAACCAGATCATCGATCAGGAAACAGCACAGTTAGTAGCGGAAGAAATGGGTCACAAAGTGACACTGCGCCGTGAAAATGAGCTGGAAGAAGCGATTTTGCAAGATCGTGATTCTACTGCACATTCAGAGTCCAGAGCACCAGTTGTAACCATCATGGGGCACGTTGACCATGGTAAAACATCGCTGCTGGATTATATCCGTAAAGCGAAAGTGGCTTCCGGTGAAGCGGGTGGTATTACCCAGCATATCGGTGCTTACCATGTTGATACTGAGAACGGTAGTATCACTTTCCTGGATACACCTGGCCATGCGGCATTTACTGCAATGCGTGCGCGTGGTGCTCAGGCAACGGATATCGTTGTTCTGGTAGTAGCAGCTGATGACGGTGTGATGCCGCAAACTATCGAAGCTATCCAGCATGCTAAAGCTGCTGGTGTACCGATCGTTGTTGCTGTTAACAAGGTTGATAAACCGGATGCGGATCCAGATCGTGTCATGAACGAACTGACCCGTTACAGCGTTATCCCTGAAGAGTGGGGTGGTGAGAACCAGTTCGTTAAAGTATCTGCGAAGAGCGGTGAAGGTATTGACGATCTGCTGAACTCAATTCTGCTGCAATCTGAAGTTCTGGAACTGACTGCTGTGCGTGATGCAATGGCAAGCGGTGTTGTAATTGAATCACGTCTGGATAAAGGTCGTGGTCCGGTTGCAACTATTCTGGTTCAGGAAGGTACTCTACGTCAGGGTGACATCGTGTTGTGTGGTCTGGAATATGGCCGTGTTCGTGCAATGCGTGATGAAATGGGTCGCAGTGTCGATTCAGTTGGCCCATCAATTCCAGTTGAGATCCTCGGCTTATCCGGTGTTCCTGCGGCTGGTGACGAAGTTACCGTTGTTCGTGACGAGAAAAAAGCGCGTGAAGTTGCTTTGTATCGTCAGGGTAAATTCCGTGATGTTAAATTGGCGCGCCAGCAGAAAGCTAAGCTGGAGAACATGTTCTCCAATATGACGGAAGGCGAAGTTTCAGAGCTGAATGTTGTATTGAAAGCCGATGTTCAAGGTTCTGTTCAAGCCATCGCTGACTCTCTGAATAAACTGTCCACCGACGAAGTGAAAGTTAAAATCATTGGTTCTGGTGTGGGTGGTATTACAGAAACTGATGCAACACTGGCGGCAGCTTCTAATGCTATCGTTCTGGGCTTTAACGTTCGTGCTGATGCTTCTGCTCGTAAGATCCTTGAAGCTGAAAACATCGACTTACGCTACTACTCAGTTATCTATGATCTGATCGATGAAGTTCGTCAGGCAATGAGTGGTATGTTAGCGCCTGAATACAAACAGCAGATCATTGGTCTGGCGGAAGTTCGTGATGTATTCCGTTCACCGAAATTTGGTGATGTTGCTGGTTGTATGGTGACCGAAGGTACTGTTAAACGTAATAGCCCAATTCGTGTATTGCGTGACAACGTGGTTATCTATGAAGGTGAGCTGGAATCTCTGCGTCGCTTTAAAGATGACATGGCGGAAGTCAAAAATGGCTACGAATGTGGTATTGCGGTTAAGAACTATAACGATGTTCGCCCAGGCGATCAGATCGAAGTTTACGAAGTTGTAGAAATTCAGCGTACGCTGTAATTATATGGGGGGAACTAATCATTCCCCCATTTTTGCTCTGGAGTTGAAAATGGCAAAAGAGTTTGGACGTGCTGATCGGGTTTCGCAACAGATCCAACGCGAAATCGCTATGATTTTACAACGTGAGATAAAAGATCCGCGTGTCGGAATGGCAACGGTTTCTGATGTTGAATTAACGCGTGACCTGCAGCATGCCAAAGTTTTTGTGACGTTCTTTTTGAACGAAGAAGATAACATTGAGGCAGGCATCAAAGTGTTAAATGATGCTTCAGGTTATATTCGTATTCTGTTAGGTAAAGCGATGAAACTGCGTGTAGTACCAGAAATTCGCTTTGTCTATGACAAAACATTGGTTGAAGGGATGCGAATCTCCAACCTGATTACTAATACCGTTCGTGATGATCAGCTTCGCCGTGGCGAATCGACCGATCTGAGCGAGGAGGATCGTGATTAAAGATGTCTCGACGACGTCGCTTCAAAGGTCGTGATGTACACGGCATTATACTGCTGGACAAACCAAGCGGTATCACTTCGAATGATGCGCTGCAACAAGTAAAGCGTATCTATAACGCAGCCAAAGCTGGTCACACTGGTGCTTTAGATCCACTGGCCACGGGGATGCTGCCTATTTGTTTTGGTGAGGCCACCAAATTCTCACAATTTCTGCTGGATGCTGATAAACGTTATCGCGTAACTGCACGTTTAGGCGTTCGCACAGATACCAGTGATTCTGAAGGCTCAGTTGTCTCAGTTCGTCCGGTAAGCGTAACTGAATCTCAATTATCATTGGCGTTAGATAAATTCCGCGGCGATATCTTACAGGTGCCATCGATGTTTTCAGCATTGAAACATCAAGGACGCCCACTGTATGAATATGCACGTGAAGGAATAGAGATTGAGCGTGAAGCACGTCCTATCTCTATTTATTCGCTGGAATTGCTTGAATTCACTGACGATGCAGTTTCGTTGGAAGTGCATTGCTCTAAAGGCACTTATATTCGTTCACTAGTTGACGATTTAGGCGAGCGGTTAGGTTGTGGGGCACATGTTATTCAGCTACGTCGTACTCAGGTTGCGAAATATCCGAACGACAAAATGCTCAGCCTTGAAAAACTGAATGAAATTCTGGATGAATGCCGTGAGCAGGGCATTCCACCACGCGAGAAATTGGACTATTACTTGTTGCCAATGGATAGCGCAGTGAGCAATTTGCCAGAAGTGAATATGTCATCCATTCTCGCTGCCTATGTAACACAAGGGCAGGCGGTGATGGTGCCACACGCACTAACCGAAGGTTTTGTTCGCATGACTGTTGGTCCTGAGGCAGAATTTATTGGTGTGGGTGAAATTGACGAAGACGGTAAAGTTGCACCGCGTCGTCTCGTTCGCATCGGTGGCGATATGCCAGATGCGGATGATCAAGCTGAGTAGCTTGTCTGTTATTACAGCTGTGCTAGAATGCGCAGCTTCTCTGTGGGCTGAATTAGTGATCGGCTCACAGTCCATTAAACTCAGGAGTACACTATGTCACTAAATGCTGAAACTAAAGCCAAGATCGTTGCTGATTTCTCTCGCGGTACCAATGACACTGGTTCACCAGAAGTTCAGGTTGCCCTGTTGACAGCTCAGATCAACCATCTGCAAGGCCATTTCTCAGTACACTCTAAAGATCACCATGGCCGTCGTGGTCTGCTGCGTATGGTTTCTCAGCGTCGTAAATTGCTGGACTACCTGAAACGCAAAGATGATGCACGTTACAAAGATCTGATTTCTAAACTGGGTCTGCGTCGCTAATTCATTCTTAGTGATTCATACAAAAGGAGGCTTATGCCTCCTTTTGTTTTTTCGTGACATAAGTGACAATTGCACCAGAATTATATCTGAAGTCGATCTATCCCTGATTACCTATTGTGCTCGCCTTCAGCTATAATAAGCGCGCATTTTGAGCGACGAAATTAATAAAAGGAAATTCACGTGAATCCTATTGTAAAAACCTTCCCATATGGCCAGCACACTGTAACGATTGAAACAGGTGTTATGGCTCGTCAGGCAACTGCAGCTGTTATGGTCAGCATGGACGATACTGCAGTATTAGTAACTGTTGTTGGTAAAAAAGAAGCGGTTGAAGGTCGCGATTTTTTCCCGCTGACTGTTAACTATCAAGAGCGTACCTACGCAGCAGGCCGTATTCCGGGTGGTTTTTTCAAACGCGAAGGTCGTCCAAGCGAAGGTGAAACACTGACTGCCCGTCTGATTGACCGTCCTATTCGTCCTCTGTTCCCAGAAGGTTTCCTGAACGAAGTTCAGATCGTGGCAACTGTAATGTCAGTTAACCCAGCGGTGTCTCCTGACATCGTAGCGATGATCGGTACTTCTGCAGCACTGGCTATCTCTGGTATTCCATTTAACGGCCCAATTGGTGCAGCACGTGTTGGTTATATCAATGATCAATATGTTCTGAACCCATCAGTTGTTGAATTACAAGACAGTAAATTGGATCTGGTTGTTGCAGGTACTGCAGCGGCTGTTCTGATGGTTGAATCTGAAGCCGCTATCCTGCCAGAAGAAGTGATGCTGGGTGCGGTTGTGTATGGTCACGATCAACTGCAAACAGTAATTAAAGCCGTTAATGAATTTGCAGCTGAAGTGGGTACAAAACCTTGGAATTGGGTTGCTCCAGCAGCTAACGTGGCTCTGAAAGCAAAAATTGCTGATCTGGCTGTTGAAGCAATCGGTGAAGCTTACCGTATTACTGAAAAAGCAGTGCGTTATGATGCAATCTCTGCTCTGAAACAACGTATCGTTGCTGAAATCGTGGCTGCTGATGAAACTCAGGATGCCGGCGAAGTGGCTGATCTGTTCCATGAATTGGAAAGCGATGTTGTTCGTGGTCGTATCCTGCGTGGTGAGCCGCGTATCGATGGCCGTGATCCACAGATGATCCGTGCGCTGAGCGTAGGTACTGGCGTTCTGCCACGCGTTCATGGCTCTGCACTGTTCACTCGTGGTGAAACTCAGGCGCTGGTAGCTTGTACTCTGGGTACTGAACGTGATGCGCAAACAATTGACGAAATCACTGGCGAACGTACTGATCGTTTCATGCTGCATTACAACTTCCCACCATACTGCGTGGGCGAGACTGGCATGATCGGTTCACCGAAACGTCGTGAAATCGGCCATGGTCGTTTGGCGCGTCGTGGTGTTGCTGCTGTTATTCCATCACAAGCTGAATTCCCTTACGTTGTTCGTGTAGTTTCTGAAATTACTGAATCTAACGGTTCTTCTTCAATGGCCTCTGTTTGTGGTACCTCTTTGGCTCTGATGGATGCAGGTGTACCAATCAAGGCTTCTGTTGCTGGTATCGCAATGGGTCTGGTTAAAGAAGGCGACAGCTTCGTAGTTCTGTCTGACATTCTGGGTGATGAAGATCATCTGGGCGATATGGACTTCAAAGTGGCTGGTACTTCTGAAGGTGTTACTGCGCTGCAGATGGACATCAAAATTGAAGGCATCACTAAAGAGATCATGCAGATCGCTCTGAAACAAGCTCGTGATGCGCGTTTGCACATCCTGACCGTGATGGATAAAGCGATTGGTGAAGCGCGTAACGATATCTCTGATTTCGCTCCTCGCATTCATACCATCAAGATCAATCCAGAGAAGATCAAAGACGTGATCGGTAAAGGCGGTTCTGTGATCCGTGCTCTGACTGAAGAAACAGGCACCACTATCGAGCTGGAAGATGATGGTACTGTTAAGATCGCGGCAGTAAGCGGTGAAGCGGCTCAGGAAGCGATCCGTCGCATCCAGGCACTGACTGCTGACGTTGAAATCGGCCGTATCTACGAAGGTAAAGTAACTCGTTTGGCTGAGTTCGGTGCTTTCGTAAACATTCTGCCAGGTAAAGATGGTCTGGTTCATATTTCACAAATCACTGATGAACGCGTGAAAGATGTATCTGATTACCTGAAAGTCGGTGACATGGTTCGCACTAAAGTGCTGGAAGTAGATCGTCAGGGTCGTATCCGTCTGTCTATCAAAGAAGCGAAACGTGACGACCAACCAGCAACTGAACAAACAGCTGAAGCTGCACCGGTTGAGCAGGAAGTGGCAATCGACAACGTGCCAATGACTGAATAAGACAGTATTCACTGTTGATTCAGAAAAAGAGGACGCCGAAATGGCGTCCTCTTTTT
>CALMKU010000256.1 GCA_937866945.1 uncultured Tolumonas sp.
AAATCGTCCTCAAAACGCCGAAATTCATTACTGTTTTTAACATATAAATCACCGGCTTCCAGTGAATTTCGCAGTAAGCGATAGACCAGAAATTCATAGCGATCTACATCGAGATCCTTGAGCGTATTGCCCTCTTTACGGAACAAATAACGGCGTAACCCTTTGGGGATGATCTCGGTCGGAAACAAACTAGGGTCTGTTTGCCGGGGTGATTTATCTGTCCGTAATAGATTTTGTAAAAACTCAATCGCCTCCAGCAAGGGCGAGTCTTCTACCCGTCCAGCAAAATCCAGATCAGAGAACAACTGTCGAAGATTGCGTTTGAAGGTCGCCGATAATTTTGTGTAATGCGACCATTCAAATGCAGTCTTGTCGAACGCAATATTGCGTAAATAATCAGAGACCAGCGGAAATTGTTCGGGGTCAAGTAACGTAAACGCTTTTTCCTTGATGGATGAAAAAGGCGTGTCATCAGTGATCTGGTCATCTGTAAACAGACTCAGTACATGACCCGCAGCCTGCAAATTCTTGGATGCACTTGCAACAGCATTGTTCATGGCTTCTTCAGCGGCACGCTTGGCTTGTTTCTCATATTGATCGACCCAGTGGATCAACGCCTCGATCAAGTTGTCATTGATTTGCCGGAACCGATGGAAAGCAAAAAACAACAGATACAATTGGGCTGTTTCTTTTTTCATGCGCTGGAGTTTGTAGGTGGTGTAGAACTTGACCAGAGAGGCGTAATACTTCCCGCTTTCATTAGAAATACCGGCTGTCGTCAGGAATTGCTGAGCAAATTCGTGCAACGGTTGGAAAAATTGCCGACGTGCAACTTCTTGCCGCAATTCTTTATAGCTGAAATCCTTGGCCTCATGCTTCAGTGCGCTGACGCGAAACAAACCCGAATCAGCCTGGAGCAAAGCAGTTAACTGCTGAACAATAAGCGGATCCATTGATGTGTTGAGTAATTGAGCAATACGGGTACGTTCATAAGCTACAACCCGGCCAATCATCTCCTGCATATACCGATAACTTGGCATAACAATGCGGTGTAGCTCTAAATACTGGATTAATTCACGGAAAATATAGATGGGTTGTGTCGATAGCATCGCTATCCGCTGTGCTTTGTCTTCCAGAGCAGCTTTGGCTTCGCTGTCACACAACTGATAATTAAATAACTGAAGTATTGAGCGCTGTTGCTCTGTCCTGATGGGTCTCGATGGACTTTTTAGTGATGAAAGCGTTCTAGCTGGAAAATGTTGCGTTACGATATAACGCAGGTCATTCAATACTGATATTTCTTGTTCATAAAGAAAAAATTGCCGTTTGGCTTTGAAATAACCCAGTTGTAACACCAAATGGGCTGCGACAGAAAACGTGCGGATATCTTCTACCGCTTCACGTTCCTTGGCGCTTAAGTCAAAATATAACCGACGGTCGTCATCCGAAAAATTAGGTAGACCAAATAGTTCGTCTATCTCATGAGAGGATAAAATGGATAATCGACGCGGCTCATTCGCCATAGTTGATGGCCCTAGAAATTTTTGCCATTAGAACACCTGCGTTCATGAGGAAACATAAACCGCTTTCCCCTTCATTACCGCAGTTCTTATAACCCTAATTCGCTATGTGACCCTAAACGAACAAGCTGCAATACGGTGTCATCTGGTTTTCGGTAAATTAAAACCAGATCGGGCTTAACATGACAGTCCCGATGATCTTTCCAGTCACCTGAGAGCGGGTGATCGCGTAGTTTTTCAGGCAATGGCAAATCATTTGCCAAAACTTGAACTATCAACGAAAACTCGGCACCGGCAAGAACCGCTTTGTATTGCCCTTTGCTTTCGCGTTTAAAATCTCGCTTGAACTGGCTTGTGTATTCAATCGTCCGCATTGAGATCAGCCATTAAATCATCAACTGTTGCGAAAGATTTCAACCCACCTTTACGAGCTTCTTTCATAGCTTCAATAGTTTCAGCATTGGGTACCAATGGCTCGAATGGCAATGCTTTTTCACGGGCAACACGAGTCAGCATGATCCGGAAAGCATCAGATACAGTCAGCCCCATCGATGCCAGAACGATAGTAGCTTCTTCTTTGATGTGTTCATCAATACGGGCACGTACAACGGCATTTGCAGACATAATTTAATCCTCATGTTTGTTTGGGCTACAATGTAGCTCAACTTTATTTTAGGCCATAACTTTAAAAAAAGCCATGCTATATCGGAAAACAAGTGTTTTACGACACGTCAATTTCTTTGATGATCG
>CALMKU010000257.1 GCA_937866945.1 uncultured Tolumonas sp.
GTCTGTTATCTGTTTTTGCGCGGCATGAACGGCGAGGCGGGCAGTGGTGTGTATGCCACCAAACCTGACAAAACACATATCGAGGCGTTAGATGCCTTATTTGCCGGTGAACCGGCTGTAACCAGCAGGGAGCTGATGTAATGACCGCCCACTCTTCTGCATTAACCCCGTTGTGGCAAACGTTATTGGACTCACGACTCTTACGCGATCTGGATGTGCAGCTCGCGCAGTTATTAGCGCGCTGGGATGCGGATGACAGCATCCAACTGGCGGTGGCGATGACCAGCCAAGAGCTGGGACGTGGCCATGTCTGTTTTGATCTCACGACCTGGCCGGAACGGCTGGAGCAGTGGCATTCTCAACTTGTTGATAGACCGTTGATTGATAAGCAGCTCGCAGACAATTCGTTTGAGTGGCCGACAACGACAGTTGCAGCACTGATGGAAAAGTTGCAACACAGCCCGCTGGTGCGTCTGGTCAGCGATCCGTCGGTGGTTGAGGAGCAGGCGGGGCAACCCCTGACCTTATTTGCCGGGCGACTTTACCTCAGTCGTTATTTTCGTTTTGAACAGCAGGTGGCCTGTTGGTTACAACAAGCCAGTTTACCAATCGCAACGAGTGCTGACATCCCCGAGTTAGCCCAGCAGTTGCGCCAATTGTTTACCCCACAGTCAGAGATTGATTGGCAAGCGGTAGCCGTGGCAACCGCCTGTGACGGACGTTTTACGCTGATCTCCGGTGGCCCCGGCACGGGTAAAACCACTACTGTCACCAAACTGTTGGCACTGCTGGTGGCGCAAAGTGAACAACCGTTGTTGATCCGGCTGGCGGCGCCGACCGGTAAAGCGGCGGCACGGCTGACGGAATCCATCGCCAAAGCAAAAACTGATCTGGCCGGGCAAGTGAATGCTTCGTGGCTGGCGGGTATTCCGACGCAGGCCAGCACCTTGCACCGCTTGCTCGGGGTGATCCCCGGTTTACCGGAGTTTCGTCATAACGGGCAAAATCCGTTGCCGCTGGACGTGCTGGTGGTCGATGAAGCCTCGATGATCGATTTACCGATGATGGCGCGTTTGCTGGTCGCCTTACCGCCGCAGGCACGCCTGATTTTACTCGGCGATAAAGACCAGCTGGCGTCGGTAGAAGCCGGTGCCGTGCTGGGCGATATCTGCCAGTTTGTTGCGCAGGGGGTAAGCTCACAACAAGCACAGCAACTGCAACAGCGCACCGGTTACGAGCTGCAAAATTACGTGCAACCCGCGGGGCACCCGCTGCGCGACCGGCTCTGTTTATTGCGCAAAAGCTATCGATTTGCGGCCGATTCCGGCATCGGCAAACTGGCGGAAGCGGTGAACAACGGGGACGTGAAAGCGGCGCATGCGGTGTGGGCACAAGACTATCGCGATATCCGCCTGCACAGTGACGAACAACGTCTTGAGATGGCCATCAGCGTCGCTGCCAAAGGCTATCACGCCTATTTGGCAAAGCTTGCTGAACCGATCACATCTGAGAATGCGATTGATCTGTTGAAGGCGTTTAATCAAATTCGGCTGTTGTGCGCGTTACACGATGGCCCGTGGGGCATTAATGGCATGAATCAGGCCATCGGCCAGCGTCTGCAAGCGCAGGGTAAATTGCAGATGAGTGGCGAGTGGTTTGCCGGGCGCCCCGTAATGATCATCGAGAACGATTATGGGCTGGGCCTGTATAACGGCGATATCGGTATTGCTGCCAGCGACGGCGAACGGCTGCGGGTTTGGTTTGTGTTACCGGATGGCAAAGCGCACGGTTTTCTGCCCAGTCGTTTGCCGGCACACGACACGGCATGGGCGATGACAGTGCACAAGTCGCAAGGTTCGGAGTTTACCCATACCTTGCTGTTGTTGCCGCCCGAAGTAAACCCGCTGCTGACGCGCGAATTGCTCTATACCGGCATCACACGTGCCCGTGAACAGCTGGATCTGTTTGCCACACCGGAGGTACTGGCCTTGATGGTGCGGAAACAGACCGAACGTTACAGTGGCTTGGTGACTATGTTGGAAACGATGCAAGTATTGTATTAGCTGTTAGTGTTGTCGGCTCAAAATGACTTGAATTACAGTCTAAGCTTCGCGTCTCCTTGAACATAAAACAGCCGGGATGACCGTGATCTCTCTTTCTAATTGGGTCGATAATCTGTCACCAGAATGGCACATCTACGCCATCATCGACCCGCTTGCT
>CALMKU010000258.1 GCA_937866945.1 uncultured Tolumonas sp.
ATGCCGATAACCAATTAGCACACTGCTATCTGCATGTCGTATTGCCGGAGGGGTTATGCGTATTACCCAACAAACACTGTCACTGAAGACACAATATGAGCATCAGCAGGAATCGGTGCGCAAGCAGGAAACACTGTCCACGCTGGCGAAGCCTGATCAGCAAGATGTGAAAGTTGAGGTTCGTTTACAAAGCCGTGATGCCATGGCGGTGAGCCTTAGCCGTCGCGATCTGCAAAAAGCCGCAGAACAAAACCGTCAGCAACAACAGACAAAACCTACTATCACGCTTCCCTCTGTTAACACCACAAACAAAAAAAATGTCGATGCAACGGCGGCCGCTATCGAAGCGGCGGGTACTACTTCAAGTCAGAAGACTTCGGAAGAGTTATCGGATGATGATTTGTCGTTAGATGCGCATACGCGCTTGATGAAGACGGTCATTGAGTCTTTGCTGGGTATCAAGATTAAGCTGATGCCACCGATGCGACAAACCAGTACTGATGAAAGCACTATGCCTTCGGGGGCACCTGCTGCGTCGGCGGCACAAGCAACGGCCTCGGAAGAAGATCATCAGGTGCGTATCATCGAATATAGCGCTGAGAGTGAACGTTTACGTTTCTCAGCAAACGGCGAAGTGCAAACCGCAGATGGTCGCACTATCAAGCTGAAACTGGGCTTTGCTATGTCATATCAGGATATGCAGTTGTCAGAGCGTTTAACCAAAGAGTCTGCGTTAAAAGACCCTCTGGTGATCAATCTCGACAGTCAGTTTGCTGATTTGAAAGAAGCGCGGTTTAACTTTGATATCGACAGTGATGGCACGAAAGATTCTTTACCGACATTAGGCAGCGGTTCTTATTTTCTGGCGCTGGATAAGAACAGCAATCAGCAAGTTGATAATGGCACTGAGTTGTTCGGTGCGCAGAGTGGTAACGGTTTTGCTGAACTGGCGCAATATGATGAAGACGGTAACAGCTTTATTGATGAAGGTGACAGCATTTATGGTCAGCTCTCTGTCTGGCGTCCGGGGAAAGGCTTAGTGGCATTAGCCGATGTTGGCGTCGGCGCTATTTATCTGCATCCGGTCGAGACACAGTTTCAAAATCTCGGTAGTAGCAGCGATGGTGAGAGCTTGGGTGTATTGCGTTCCAGCAGTGTGTATCTGAAAGAAGATGGTTCGGCTGGTACTGTACAACAATTAGACTTGCGTGTTTAACAGCTCCGTTCATATCAGCCCCAACATCTCATGTGTAAAACAACGGTGTAAACCTTGCATAGTCCTCCTGATAGGTAAATTCTACCGGAGGATGACATGGATAAAGGGTTAGATCGTGCCCGTGGTTGTCTGGTTGGTTTAGCAGTGGGTGACGCGGTTGGTACCACACTGGAGTTTCGCCCCCGAGGTTCGTTTCAGCCGCTGACGGATATGGTCGGTGGTGGCCATTTTTGTCTGCAAAAAGGCTACTGGACTGACGACACGTCGATGGCACTTTGTCTTGCTCACAGCTTGTTAGAGTGCGAAGGTTTTAATGCGACAGATCAGATGCAACGTTATTGCGACTGGTATGACAACGGTTATCTCAGCAGCATTGGTAACTGTTTTGATATTGGTACAACGGTCTCCAGTGCATTACGTCGCTTTCAGAAAAATGGTAATCCTTTCTCCGGTATGAAAGCCACCTGGACGTCGGGTAATGGCTCTATCATGCGACTGGCACCCATTCCGATTGCTTACATGCATGATGCTGATCGGGCCATTCATTATGCGCGGCAAAGCTCCCGAACTACTCATGGTGCTGCGCTTTGTCTCGATGCCTGTGGTTGGATGTCTGCACAATTGCTCGATTTGTTGCAAGGTGGTGATAAAGAGAGTTTGTTGCGTGTGTCTTATCCGGCACAAACTGAAGCGATTGCGACATTACAGCAATTCGATTTTTTGGATAAAAACTACCGTGATTTAAAAGGCACAGGTTATGTGTTGGAGAGTCTGGAAGCGGCACTGTGGTGTTTTTGGCATACCCATTGTTATGCCGATTGCATTCTGGCGGCAGCCAATCTGGGGGATGATGCTGACACGACCGCAGCCGTGGCGGGGCAGCTGGCAGGCGCGTATTACGGATATCAGGGGATCAGAGAGGATTGGTGTCAGCATTTATACTGGCACAATGAGATCTGCGAACTCTCCGATAAACTTTATTATCTGCAACCAGCTGCTGAAGAATTAACGCCGGAGTGGCCGAATGCAGCCGCTACCTGAAGAACGCCAATTACTCGCCGAGTTAACCTTACCGATCAATCGCTGTAATGTTCCGGCTCCTGTATTGGCGAGTTTGATCTTTCAGGAACACCCCATTCAGTTACAACTGGATGGGGTCGAGACGTTTTATTCTGAATTGTTTGATCGCTTAGTTGTCTGCCGTGATGCCCGTCTGCGGGTGGATATCTTTAATGATTATATGGCGGTGCGGTTTCGGCTGCCGGAGGCAAAACTGGCGCATCGGCCGGATGCAGATCCGGTGCCGCGTCCACAAAGCAATTACCGCAAGTTATTGTTAGGTTGGTTGTTCGATTCCGACAGTGATGCCGGGGCGGCCTGGCGGCAATGGGTGGAATCGCGATTTGGCTTACGCACAATTTATCATCATGAGCTAATTTCTGAGCCGGAATCGGATGCGTATATCCGTTATATGCAGGCTTGTGTCCGATCAACCTATCAAACCAACGAATTAGCCAGTCAGCTGGATCTGTTATACAGCTTTTGTCAGTACCAATTGGTGCATCAATATCCGGAACAACAATATCTGACCCTCTATCGGGGTAGTAGTGAATCGCCTCGTTATCATTATCAGCAACACCCTGTGTTAATACTGAATAATCTCAGTTCTTGTAGCAGTGATGTCGATGAAGCGTACCGGTTTGGCCCGCGCGTGGTCGAGCTACAGGTACCATTGAGTAAAATTGTTTGCTTTGATGCGTTGTTACCGCGTGGATTAAATGGTGAGCAGGAATACATGGTTTTAGGTGGAATATATAAAGCCAAACAGGTCTGGTAAATAAAACTGCGTGATCCAGTTCATAACATCATGATTTGACAGTGAAGCTTCTCGGCTATTTACAGCTAACTTAATATCAATACGGTCTGGGTTCATATCGAATCAGGGAAATTTTATGCGCAATTTTTCTATCCAATGGAAAATAACTTTGTTGTCTGCCATTGGGCTGCTATCGGCGGTCGTCCTGTTAATTGGTTTATCTGTGTATGCTTTGCAGTCCACTAAAGGGTTGGTGCTGGAACAGACCGGTAAGAAAATTAAAGAAGATGCTGTGCAGTTGGTGCTGGGGCGTGGTGAAGCTGAAGTTTCCCATGTGACCAGTTATTTGCATGAAGCCCAGATTAGAACATCAATTCTGGCGCAAAGTCTGATTGCACAAAAAGCCCATGCTCAGCAAAACTACCAGGGTTCCGGCATTTTGCGCCGCTCATTGAAT
>CALMKU010000259.1 GCA_937866945.1 uncultured Tolumonas sp.
TCTGGGTATCAGCACCATTAAATACGAAGCCCTGCAGGTGACTGCAGGGCTTTTTTGTTTATGCCTATTTTTCAATGCGTTGGTATAATCATCATCGGTCGATGTTCTAAGGAAAGAAAGATATGTGGCGGTTTGTATCGTTAGCTATGTGTATCACTATTGCAGGTTGCAGTAGTCAATCAACTCAGCAGCAAACTAGTACCTCGAAAGATCTTATTACGTCTAATACTGCTTTATATCTTCGTGGTGATATGACTAACTGGGAAGCTCGGGCAGAATATAGAGTTCAGCAAGTCTCATCCCGTTTGTATACCGTTAAAGCTGATCTATCTGAAGCAGGTAAAACATATCATTTTAAATTTGCAGATGCACAATGGCTACCCGCAGTGAATTATGGTGCAGCGATTGATGATGCCACATTAACCTTGGATTCACCGGCGCCTATTCGCGCCTATAGCTGTCTAGATGAATTGACTTTTACACCTGAACAAGCGGGTAGATACGAGTTTGTGCTGGATTTACGGGGCAGGAAACCGGTAGCTATAGTCAAGTTGGCTCAGTGAGATAAAAATACATGATAAAAGAGGGAGGCATAACGCCTCCCTCTTTTATTGTTTGAATCGATCTTAAATGGTATTAATTATTTTCAATACCAACGATTAGCCATGGTGCATTTGCTGAAGATAAATTACGTTCCAAATGCCATACTTCTTTGATGTCTTCTTCAATGCCTTCAACTTCATCACGATAGCGGCCTTTGAATAGTACGCTAACTTGCGCATAATCAGCTTTGCGATCAGCCCTAACTAATTCTGCATTGATAAACAGTACTTCAGTATGCTGGTTGCCGGCATAGCTAGCCCTTTCTTGTTTGAGCTCGTTATATAATTCAGGCGTTACGTATTCTTGAATTTTGGAAAAGTCATTTTCATTCCAAGCTGACTGTAATGTGCGATAGTGTTCGCAAGCGCCCTTGATAAACTCGGCAACATCAAATCCAGCAGGGAGGTCAAAAGGAACTGCATCTGAAGCTGGTGAAAATGAGGTACTGCCTGTGTATTCAGGTTTTTGGAATCCAGTATCAGTATTTTGTTTGGTCTGATATGGCATACCATATGCGGGTTGTGGTCCAGTTTGTATGGCTGGTTTTCTGCTTTTAAGAAAGCGGAAAATTAGAAAGGCAACGCCAGCCATCAGTAGAATGTCAAAAATCTGTAAACCATCAAAGGCTCCACTGCCCATAAGCCAAGCAAAGAGGCCACCGGCTAGTAAGCCGCCGAGCAGTCCGCCCATCAAGCCACTTTTATTGGGTTGTGTTTGTTTGTTTACGCTTGGGTTAGCGGTGTTAGTTGTCTGGGTTGGTTGTGCTGGTGCTGTTTTATAGCTACGACCAAATGATTTGCTGCCGCCAAATTTTCTTGCTTCAGCATTCTCAGAAAAAAGAGAAATACTGAAAATGAGAGAAAAAATGGTAAGAAATGAGAAAAGCTTACGCATACTGTTGTCCTTGATGGTTACATATACCTAACATCCTATCCTGAAGATGTAAACCGTCAATTCAGTTAGTTAGCCGACATAGTTCGGTATAATCGAGTAATTGTTTTAAATCGTGTGTTTTCGTGCTTAAAAGAAAACCCCCGCATATCAAATGAGGGGGTTTTGTTGTATCAGATCACAAATTTATTAGTTTGCTTTGATCCACTGATCCATATCAGTTTTTAAATTGTCTGATTTAGTACCAAAAATAGCCTGAACACCGGTACCCGCAATAACTACACCTGCAGCACCTAATGATTTCAGTTTGGTTTGATTCACATTTTCAGTGCTTTTTACACTAACGCGCAGACGAGTGATGCAAGCATCCAGATTGGTGATGTTATCTTTGCCACCGAAAGCATGTACTAATTCACCAGCTAATTCTGAACCAACTAAAGCTGTATTCTCTGATGATTCTTCTTCACGACCTGGTGTTTTCAGATCTAGGAATTTTATAACGGCACGGAATACGGTGTAATAAACAGCGGCATAGCATAGGCCAATCATTGGGAACATGATCAGGTTGCTACCTTTATTACCCAGCACACTCAGCACTAGGAAGTCGATCAGACCATGGGAGAAGCTGGTACCTGCGCTCATATCCAGTGTGATACAAACTACGAATGCCAGACCCGCTAATACTGCATGGATTGCATACAATACTGGTGCTACGAACATGAATGAGAATTCAATTGGTTCGGTAATACCGGTCAGGAATGAAGTCAAAGCTGCGGAGATCATGATACCGCCGACTTTAGCGCGATTTTCTGGTTTAGCACTGTGCCAGATTGCAATAGCGGCTGCTGGCAGACCATACATTTTGAACAGGAAACCACCAGCCAGTTTACCAGCGGTTGGATCGCCAGCGATAAAGCGTGGAATATCACCGTGGAATACCTGACCTGCAGCGTTAGTGAATGAACCCACTTGCATTTGGAAAGGTACGTTCCAAATGTGATGTAAACCAAATGGAACTAAAGCTCGTTCAACAATACCGTAGATACCAAATGCGAGAGTCGGATTCTGGTATGCAGCCCATTGTGAGAATAAGTCGATCGCGTGGCCAACTGGCGGCCAAATAAACGATAACACTACAGCTGCAATGATGACGGAAAAACCGGTAATGATAGGTACAAATCGTTTACCAGCAAAGAAGCCCAGATATTCAGGCAGCTGAATGCGATAAAAACGGTTGAACATGTACGCTGCGATGGCTCCTGCAATGATACCACCCAGAACGCCTGTATTAGACATGTGCTCTACAGCAACCGCGTAGTCGGGCGCAGCAGGATCAAGACCGGCAATGAACGGCGCTGCCACAGTCATCGTTTTGGTCAAAATCGCATAACCAACAGTCGCTGCCAATGCTGCAACACCGTCGTTATTGGTGAAACCCAAGGCAACACCAATGGCAAAAATCAATGCCATATTGCCAAATACAGCGCCACCAGCCTGTGCCATGATTTGCGATACTACGGCTGGCAACCAGCTGAAGTTAGCAGAACCGACGCCAAGCAGGATACCTGCTACTGGTAGTACCGATACTGGTAACATCAGCGATTTACCAATTTTTTGCAAATTTGCAAACGCGTTACTCATAAAAACTCCTGATGAGTGTTTGGATAAAGAAATCGGAATACTGAACATGCCAAGATAGTTAATGAAAATCGAAGCATAAATCGTAAGTTTGATTCTCGATGCAGGAGGTTTAAAAGGCAATGCCCAGGGTGTAAGTTATTATTAATAAGCTATTTTTTGGTTTCTGGTTGTTTCTTTTTATTTTCTAGTATTACTAAACACATCATATCGAAAGTAAATGTAATCAGTTTCTTTCTTGTTTTTTGTTTCATATGAAGCAAAAAATAAATACATCTAATCATCTGGGTGTTGGTTTAATCCCCGTGACTGGACAATAATGAGTAAAAATTTTATCCGTAATTAAATTATTAAAAATAGGAATTACTTATTAAATACCATTTAGGAAGTAAATCATTCTGTTAAATAAAAAACCCCTCCGAAGAGGGGTTAAAGATGAAACTGAATTTTCTTATCGATTAGTTTGCTTTGATCCAATGGTCCATATCAGTTTTCAGATTGTCTGATTTGGTACCGAAGATAGCCTGAACACCAGAGCCTGCAACAACAACACCTGCAGCACCCAGTGATTTCAGTTTAGATTGGTCAACTTTAGCAATTTCTTTAACACTTACACGCAGACGGGTGATACATGCGTCCAGGTTAGTAATGTTATCTTTACCACCGAAAGCCTGTACTAATTCACCTGCCAGATCAGAACCAGTCAGTGTTGATTCTTCAGATGATTCATCTTCACGACCAGGAGTTTTCAGATCCAAGGCTACGATTGCTACACGGAACACGGTGTAGTAGATCGCTGCGTAGATCAGACCGATAACTGGGAACATCCAGCCTTTTGTTGATTGAGAGAACAACACAATGAAGTCAATCAAACCGTGAGAGAAGGTAGTACCGTGTTTCATGCCCAGCAGAATCATTACTACGAACGCAGAACCAGCCAGTAAAGCATGGATAGCGTACAGTACTGGCGCAACGAACAAGAACGCGAATTCGATTGGCTCAGTGATACCGGTCAGGAAAGAAGTCAGTGCTGCTGACACCATGATACCACCGATTTTAGCGCGGTTTTCTGGTTTAGCAGTGTGCCACATAGCGATAGCAGCTGCTGGCAGACCGTACATTTTGAACATGTAACCACCGGCCAAGTTGCCCGCTGTTGGGTCACCAGCGATGTAACGTGCAATTTCACCGTGGAATACCTGACCTGCAGCATTGGTGTATTCACCTACTTCGAAGAAGAATGGTGCGTTCCAAATGTGGTGCAGACCAAATGGGATCAATGAACGTTCAACGATACCGTAGATACCAAATGCCATTGCTGGATTCTGGTAAGCAGCCCAATGAGAGAATGCTTTGATAGCACCGCCGATTGGAGGCCATACGAAAGCCAGTACTACACCAGCAGCAATAGCTACGATACCAGTTGATAGCGGAACAAATCGTTTACCGGCAAAGAAGCCCAAGTATTCAGGCAATTGAATGCGGTAGAAACGGTTGAACATGTATGCAGCGATACCGCCTGCGATAACGCCACCCAGAACACCTACGTTTGATACTTTATCTGCCTGAGCTGCAAAATCAGCAGCTGCAGGGTCTAAACCAGCCAGCAAAGGTGCAACAACAGTTACTGTTTTGGTCAGGATGAAATAGCCGACAGCTGCAGCCAGACCTGCAACACCATCATTTTTAGTAAAGCCCAGTGCAACACCGATAGCGAACAACAGCGCCATGTTACCGAAAACGGCACCACCAGCTTGTTCCATAACGGAGGAGAGAGTGGCTGGCAAAACGCTGAATTTAGCTGCACCGACGCCCAGCAGAATACCTGCTACTGGCAGTACGGATACAGGCAACATCAGTGCCTTACCGACTTGTTGAAGACTTCCGAACAAATTTTTCATATTAGTGAGCTCCTGAGGAGTGTGCGTCCTGTTAATTTATTGAATACACGGGTTTCAATTTAGTGAAAGCCGCTTTTTATATTCTGTGTATTTCAACGAGGCTAATGATAGTGGAATTAATTAGATGAAGAAGGCAATAAATATAGAAACAGAATATAGATCACAAAGAAGATTGTTTCTTATTTACTGCAAGAGAAACAATATAATCAATTATGTAACTCACTATAACTAATGTGTTTTTACATTCCGAGTTGTTACGCTGCATGTTTTAATTTATCTTTACGTTTCTAATTGAAACAATACGTAACATTTGTGCATTTAAATAAGCGATATGGAAAGTTTTATATATTGGGAAGTTTGGTTGGTAGGAAATTAATATGGGGGATTTCTGTCTAAATTAAAGTTCCGGCTGAAAAAATATTAATATCAGCCGGATGATGCTTAATTTATCTTTCAATTATTCAAGAGAATATGGCAATGGACGTATGGAAAGTAATGAGTTCTCATCATCCACGATGCGAAATGTGCTATCTGAAGACGTATCAGCAGGGAGAATGATGCTAAGTAACAGTTGGTCTTGTTCCTGCCATACATCCAGAATTGTGCCACTGGAACGCCAATGTTCACCCAATTGACGTTCTACAATGCTGTTCAGGCCGACGGATTTACTGGCTTTTCCTTGCAGAATAAACAATGAGCGATTATTTATTCCCCGATATTTTGCGCGGGCGACAATCTCTTGCCCGGTGTAGCACCCTTTAGTGAAGCTGATCGCATTCAATGCGTGTAAATTAAGGGCCTGAGGGATGAATTCTGTCTGTGAAAACTTGTTAAGTTGAGGAATACCATCCAAAATTTCGAGTCCCCACCAGTCGGTATTAGCGAGTTCAGGCAAGGCAATATGCGATAAATATTGCTTGGGTGCTACGAATAACCAGCGATCCGGGTTGACTTGGCATTTGGCGCCATTAGAGTCAATCTTACTGAATGAAGCGATGTTCTCTCCAAGCCAACTATCCGTACCAGAACCTGCGATTCCAACGACATCAAATTCATTACTGACATCAGTGATGGTGAGCTTGGAAAAAACAGCATATTTTTTTAATTCGGCTAACTGAATTTCCGTCAGCTCTTTTTTATATAGAAGCAACAGATCATGCTCTCTTTTGAATAATCTGAATGCTGCGAGGACTTTTCCTTTCGGATTGCAGTGGGCACCAAGGCTGCTTTGTCCTGGTGTTAGTGCTGAAACATCACAAGTAACCTGACCATTCAGATATTTGACTGCATCAGGACCTTCTAACCGGATCACTGTTACATCTTCCAGATGATATACACTGGGTTCAGAAGGAAATAAAAGTCGTTCATTCATCATGGTTTTTTCCACATTGGGATGGTGATTCATGGTAAATAACGAGCTATTGTTTGTCAGCTTCTATTAGTAAGATTATCAAAGGAAATCATGGCATGAATGCTGAGTTATCTAAGTTACGTTGGGCTTGTCGTCGGGGCATGCTTGAGTTGGATTCGATGCTGGCTCCCTTTTTAGAGCACCATTACCTTGATCTTTCTGCACCGTTGCAACAAGATTTCCAACGATTGCTCGAGTGTTCAGATATGGAGTTGTTTCGTTGTTTGTTAAGGGCTGAAACGCCATCAGACATATCACTAGAATTGATTTTGGGAGTGATTCGTGAAAAACATCAGGCACGTTATTCGGGTTGAATCATCGCATCATCATCAACTTTTTTTGCTGATTGGTCATATCATCCTTGGCTGGTTAGCTTGGTCCTCATTACATGGCCATTTTTGGTTGTTGTTCTTTATTTTATGGGGATGCACACTCTTCTGGTCGTTATATCAGGCGAGCCATCGGCAATTTGTTTTGGAAATGCGCGGTGATGAAGTGTTTTGGGATGGTAAGTTTTATCACATGACACCCGCATCGCGGGTTGGTTATGGATTTATCTGGTTGGTGTTAAAAGGTGGGCAGGGTGATAAACGCCTCCATTTATGGTTGTTTTCAGACAGTATGGATGAGGCTGAATACCGCCGGATTGCCCGGCGGATCAATATGCGAACTCAGTAATCCCCAGGGATCAAAATAGTCGGGGTAGGATTATCCTGTTGTTCAGGGTAATCCAAATTGTAATGTAAGCCCCTGGACTCTTTACGCGCCATTGCAGAACGGACAATAAGTTCTGCAACTTGCAGCAAATTCCGCAGTTCTAGTAAATTATTCGATACTCGGAAGTTAGTGTAATACTCCTGTACTTCCTGCTTTAGCAAGTCAATACGGCGTTTCGCCCGTTCCAGTCGTTTGTTAGTGCGTACTATGCCGACGTAATCCCACATGAATAATCGTAATTCATGCCAGTTATGCTGAATCACTACTTCCTCATCAGAATTACCAACCTGGCTTTCATCCCATGCCGGTAATGACGGCGGCATACTGCTCATTGGCAAGCGGGCTTTGATATCGTCAGCAGCGGATTGGGCAAAAACAATACATTCCAGTATTGAATTCGATGCCATGCGGTTAGCACCATGCAACCCGGTGTAAGACACCTCCCCAATCGCATACAGACCGGGAATGTCGGTTTGGCCAAATTTATCGCTCATCACACCGCCGCAGGTATAGTGTGCAGCCGGCACCACTGGGATCGGTTGTTTAGTGATATCAATGCCGAGTTTCAGGCAGCGTTCATAAATAGTAGGGAAGTGCTTGCTAACAAATTCAGCCGGTTTGTGGCTGATGTCTAAAAACATGCAATCGGCGCCGAGACGCTTCATTTCATAATCGATGGCACGAGCGACGATATCTCGGGGCGCCAATTCTGCCCGCGGGTCAAAATCGGGCATGAAGCGTGAACCGTCAGGGCGCTTTAATAACGCCCCTTCACCACGTAAGGCTTCGGTCAGCAGAAAATTGCGGTCATCCGGATGGAAAAGTGTAGTTGGATGGAATTGATTAAATTCCATGTTGGCAACCCGACAGCCCGCTCGCCAGGCCATCGCAATGCCATCACCAGAGCTGACATCAGGATTAGAGGTATATTGATACACCTTTGACGCACCACCCGTAGCTAACGCAACAAAACGGGCTTTGACTGTTTCAACCTGTTCTTTGGTCCGGTTCCAGATGTAGGCACCAAGAATGCGGTTGCCCGGAATGCCCAGTTTGCGAGTTGTGATCAGATCAACGGCATTAAAGCGTTCCATTAATTGAATATTCGGATGTTGGCGCACTCGATCAACGAGCGTGACTTCAACCGATTTTCCTGTGGAGTCTGCTGAATGGAAAATCCGGCGGTGACTGTGACCGCCTTCGCGAGTTAAATGATAAGCAGGTTCGCCATCCTCCGAAGTTGCCTCTTCTTTATCGAATGGCACTCCTTGTTGAATCAGCCAGTCAATCGACTCTTTGGCATTTTCTGCAGTAAATTCTACAATTGCTTTATCACATAAACCGGCACCCGCGATCAGTGTGTCATTCACGTGAGATTCGACGCTATCTGTCTCTTCAGCAACAGCAGCGATGCCTCCCTGGGCATAATAGGTAGCCCCTTCACTTAAGGGCCCTTTGCTCAATACCATCACTTTTGCATGATCTGCTAAGCGTAATGCTAAAGTGAGGCCTGCGGCACCACTGCCAATGATCAAAACATCGCAGGAGTATTCAACATTCTGTTTCATAAGTATCATTGGCCTTGATGAGGAAAGCTTTATACTAGCCCAACTGATGGTCAGGTACAGCCCGGATCACGTTTTTTTACGGAGAACAGAACTTTTCTCCAAAAATACTGTCTGATTAAGAGTGCTACTTCGGGCCGATAGTCAGAATTTGGAGGAAATCGGCGTCGATATGAGCGATATAGAGATCGATCAACGTTTAGTTGAACGAGTGCAACGTGGTGACAAACAAGCATTTAACCTGTTGGTAACAAAATACCAACGCAAGATCATGAATCTGGTCAGCCGCTATGTGAGTAACCCGAGTGATGGTGCCGATGTGGTGCAGGAAGTGTTTATTAGTGCCTATCGTTTTTTGCCTTCATTCAGAAACGACAGCGCTTTTTATACATGGCTGTACCGTATCGCTGTAAACACGGCAAAAAATTATCTGGTTTCGAATGGCCGTCGTCCTCCAGGAATGGACGTTGATATTGAGGATGCCGAACAATACGACTCTGGTGATGCGTTACGCGATATTGCCAGCCCCGAACGTCTATTATCATCAGATCAGGTTCGGCAAACGGTAACGGATGCGTTGCAATCGTTACCAGAAGATTTACGTACCGTTATTACGTTACGTGAGATAGAAGGTTTGAGTTACGACGAGATAGCTGAGGTGCTTGGTTGTCCTGTTGGAACTGTTCGTTCCCGTATTTTTCGTGCCCGGGAAGTTATTGATAATCGTCTCAAAACCGTACTGCAGGGAATAGATTAGGATTATCCTGCTTTGAATGGAGTAACGGATTAGTATGACAACATCAAAAGAACGCGTTTCAGCTCTGATGGATAATGACTTACAGTCTGATCCATCGCTTAAAGCCTTGTTGGACGATCCTTCTGCATCTGCAACATGGGAGCGTTATCATCTGATTGGTGATGCGTTACGTGATGAGTTACCTGAACAGTTAGACATGACTCTGTCGCAGCGGATTGCTGGTGCATTGGAACTGGAGCCTACTATCTTGGCACCAAAACCCCGTCGTTCACTATTTACTGTCGTTCAGCCGAAACTGAAACAATTTGTTCAAGTTGTTGGCCAGTATGGTATTGCGGCATCCGTTGCTGTAGCGGTGCTTGTTGGTATTCAACAATATCAGCAACAAGACGCGATGAACGTTGCGATCAAGCAAGGGCCAGTATTGAATACGATCCCTGTAGCCGGTGGTTCCGCGACTCCCGTCAGCATTAATTACAATGCTGAGCGCGCGCATGTTCAGTCGCAATCGCAAGCTTTATCTGAAAAGCAATTGCAGGAACAGCGTCAGCGAATTGCCCGCTTCATCCAAGATCATCAGTTGCAACAGCGTCTGTCACAAGTTGAGCGGTAATTGAATTTTGATGTATCGTATCGTTTTAGTTTTTTTTCTGATTGGTTCATTCACATCTAAAGCCTCCGCTGACCCTTCAGCAGAGGCTTTGTTGTTTCAAATGCAGCGTGGTTATCATCACAACAATTTTGAATTGGCGCTGGTGCATATACTACAAAACAACATTGAGCCATTACGATTAACTCATGGCTGGTATGACAACAAAGAGATCACTCATCTGCTGTCACTCAGTGGTCGTCCTGTCGAATACCTTAGCAAAAATAAACAGGTTACATTTGCTGAGTCTGCGCAGCTATCGTATACCTTGCAGGACTCCCGTTTACCCGGGTTATGGTTTTCAGTCTTAAATTGTTCACCGGATACCTTACTGAAACACTACGAAGTGGTGAGTACAGGAAAAAATCGTATTGCCGGGCAGGTGGCCCAATCAGTGCGGCTGACCCCGAAAGAAGAGGGAAAATATAGTTTTATTCTCTGGTTAGAGCGAAAAACAGGTATTTTACTACGGTTAGATATTAACGATGATCAGGGGAATCTGGTTGAACAGTACCTTGGTGTCGATTTTCGCTTTTTATCCGAAAATTCATCTGCCATCAAAAGTATAGCGTCGATGAAAGTGCCAGTGGCTGAGCGGAATCGGGACATTTATAAGGCTGAACCGGATTCTCACCAGTGGACATTAGGCTGGTTACCATCGGGATTTGTTTCGTTATCAGCGGATAAACATAAACTGATTGGTAGTGATGAGTTGGTGGACTATTTCTTGCTTAGTGATGGTTTAGTTGATGTCTCTGTGTATATCTCACGCTTATCAGCTACTGTACCGTCTCGCGAGAAAGAGCAATTTGCAATGCATGGTGCTACCTCTATATTGAGTATGAATCGGGATGATGGTGTAACGCTTACCATAGTGGGTGAGTTACCCGCGACGAGTTTGCGTCGTATCGCAGAGGCTATTCGTATTAATCATCAGGAGAATAGTCAATGATTGAAGCAATCGCTACGGTAGTGGCTACAAAACCTGGCATGGTCAGTGTTGAATATAAGCGTTCATCTGCATGTGGGCATTGCCAGCAGGAGTCAACTTGTAATATCAGCTCTATGGCCAAAGAAGAAAAAAACAATGTGCAGGTTATTGATGTCGCATGTTCATTGGCACTCGATGTGGGGCAGCAAGTACGGATCGGGATCCCGGAAAATGGGCTGTTGAAAGGTGCTTTACTGGTTTATATTTTGCCGCTGTTTTTTATCATGGCTGGGGCCGCTGTCGGGCAATTTTTAGCCGTGTCCGGCGCTGAGTGGCCATCTGTAGCCGGTGCGTTTCTGGGCGGCTGTATTGGCTTTTCACTCATGCGTTTAAAATCAGCCAGACTCACCAATGCGGAGTATCAACCGGTGATTCTTGGCGTCACGATCCCTGTTATATCTGTGTTGCAGAGCAACTGCCATTGATCAATATTTCATTGCACTGACAGCTATTCCGCGCGTCAGTGCAATCATTCACGACTAATCATAGCTCTACCGCCGCTAATCCAGTAAAATCCAGCTCAAATTATCGTTAATTACATGCCATCAGATAAATAAGACCTCATGAAAAATATTCGTAACTTCTCTATTATTGCCCATATTGACCATGGTAAATCCACTCTGTCAGACCGCTTGATCCAGACTTGTGGCGGCCTCAGCGAACGTGAAATGCAAGCGCAGGTACTGGATTCCATGGATCTGGAACGTGAACGTGGGATCACGATCAAGGCGCAGAGTGTTACGCTGGATTACAAAGCTAAAGATGGTGAAACTTATCAACTGAATTTCATCGATACCCCCGGCCATGTGGATTTTTCCTATGAAGTTTCGCGTTCACTGGCTGCCTGTGAAGGGGCATTGCTGGTGGTTGATGCGGGACAGGGCGTAGAAGCTCAAACCTTAGCGAACTGCTATACCGCGATGGAAATGAACCTCGAAGTGGTTCCGGTTCTGAATAAGATCGATTTGCCGCAGGCAGAACCAGAGCGTGTTGCCGAAGAGATCGAAGACATTGTCGGCATCGATGCAATGGATGCAGTACGTTGTTCTGCTAAAACAGGTCTGGGCGTTGATGACGTATTGGAAGAGATTGTAAAACGAATTCCAGCGCCGGAAGGTGATCCAGATGCGCCATTGCAGGCACTGATTATCGACTCTTGGTTTGATGATTATCTGGGTGTGGTATCTCTGGTCCGTATTAAAAACGGTTCGTTGAAAAAGAACGACAAAATCAAGGTAATGAGCACCGGTCAGACCTGGGGTGTTGATCGCCTTGGTATTTCGACGCCAAAACAGAAAGATACTTCAGCCTTGAATTGTGGCGAAGTAGGTTGGGTTGTCTGCGGTATTAAAGACATCCACGGTGCGCCAGTCGGTGATACGCTGACACTGGCTAAAAATGGTGCTGAAAATGCGTTACCTGGCTTTAAAAAAGTGAAGCCACAGGTTTATGCTGGCCTGTTTCCAATCTCATCAGAAGATTATGAAGCGTTCCGCGATGCGTTAGAAAAACTCTCGCTGAACGATGCATCACTGTTTTTCGAACCAGAGAACTCTACCGCATTAGGTTTTGGTTTTCGTTGTGGTTTCCTGGGCATGCTGCATATGGAGATCATTCAGGAACGTCTGGAACGAGAGTATGATCTTGATTTAATTACGACTGCACCGACAGTGGTATATGAAATCGCCATGACCGACGGTACGACAATTCATATTGATAGCCCATCCAATTTACCGGCCATTAATAACATTGAAGAGCTTCGTGAACCGATCGCGGAATGTAATATTCTGGTTCCACAAGAGTATCTTGGTAACGTCATTACTCTGTGTATCGAAAAACGTGGTGTGCAGACCAACATGGTTTATCACGGTAATCAGGTTGCATTGACCTACGAAATTCCAATGGCAGAAGTAGTGCTGGATTTCTTTGACCGGTTGAAATCGACCAGCCGTGGTTATGCTTCCTTGGATTATGGTTTTAAACGCTTTGATGCTGCAGACATGGTGCGTCTGGATATTTTGATCAACGGTGAGAGAGTTGATGCACTGGCTATTATCACGCACAAAGACAATGCGCCATTCCGAGGTCGTCAGTTGGTTGAAAAAATGCGTGAACTGATCCCTCGGCAGATGTTTGATATTGCTATTCAAGCTGCAATTGGCAACCATATTATTGCCCGTAGTACCGTAAAAGCGATGCGCAAAGACGTATTGGCGAAATGTTATGGTGGCGACGTCAGTCGTAAGAAGAAGCTGCTGAATAAACAGAAAGAGGGTAAAAAGAGAATGAAGTCGGTAGGTCGTGTTGACGTACCACAAGAAGCGTTCCTCGCAATCCTGCATGTTGGAAAGGATAACTAATTAATGGCTAATACGTTTGCACTGATTCTGGTTGCAGTTACGTTGGTAACTGGATTGGTTTGGTTACTGGATCATTGGGTGTTGGTTCGTTTTAGAGCAGCAAAAGCGCGTAAAGCGCAGGAATCAGCAGGTGTCCCCTTGACGGTAGAAGCTGTTGAAAAGCTGATGATCGAACCGGTTTGGGTAGAACAGTGCAAAGGCATTTTTCCGGTCATTGCGGCGGTATTAGTTTTGCGCTCATTTTTGTATGAGCCATTTCAGATCCCATCAGGTTCAATGATGCCAACATTACTGGAAGGTGATTTTATTCTGGTGAATAAATATACCTACGGTTTGAAAGAGCCTGTGACGAATCGAACGTTACTGGAAACCGAACATCCGCAACGTGGCGATGTGGTTGTTTTCAAATACCCGGAAAACCCGCGTATTGATTACATCAAACGCGTGATTGGTTTACCTGGCGATCGTATTATTTTTCGCGATAAAGAGCTTTATCTGCAGCCTGCTTGCAACGACAGTAAGGTTTGTCCGCAAGTGCAGAAAATTAATACTACCTTTGTAGAAAGTGGCGAATTTAGCCAGTTAGGTATGCCATTAGAGCATTACACGGAAAAACTGACTGCCACGAAAAGTCATGACATTTTGCGTAATAACTTTATTCCTGATCGCACTGGTATGTATTACCAACAACCGGGCCAGCCTGTTGGTGAATGGGTGGTGCCGGAAGGGCATTATTTTGCTATGGGAGATAACCGCGATAACAGTCAGGACAGTCGTTTCTGGGGCTTTGTACCAGAACGTAATCTGGTTGGGAAAGCGGTTGCTATCTGGATGAGTTTTGAATTCGATCGCCCGGCGGGTAGTTCTGTACCTAGTTGGATACCGACCGGTGTTCGTTTTAATCGTATAGGCAGTATTCAGTGAATGATAAGTTACCCCGCTTAGAACAAAAACTAGGCTATTCGTTTCAAAATAAAGATCTGTTAGTTCGCTCTATCACGCATCGTAGTGCCGGTTCTCGTCATAACGAGCGGTTGGAATTTTTGGGTGATTCCATATTAAGTCTGGTTATCGCCGAGGTGCTTTACCATCGTTTCCCCAATGTCAGCGAAGGGGATATGAGCCGTATGCGGGCAACTTTAGTTCGTGAACGCACTTTGGCTGAACTGGCCCGTGAATTTGCGCTTGGTGATTATTTGATCCTGGGGCCTGGTGAGCTGAAAAGTGGCGGCTATCGCCGTGAATCAATTTTAGCGGACACAGTCGAAGCGTTAATTGGTGCCATCTATATTGACAGTAATCTCGATGCGATCAGATCGTTGTTATTAACTTGGTATAACGATCGCTTAGACGCTATTCGCCCTGGTGTTGAACAAAAAGATCCAAAAACGCGTTTGCAGGAACATTTGCAAGGCCGCCGTCGTTCGTTACCAACCTATGCGGTAACTGACGTGAAAGGGGAAGCGCACAACCAACAATTTACGGTGGAATGTGTGATTGAAGATATTTCTGCTGCGTTTATTGGAGTCGGTTCCAGTCGCAGAAAGGCCGAGCAGGCCGCTGCTGAAAAAGCTCTGGAGCAATTAATATGACCGAAATGACCGACGATAAAACTTACTGTGGTTTTGTGGCGATTGTTGGCCGCCCGAATGTGGGTAAATCGACCCTGTTGAATAAATTACTGGGCCAGAAAGTTAGTATTACCTCGCGTAAGCCGCAAACAACACGTCACCGCATTTTGGGTATTGATACTCAGGGCGCTTATCAGACTATCTTTGTTGATACCCCTGGTTTGCATATTGAAGAAAAGCGTGCGATTAACCGTTTGATGAACCGCGCGGCGACCAGTTCGCTGGGTGATGTGGAAATGGTGGTGTTTGTAGTTGATGGCACACAATGGACTGCTGATGATGATATGGTGCTGAACAAACTGCGTTATATGCAGTGCCCGGTCGTGTTAGCGGTCAATAAAGTCGATGTCATCAAAGACAAAGAGATCCTGTTACCGCATCTGCAAATGTTGGCGCAGAAAGGTAATTTTGCAGAGATCCTGCCGATTTCTGCGGAAAAAGGCACTAACGTCGAAAAAATCCGTGACATGGCGAAACGTTTGTTACCGGAAGGGCAGCATTATTTCCCAGACGATTATATTACCGATCGCAGTTCTCGTTTTATGGCGTCAGAGATCATCCGCGAGAAACTGATGCGCTTTACCGGTGAAGAATTACCCTATTCAGTCACCGTGGAAATCGAACGTTTTAAAGTAGAAGACGATGGGCTGTTCCATATTAATGCGTTGATTCTGGTGGAACGCGAAGGCCAGAAGAAAATGGTGATCGGTAACAAAGGCGAAAAGCTGAAAGTTATCGGTACGGAAGCGCGTCTGGATATGGAACGTTTATTCGGTCAGCGTGTTTTCTTAGAACTCTGGGTTAAGGTTAAATCCGGTTGGGCTGATGATGAACGCGCACTGCGTAGCTTAGGTTATGGTGATGACTGAGTCGGAAATGTTACCGGCTTTTGTATTGCATACCCGTCCTTATCGTGAAACCAGTCAGCTGGTGGATCTTTTCGTGGCTTCCATGGGCAAAATGTCCATGGTGGCAAAAGGTTCCCGCACATCGCGTTCTGCTGTAAAAGGGCTGTTACAGCCCTTTTTACCGCTGCATATTCGTTATAGTGGTAAAAGTAATCTGAAAACCCTAGTGCAACTGGAGGCGCGAAGCCCACAGGTTGCCCTGCAGGGTGAACGCTTATTTAGTGCCTTATATCTGAACGAACTGCTTTATCATCTATTGGAGCCGGATACGGAATATCCAGGGCTTTATAGTAGCTATTTTCAGACATTACTGGTTTTAGCTGATCCGCTGCAACCGGTCTCTCCCTTATTACGACAATTTGAATTACTCTTGTTGCAGCAATTGGGCTATGGCGTCGATTTTTGTTATGCCGCCGATAGTGGTTTGCCCATCGATCCGGCCTGTTTCTATCGTTACGAACCAGAGGCGGGTTTTATTACTACTGCGCTGCGCGATCATGCCGTTTTTTCTGGCACAGAGATAATCGGCATGGCAGAGCGGGATTTTATTAATGCACAAATTTTAGCGGCTGCCCGACGCTTTAGTCGTCAGGCTTTTGCAGCTTTATTGGGCAATCGTCCCCTGAAAAGCAGGGAGCTTTATTCTGCGTTTATAGCAAGGAGATCAGAGTGAGCAAAATTTTATTGGGTGTAAATATCGATCATGTTGCCACGTTACGTAATGCCCGTGGTACTGCTTACCCTGATCCGGTGTTTGCAGCGGCGTTAGCTGAACAGGCTGGTGCGGAAGGGATCACCGTACACTTGCGTGAAGATCGCCGTCATATCACCGATCGTGATGTTGAAATTCTGCGTCAAACCATTAAAACACGCATGAATCTAGAGATGGCAGTGACAGAAGAGATGCTGACCATTGCTTGCCGTATCAAACCTCAGTTTGTCTGCTTGGTGCCAGAAAAACGCCAAGAAGTGACGACAGAAGGTGGTTTGGATGTTGCTTCACAGGTAGCGCGCATTCGGGATGCCGTTACGCGTCTTGCGGCGGTTGGTGCTCAGGTTTCTCTGTTTATTGATGCGGATCATGCCCAGATTGATGCGGCAGTAGAAAGCGGTGCGCCTTACATTGAAATTCATACCGGTCGTTATGCTGATGCTGAAACTGAAGCAGAACAACAAGCTGAGCTGGCACGTATCACTGAAGCAGCGGCATATGCACATCAACGCGGTTTAAAAGTGAATGCGGGTCATGGCTTGCATTATCAAAACGTGCAAGCCATCGCGGCGATTCCTGAAATGGTTGAATTGAACATCGGGCATGCCATTATTGGCCGAGCGGTGTTTAGCGGTTTACCGAAAGCCGTTGCAGAAATGAAACGCTTGATGCTGGAAGCTCGTTTGTAAGCTATCCGATTATATAAAACAAAAAGGGCAGTCGCGATGACTGCCCTTTTTTATGCGTAACGCTAAACTTCGTGTTACGCAACAGCACGTAATTCGGCTGCTTCGTCGCTATCAACGACCAAAATATTCGCTTTGCGGAAGAAGTTAAACTCGGTTGCTGATGCCCAAGTGTAAGCGCCCATCATCTTACCAATGATCACGTCACCCACATTCAGTACAGGCAGATCGATATCATCAGCCAGTACGTCAATGCTGTCACAGGTAGGGCCTGCCAGCACAGCTGGTAGCGCTTCGCCGGTCGCATAAGGTGCAGACTTCGGATAGTTGATATGATCAAACAGCTGGCCGCTGTAGCTGCCATACAAACCATCATCCAGGTAATACCACATCCTGCCAAAACGTTCAGCTTTACCCATGACGCTGGAAACAGACGTCATGCAAGGTGCGGAAATGAAACGGCCTGGTTCTGCTAACAGACGGATACCTTCCGGTGTGTTGCTCAATGCTTCACGGATCGGCGCGCAAAATTCGTAAATATCCAGATCGGCGCCATCGGCTGCGTAATTCACGGGGAACCCACCACCAATATCGAGCACTTGTAGGTTAATATTTTCGGCAGCAGCATCACGGATCAGCTGATTACAAGCGGTGATCGCTTCAACATGACGTCGTGAGTTTGGCACTTGAGAGCCAACATGGAATGACAGGCCGATAACATTAAGACCTAACTCTTTGGCTTTACGCAGCAAAGGCAGTGTGGCTTCTGGTGTGCAGCCAAACTTCTTCGACAGGTCAACTTTACTTTCCGGGTTAGGGAAGCTGACGCGTAATAGCAGCTGCGCCTTGTCTTGATAAGGAATGAACTTTTCGAGCTCAATCGGGTTATCAAATACGAAAACTTTACAGCCATATTCTAATGCGTAACGAATATCGCCATCACGCTTGATAGGGTGAGTATGAATACAATCGTCCGGATTGATCTGATTTTCTAACATCAGATCGACTTCACCGTTCGTAGCTAAATCGAAACAACAGCCTTCGGCTTTTAAGGTGGCAACTACTGCGGAATGGGGCAGCGGTTTTAAAGCATAATGCATGCGAACGCCGGGGAGGGCTTTCACTAAAGCGCGATATTGTTTACGGACAGCGGCTTGATCCAAGACCAGCAACGGTGAACCATAGGTTTCTACCAGGTCGCGATAATCCAGTTCAACAGGGACGATTTCATTATTCATTGTATGTTTACACCTCACAAAAGGGCCACGGCCCTGTCACCAGTGATACGTTCTGTCCTATCAGGCGGAACGCGATGCTTTATAAAAAATCCGGCGCATTATCGGGCTTTTGTGTGACAGTGCAATAACTAATTCACTCTATTTATTATGCAAAGGCTTCTCATCGTGAATACTCAGCATTAAAGGTGGGAATATGTATGGTTTTTTGGCGAAAAAATCTGACAAAATAGCCTTTATTCGGATTTTTGCTTGTTGAATTGTCGGTTTTTGGCGGTAAATAAAGAATATTCTGATAAATTCCTATGCATAAAAGTTTTTGCTCATAAAGATAAGTAGCATAGGAATGATGAAAATTGCCATTCATCCAAGGGGGGCTGAATGGCAACAAAGACCGTTGATTTAACCTTCTGAATTATGCGACTTTATTTCCCAATTGGCTTGCGGTGTCATGGCCAGTAACGCGCAGAGTTCTGGCACTAATTTTTGTAACTGCTGTTCAAATTGCCATGGCGGATTAAAAATTGCCATGCCTGAACCGTGCATGCCCCAAGTCGGCGATTGTGCTTGCACGCTTAACTCGACGGTGAGCATTGGAATACCTAATTTCTGGCACTCATTGAGCATGTGTTGGCTGCGATCTGCTTCTTTACCTAGTAATGGATACCAAACGGCATACATACCCACCGGCCAGCGTCGCCAAGCTTTCGCTAAAGATTTAACGACGCGATCGTAATCTTCTTTCAGCTCATATGGCGGGTCGATTAATACCAGGCCGCGACGAGGTGTTGGCGGTGTGAGTGCGACTACCCCTTCAAAACCATCACGATGGTGTAATGCGACACGGGGATCTCGATGCATATGCTGGCGCAGAATATCAATTTCGTTGTTATGAAGTTCCATTAGGATCAGACGATCTTGCTCGCGCAGTTGTGCTCGCGCAATCTCTGGTGAGCCGGGGTAATAATGTAATGTATTGTCATTATTCAGAGCGGCTATGCACTCTATATAGCTTTTTAGTGCAGGCCATTTATCGCGTTGCGGCCAAAGGCGTGCAATACCATCGAGATATTCGGCTTTTTTGTTCGCCCATTCTCCGGTGAGGTCGTAACAACCGCCACCAGAATGGGTGTCGAGATAACAAAATGGTTTGTCTTTTTGTTTCAATTGATCGATCAGTAAACTGATCACAGCATGTTTTAAAATATCGGCATGATTGCCGGCATGAAACGCGTGGCGATAACTAAGCATTCAATTTAATCCTGGGTTGCTACTTCGGCAGCAAATTGTTGTTCCATCTGTTCCAGCTGTTCGGAGATGTCCATCCACTCAAGCTCGACTTGTTCCAGTTCGTTTTTTAACGGGCCTTGCTGCGCCAGCAAACCGGTCAGTTTGGGTTTGGCATCATCTTGATAGATGGCTGGATCAGACAGCGCACTTTCAATATCCGTTAATGCTTGCTGTAGTTTTGCCATCTGTTTTTCATGTTTTTCCAGCTTTTGACGCAATGGGCGGATCTGCTGGCGGAAATCAGCTTCCCGACGTTTCAGATCTTTTCGAGCTGTCGCACTTTGCGGCGCTGCTGGGGTGTTATTGGCAACCTTAGTTTCATTTTGATTTTTATCTTGTTCAGTTAGCCATTTATGGTAGTCATCCAAGTCACCATCAAAGGCTTCCAACCGTTGTTGGTGTACCAGATAAAACTCATCAGTCGTAGTGCGTAGCAAATGGCGATCGTGCGAGACGATAACCATGGCACCTTCAAAGCCCTGCAGTGCCAATGTTAGTGCTTCACGCATTTCGAGATCTAAGTGGTTGGTTGGTTCATCCAATAACAGCAAATTTGGTTTTTGCCAGACCAGCAATGCCAACACTAAACGTGCTTTTTCACCACCGGAGAAGGTATCAACCACTTCCAGTGCTTTATCGCCATGAAAGCCAAAACCACCTAAAAAATTACGCAGTTCCTGTTCTGGGCGATTACCGGCAATACGGGTCAGGTGCTGCAATGGTGTATCGCCTTGCTGTAATGATTCCAGCTGATGTTGGGCAAAATAGCCGATCTTGACGCCTTTACTGGGTTCCAGTTTTCCAGACAGCGGTGTGAGTTCACCGGCCAGCAATTTGATAAATGTCGATTTACCGGCACCATTTCGCCCCAATAGCCCAATGCGTGAACCGGGGACTAAATTCAGCTTAATTTTTTGCAGGATCAGTTTATCGCCATAACCGGCACTGAGATTTTCCATGCTGATCAGCGGCGTTGGTAGCGCATCTGGTTCACGGAACTGAAACTGGAATTGGGAATCGACATGTGCGGGCAGGATCAGCTCCATGCGTTCCATCGCTTTCAAACGACTTTGCGCCTGACGGGCTTTGGTCGCTTTATAACGGAAGCGATCAACGTAATCTTGCATTTTACTCAGTGCGAGTTGCTGCTTTTCATACATCGATTGTTGTTGCGATAACGCCGTTGCACGTTGAATTTCAAAGTCAGAATAGCCGCCGGTATATTCGTTCAGTTTGTCATTTTCGATATGAATGATGCGATTGATGACGCGATCGAGAAAATCACGATCGTGGGAGATCAAGATCAATGTACCGCGATAAGAGCGTAACCAGCTTTCCAACCAGATCACGGCATCTAAATCCAAGTGGTTGGTTGGTTCATCAAGTAACAGTAAATCGGAACGACAGATCAGCGCTTGCGCTAGGTTAAGACGCATACGCCAGCCACCAGAAAATGCCGAGACTGGTTGCTGGTGTTGTTCACTGCTGAAACCCAAACCATGCAATAGTTCACCGGCACGCGAACGAATAGTGTAAGCACCGGCGGCATCTAAATGGCCGTGTAACTCGGCAATGCGGATGCCGTCGCCTTGTTGTTCAGCCTGCGCTAATTGCTGCTCAAGGCTGCGAAACGCTTTGTCGCCGTCAATAACATAATCGATCGCAGAACAACCCAAGGCTGGCGTTTCCTGTGCCACCGTGGCGATCTGCCATTGTGCTGGTACGGAAACCGAGCCCGCATCAACCGCCAATTCACCTTTTAATAAGGCAAAGAAACTGGATTTACCGCAGCCGTTTTTTCCAACTAACCCGACTTTGTGACCGGGGTGAATCGTGGCTGTAGCCTCTTCTAACAAAGGCTTATTGCCTCGGAGCAGCGTAATTTGAGAAACGATGATCATGACGGGAATAATTCTGCAGCAAACAAAAGAGCATTATACGGGTAAAAGCCTTATCCGGCAGCTGTTGAATGATAAGCAGAGGATTGTGTTTGGCTGGATTTTTCCGGTATGCTGGTGAGACTAGTTGTCATTTTAACCGGGATGCATGATGAAGATTACCCATTTGAGCGTAGTTACGCTGGATTACACCGTGTCTGATACTTCAGGCGAAGTACTGGATACCACTGAAGGGCGTGAGCCGTTAGTTTATCTGCATGGCAGTGGCTACTTGGTTCCCGGTTTAGAAAATGCGCTGTATGAACGTGCGGCTGGTGATAGCTTCGAACTGACAGTGCCTGCGGCGGACGCGTATGGCGAATACGAAGAATCATTGGTACAGGAAGTGCCGGGTGAATTGTTCGACGGTATGGAAGTAGCAGAAGGCGATACATTTGTTGCTGATACCGATGACGGTCACCGTCCAGTTACTATCATTGAAGTTTCTGAAAAATTCGTGAAAGTTGATGCTAACCACCCACTGGCGGGTATGGACTTACATTTTAAAGTAAATGTTCGTGAAGTGCGTGCAGCAACAGCAGAAGAGATCGCTCACGGTCATATTCATGGTGAAGAAGGCTGTGGTCATGGCCATCAGCATGAGCACGAAGGTTGTTGCGGCGGTCATGGTCATTCACACGGTGATGATCATGAATGTTGCGGTGGTAAAGGTCACGCGCATGGTGAAGAACACGAATGTTGTGGCGGTAAAGGCCACGGACATGATCATCATCATGCGGAAGCCGAAGAACCGCATGAATGCTGCGGTGGCCACGGCGGCTGCAAAAACTAAGAATAAAAAGAATCCCGCACTTAGCGGGATTTTTTTTATCTGAAGAAATTATTTACTAACCATTATTTCTTACGATTGACGCAGTTTTCTTTACCGCAGTTACCGTATAAATACAGGCTGTGATGGGTCAGTGTCATGCCATGTTTTTCGGCAATCTCTTTCTGACGCTGTTCAATAACCTCATCAGAAAACTCGACTACACTGCCACAATCCAGACAAACCAGATGATCATGGTGATGTTGCTGTGCCAGTTCAAATACGGACTTGCCGCCTTCGAAATGATGACGAGTGACAATGCCGGCATCATCAAATTGATTCAGAACCCGATAAACGGTAGCCAAACCAATTTCTTCACCATTATCCAGCAGCAGTTTATAAAGGTCTTCAGCACTGATGTGCTGGCATTCCGGCTGGCGCAGGTAATCTAGGATCTTAACCCGCGGCGAAGTGATTTTTAGTCCGGCGTCTTTCAGTTGCTGATTATGGTCTGTCATAGCTCTCTGTATTCTTGGGGCAGTTTGAGACTGCAGCGAGTAGGGCTTTCCCCATTATATGGCGCAATTCTAATAAAAAGAAATGTGTTACGGCGATGTTTGCTCTGTTCTGCATAAAATAAAGCCCGTGAAGGTCACGGGCTTGGCTGAAGCTGAACAATTGTTAAACTAATTCAGACAGACACATCTCTTCGCGTAATTGCTGACACCAAGCCGCAACACGTTCAGCGGTTTGTTCTGGCTGACGATCTTCATCAATGCCTAAACCAACAAAATGTTTGTCATCTACCAGTGCTTTTGAGGCTTCGAAATGATAGCCCTCAGTTGGCCAGTAGCCCACAATGGTTGCGCCTTTAGCCACGATGATGTCACGTAACGTGCCCATCGCATCAAGGAAATATTCAGCATAATCTTCCTGATCACCACAACCAAAGATGGCAACCAGTTTGGTACTGAAATCGACTTTTTCCAATTCAGGGAAAAAATCATCCCAATCGGCCTGTGATTCGCCGTAATACCAGGTTGGAATGCCTAAGATCAGCAAGTCATATTTTTCAAAGTCAGCGCTGGTGCCCTGAGCTACATCCAATACGTCAATCAAATCGCTGCCCAGTTCTTTCTGGATCATGCCTGCGACTGCTTCTGTGTTGCCGGTATCGCTACCAAAGAACAGACCTATCAGTGCCATAAGGTGAATTATCCTTGTTCGTCTTCGTCGGAATTCAAAAAGCTGGTTACTATTTTAGCTGGCTGGAACGCTGAGTGCTAACGTATTCGCGGACTAACTCCTGAATGAGTTCTGATCTGCTGATACCACGGGCATCTGCCAACTGATTGAGGTCATCCAATGACTCTGCATCGAGTTTGAGTTCAACCCGATGCAGCCCTTTGTCCTTATCCCGTTTTAATTGATTGCGTTTATTTATTTTTAACTGCAAATCACGGGGATGAGGGTTAGTTTTAGGGCGCCCTGGACGTTTTTCGTCAGCAAACAGATCCAGTGTAGTGCGATCCGAGTGATGTTTTGCCATATATAAAACTACTGCCAGACAAGGTTCAGGTGCGTGCATTTCCCAATAGGGGGCGCACTATACCACAATGTATCGCAAAGCATAACGCGTGATAGCGGGTGTTTTATCAGTTTGATTGTTGTAAAAAACGCTCAACAATTCCGTTAAACAATAGTGGTTTTTCCGCATGTAACCAATGACCACAACCGGGGATTATTTTGGCGCTGGCATTAGGGAAGTGCTGTGCTATTGCATGCTGATGTTCCGTTTGCAAATAGTCTGATGCGCCACCTTTGATAAACAATACCGGGCCGGAATAGTGCTGTGATGCAGAGAACGGCCACCCCATAATATCGGCATAGTGTTGTTGCAATATTTGTAGGTTAAATTGCCAATGGGTGGGTTGTTCGTTACTGAATGATTTTAATAAAAACTGGCGCACCGATGGCTCTGTCAGATAATCAGACATGAGCAGTTCTGCTTCCTTTCGGGAACTAACCTGTGCGTTAGCAACGGCATTCAAGGCTTTAAACACATTCGTATGTCGGCTTTCTTTATAGGTCACAGGCGCAATATCCGCCACGCTCAACGATGCCACCCGGTCGGGGGCTTGTAAAGCCACCGCCATTGCCACCTTGCCGCCCATGGAATGCCCGAGCAGATGCACTTTTGGCTGATTAAGCTTACTCAATAAATTGAGGATATCGTCACTCATCACCTGATAGTTCATCTCAGCATGCCATTCCGACAGCCCATGATTACGCAGATCCACCGTGATCACCGGACGTTGTAACTGTAGCGCTTGTTTGAGTAATCCCAGATTATCTTGTTTGCCAAATAGCCCATGCAGCAAAACAATTGGTTCTGCTGCAGGATTAGGGAACTCGGTTATCTGGTAATTAAGCTTCACAGTGTGTCCTTAATGGGTTGCTGTAACCTTATATTAACAAATTACTGGATAGATCGTGAGCTGCTGAGTTTAAGCGGATTAAAGATGGATTTATTCTCTTGGTTAACGAAATCAGATGATTGGCGTAATCTGGCACCAAAATGAGGGATGAGTCACGAGTGGAGATGAACACAAGTGTACTGAAATGGAATTTATGCGAGGGTAGTGCTACGGGTCTGAGTAAACACCGTGCACAGGGTTAGGTTTGCTGCTGTGGCTTATGTATAATCCGACCGTTGTCTATATTCAAAGTGTCGGAACCGAATAAAAAATGAAAACCATTGAGGTTGATGAACAGATCTACCGTTACATAGCCAGCCGTACCTTGCATATTGGCGAGAGTGCTTCTGATATTTTAAGACGCCTGCTTGCTTTGCCTTTAGATACGAGCATGGAACCAACTGTGTCTGCGGTGCTTGAGCAGAAGACAGATGTAGAATCAATCACAGAAGCTTCTACAGATGTTTTGACCAAGCTGATCGACGATGCGCAATTAGCGAAAGAAGAGAGTGCAATTGCACGTTTTATGTTAATTCTTTCTGCCTTGTATCGTGCTCAACCCGAAGTTTTCAGCCGGGGCGCAGACATTAAAGGCCGTAAACGGATCTACTTCGCGGAAGATCCACAAGCCTTGTTAGACAATGGTAAAACCACCAAGCCAAAACCTGTCCCTGAGACCCCTTACTGGGTTATTACTAACACTAATACTGGCCGTAAGCGCTTGATTATTGAGCAGTTAATGCAGGCCATGGGCTACTCTGCGGAAACTATCGCAGAGGTTTGTAACAAGGTATAAAAGAACAGGAAGTCGTATATGGCACAACATCCGCACGCAGGTAAACCAGCTCGCGTTGAAGACCTCACTAATATTCCACGTCTGGTCGCTGCTTATTATCTGAATAAACCTGATATGTCATTACCTGAACAACGCGTTGCCTTCGGTACCTCTGGGCACCGCGGCAGTTCGTTGCACAATGCATTCACCGAGTCGCATATTCAGGCTGTCAGTCAGGCTTTGGCCGAGTATCGTCAGAGTAAGGGCATCTCTGGCCCGCTGTTTATTGGTATGGATACACACGCGTTGTCAGAAGCGGCACTGGCCAGCGCCGTACAAGTATTGGCAGCTAACGGTGTCCAGGTTCGCATTCAGCAAGGCTTAGGCTATACACCAACCCCTGTTGTTTCTCATGCGATTCTGACATATAACCGCGCCGGTCATGCTGATCAGGCTGATGGTGTCGTGATCACTCCATCGCACAATCCACCGGAAGATGGTGGTTTTAAATATAATCCGCCGCATGGTGGCCCAGCTGAAGGTGATATCACCAAGTGGGTGGAAGATCGTGCGAACCAGATCCTGGAAAACGGTTCTGTTGATGTGAAAGTAATGTCTTATGCAGCGGCGATTGCATCTGAGTTTGTGCAGGAACATGACTACGTTACCCCGTATGTGAATGATCTGGGTAATGTGCTGGATATGGAAGCAATTCGTAAATCGGGCATCAAAATTGGTGTTGATCCGTTGGGTGGTGCTGGCGTTGCCTACTGGGACGTGATTGCGAAAACCTATGGCCTGAATATCGAAGTCGTGAATTACCGGGTTGATCCGACCTTCTCGTTTATGACGCTGGATAAAGACGGCAAAATCCGTATGGATTGCTCGAGCCCTTGGGCGATGGCGAGCCTGATTGGTCTGAAAGACAAATTTGATATCGCATTGGGTAATGACCCGGATTATGATCGTCATGGTATAGTGACTAAATCAGGTCTGATGAATCCGAATCATTATCTGGCGGTGGCGATCCAATATCTGTTTACCCATCGTCCTAACTGGCCAGCACAAGCTGCAGTAGGTAAGACACTGGTTTCTTCTTCGATCATTGATCGAGTGGCCGGGAAAATTGCTCGCAATCTGAAAGAAGTGCCGGTTGGCTTCAAATGGTTTGTCGATGGCCTGTTTGACGGCAGCTTTGGTTTCGGTGGTGAAGAGAGCGCGGGTGCTTCATTCCTGCGTAAAGACGGCACCGTTTGGACAACCGATAAAGACGGTTTCATTCTGGCTTTGCTGGCAGCAGAAATTATTGCTGTGACAGGCAAAGATCCGCAGCAGCTGTATGACGCGCTGACTGAAGAGTTTGGTGCGCCAGTGTATCGTCGTATCGATGCGCCAGCGAACACGGCACAGAAAGCGGTATTGTCTAAGTTGAGCCCAGATCTGGTTGAAGCAACCTCTTTGGCTGGTGAACCTATTCTGGCTAAACTGACCAAAGCACCGGGTAACAACGCCGCAATTGGTGGTTTGAAAGTAGTAACTGAGAATGGCTGGTTTGCAGCTCGCCCGAGTGGCACTGAGTCTATCTACAAGATCTACATGGAAAGCTTCAAAGGCGAAGAGCATCTGGATCTGATCCAGAAAGAGGCGCAACAGATTGTTTCTGCTGCGTTAGCTAAAGCTGGCGTATAGTTTCTCCCTGCTAATGAAAAAGCCCTGAATTTTCAGGGCTTTTTGCTATCTGGTGTTTTGTCTAGCACCCGCAGAAATTACAGCCGGTATTCGTGACCGTGGTTTTGGATCAGTCGTTTGGTGACGTCATGCTGTGGATTGGCGAATACTTCGCTGGTCAGCCCGCTTTCAACGACTTCACCCTGATGCATGATCAAGACTTTATCACTGATATGGCGCACCAGACCCAGATCGTTGGCAACGACAACGTAAGACAGCCCTAAGCGTTCTTGTAATTTCAGCAGCAAATTAACGATTTGTGAGCGCATGGAGACATCCAGCATGGAAAAGGCTTCATCGGCCACGATAATTTTCGGATCAAGGATCAGCGCCCGCGCCAGCGCGACACGTTGTTTTTGCCCTAAAGAGATCATCTGCGGATAAAACAGTGCATGTTCTGGCAATAAGCCAACCATCCGTAAGGTGTCGATCACCGTGTTCGCACGTTCTTCTTCCGTGAGATCAGTGTTCAGGCGTAATGGCGCTTCCAAAATTCGCCCGACCCGGAGTTGCGGATTAAGGGAGGAGTTCGGATCTTGGAAGATCATGCGGATCAATTTACAGCGTTTTTGTGTGTCTTCAAACGCAATTACTTCGCCGTTTACTTCAATTTCACCGGCGGTTGGGGGAACGACACCGGCCAATATTTTAGCCAGTGTACTTTTACCTGAACCGGTTTCACCAACCAGCGCCAGTGTTTCACCCTGTTCCAAAGTGAATGAAACATCTTTTAATACCTGCGCGGGTTTTCGTCGGAATAAGCCCACTCGGTTGATGAAGGTCTTGTTGATACCACTGACTTTCAGTAATGGTGTGGAGTTCATCGGTTGGCGTCCTCCATATTCAGTGGGAAATGACAATAGAATTGATGGCCTTTACTTTGGCTCACACCGGGCATGCGTACACACATTTTTTGTGCATACGGACAACGCGGCCCTAAACGGCAGCCGATAGGCAAATGCTGCAGAGGGGGAATCGAACCGGGCAGGGTGTTCAATGCCGATTTGTGCGGCAGATTTTGGCTAAAATCCGGTAACGAATTCAGCAGCGCATTGGTATAGGGATGATGCGGATTTTTTAGCACCAGTTCACGTGGGCCGGTTTCCACCATCTGGCCGCAATACATCACACTAATCGTATCCGCTAAATTGGCGATAGCATTTAAATCGTTACTGATCAGTAAAATGGTGGTGTGGTTAACCACATTCATTTTATCCAGCAAACGTAAAATCTGTGCCTGTGTTGTGGCTTCCATGGCGCTGATAGGTTCATCGGCGATCAAGAGTCTTGGTTTGACGGCGATAGCCATCGCGATCATAACTTTTTGACAGATCCCATCCGACAGCTCTAACGGGTAGGCGTTCAGGACTTTGTCATGATCTTTAACGCCGACACGGTGCAGCAAGGCTTTAGCATGCTTTTTCCGCCAGAATGGCCATTGCCACCATTTGCCTTCAAACACTCGACTTGGAATAACTTCCATCAGCTGATCGCCAACCGGAATGGAAGGATCGAGACAAGATACAGGTTCCTGAAATATCATGGCGATGTTATTCGATAGGAATTGACGACGCTGACGAGCCGTCAATTCGAGTAAGTTCACATCGCAGATCCGCAAGCGGTCAGCCGAAACATGCCAGTTATCTTTGGTAATGCCCACCAGCGCTTTGGCAACCAGACTTTTTCCTGAGCCTGACTCACCGACTAAACCGCGGACTTCACCCTCATTAATAGTCAGGCTTATTTTATCGACGACTTTCACTCGGCCTTGCGAAGTATCGATCTCAATGGTCAGATTACGAATATCCAATAACGGCATTATTCCAGTCCTTGTTGCAGTGCTTTGCGCAGGCCATCACCGACCAGATTGGTGGCAACCACACTGAGCATGATTGCCAAACCTGGTAATGCCACGTTCCATGGCGAGATGTAGGCAAGGTCTAAACTGTCTGCGAGCATTGTGCCCCATTCCGGTAACGGCGATTGCGCACCAATACCGAGAAAACAAACGGCGCTGATATCAAGGATGGCGGCAGAGAGCCCTCGCGTGGTCTGAGTGACTAACACATCCAAAATGTTCGGTAAAATCGCGAGTCGCAGAATACGCCATGGTGTGGAACCGTCGAGCCTGACTGCAATGATATATTCTTTGCCCGCAATTTCGCGCACGGCATTAAATGAGGCGCGAATGAACTGGGGGATCAATGCCAGCGTGATGGCGAGTAAGGCATTTTCGAGGCTAGCCCCCATTAATGACACCAGCACAATCGCCAATAGTAATGAGGGAACGGATAACAACACATCGAGCATATGATGCAAGATACTGGAGGCCAGACCACGTTGCATTGCCGCAAAAATGCCGATGCTGGAGCCTAAAAGCATTGCCAGCATGCAGGCCGTCAAGGCACTGCCGAAAGTCAGTTGTGCCCCGTAGAGCAAACGCGACAAAACATCCCGGCCTAAGTCATCGGTGCCTAAGAAATAGTGCAGAGAACCGGTTTCTTCCCATGATGGCGGTAACAACAGCGCATTCGCGTTTTGATCAAAGGGATCGTAACTGGACAGTGATGAGCCCAGCAGAGCCATTCCGATAATAAAGATGAACATCCACAAACCGGCCATTGCCATGGAGTTCTGACGAAAATTCTGCCAGGTCTGAGCCAGCGGCGAAGGTATGCGGATTTCGGGATAAATTCTAACCTTGCTGGGCATACATCGCTTTCCTTTTGGCTGGATAGAACAGGACGGTCAGCAATTCAGAAAAGACATTGATGACGATAAGCGTAATGGCAATAACCAACATGCAGGCCAGCACGGAAGCAAAATCGCGGGCACTGATGCTGCTGACCAGCCAACGGCCAAGCCCCGGCCATTCAAACATCTGTTCGGTAATGATTGCCGAGGTCACGATAGTACCGAATTGCATACTCATCATCGGTAAAATCGGGGGCAGGGCATTGCGCAGACCATGGCTAAATACCACGTACCAGGTCGAACGTCCGCGGCTGAGCGCCGCTTTGATATAGCTTTGCCCCATAACATCACTCAGTGAGCTACGTACTAAGCGGATCACTTCGGTGGTCGTGACTAACGCCAATACGCTGGCGGGTAATACTAAGTGTTGCAGCGCATCTAATAACGCTGCCATGCGGTATGGCTTATCAGATAGCCAACAATCGAGCAGGCTGAACCCGGTAACTGGGGTGATTTGATACAGTAAGCTCAATTGCCCGGAAGAGGGGAACCAGCCCAGCTGCATTGCCAGCGTCATGATCAATAGCGTTGCCAGCCAGTAAATAGGAATAGAAAAACCCAGTAAACTGAGATTGGATATGATCAGATCCGGCAGACGATTACGGTACAGCGCAGCCAGCATACCTAAGGTGATACCGACGATAGTGGCAAGAAAAATACCGGCCAACGCAAGCCCTAATGTGGCAGGCAGATAGGCGAGCACACTGTCTAATACCGGTTCACCGGTGACGCTGGATATGCCCCATTGTCCTTGCAGGAAATGCTCTACGAATTGGAAATAACCACCGATGAGATCGGCGGTATTTTCATTATCGATATGGCGATCCATGCCATAGGCCAGCAAGCTCAAAATGAGCAGCGTAAAAAACAATAAGCTTAAACGGCGCAATGTGTAAATCAGCATACTTTACTCCCGATAAGCCTTTTTAAATGAAACCCCACCGGTGGGCGGAATGACGATATTGTGCATGTTTCGCCAGTAAGCACTTACCATCAGGGCATGTGCCAGAGGGATCACCGGAACATGCTGATAGATCATTTCCTGACTGAGCTGATATTCAAAGATCCGCTGTGACAGACGTTGGGTTGCCAATGCCTTGTTCAGATGATCGTCGAATTCAGGATTACACCAGTCTGAGTAATTATTACCGTCTTTCTTCATTGCTTCACAGCTGAGCAATGGTCGCAGGAAATTATCTGGATCCGCATTGTCTGCCGCCCATGATAGTAAGGCTAAATCATGTTTTCCTTCCTGCAAGCTTGAGCGCATGATAAGCCAGCGGGTTTCCACCAATTGAACATTGATGCCAATGCGAGCTAAATCACCGCGGATCAACTGAGCCGTTTTCGACGCATTAGGGTTATAAGTTTTGGCTGCTGGTTGCACCCACATGGTGATATCCATGCCATCCGGGTAACCGGCTTTAGCCAATAGTGCGCGAGCCTGCTCGGGATCGTAATAATATTCGTCCAGATTGGGATGATGCGCCCAAGAGGCCGGTGGCAATAAGCTTGATGCCGTTTCCCCGGTATCGTAAAACACCGCCTGTTGCAGGTTGTCGCGGTTGATAGCCATCGCAATAGCCCGACGAACACGCACATCGTTCAGCGGTTTTTTGCTGGTATTCAATGCCAGATAGGTTGTATTCATATTGCTCTGAATATCCAAATCTGTGTGCTGATTATTACGAATAAACGGTAACTGGCTGGCCGCAGGAGTCGCAATTACCTGACATTCACCGGTAAATAATTTCGCTAATCGTTTAGATGCGCGAGGCGTGTAGTCAAAGACCAACTGTTCCAGCCGAGGAACTTGATCCCAGTAATTGGCATTTTTTCCTAACCGCAAATATTCATCCGGACGTTGTTCCAATAATTGAAATGGCCCCGTTCCGATGGGTAAATCATCAATATTTTGCAAATCACCATGTTGACGCTGCAAATATGCCCCATATTCAGCAGATAAAATCACGGCATAATCACTGGCCAATGTAGCCATGAATGAAGCATCTGGATAACGAAGCACAAATTGCACCTGATAATCGGTGACTTTTTTTACATCCTGTACGACTTCGGAAAACTGTCGGTTATCAAAAAATGGATAACGGGTGCCGGACACCGCATGAAACGGATGTGTTTGATCGAGAATACGCTGGAAGCTGAACACGACATCATCGGCATTAAATAGCCGCTGCGGGGTAAACCAGCTTGTATGGTGGAACGAGACATTCCGGCGTAAATTGAAGGTATAAATCAGACCACTACGGCTGATGCTCCAGTTTTCTGCCAAGGCGCCATCCAGACGTTGTGTGTCAGGATTTATCTCAATCAGGCGGTTATAGACTTGTTGTGACAGTGAAGCAACAAAAGGGCTGGAACCCAGTATTTGCGGATTTAAATGCTGGCTGAAACTGTCAACGCAATAAACAGCGCCGCTGGTTTTGGCTGATTCTGCAGGTTTGCAGCCGGTGAGCAGTAATATTATTGCTCCCAAACAGTGCATTAATGAAAAAAGTTTCATACGACATCCGTGACTGATAGGCTGAGACAACCGCCACGATTGGCGTTGACTACGTCTAAGTGCTGATTATAACGCGAGTTATCCTTCAGTGCTTGTCTGAGATGAGCTGCATTCTCATACTACTAAGTGAGAGACGAAAAACTGTAGATGGCGGAGGTAACTGTGCTGCAGCGGGAACGATGGCTGAATTTGCAACGTAAAGCAGATACGTTATGGCAACGTACCTGGGATCGTCATTTACGCCTGGCTGTAACCGGGTTGGCTCGCAGCGGCAAGACCGCGTTTGTCACGGCGTTGATCCAACAACTGGAGCAGGCAGGGTTTAGCGCAAAATTACCGCATTGGCAGGTTTTGCAGCAGGGGCGTTTGCTGGGGGCTCAGCAGGTGGTGCAAACGCATCATCACATCCCGACCTTTGGTTATTCGCAGGCATTATCGATGCTGGCGTCCGATCCACCGCAATGGCCGGAACCTACGCAAACACTCAGTGAAATCCGCTTAGAACTACGCTTTCGCAGTCAGCAGTTATTGCGACAAAAAATCGGCAATGATGTTTGTCGTCTCTATCTGGATATCGTGGATTACCCTGGTGAATGGTTGCTGGATCTCCCGCTGCTGGAGCTGAGTTATGCGCAGTGGAGTGAGCAGATCCGTGAGCAATTACAATCCCCGCAACGCCGGCAACTGGCGGAGAAATGGCTACAAGCCGGAGAGCATTGGTCGGCGGCACAACCATTTTCTGCAGTGGTCGATGAAGTCAGACACGTCTCGGCACTCTATACGCAATATCTGCATGATTGTCGGCAGCAGCTTGGCTTGCAAAGTATTCAGCCCGGTCGTTTTGTGTTGCCCGGCGAATTTGCTGGCGCTCCGTTATTGCAATTTGTACCGTGGCTGTGGGCGAATCCGACCTCATCGTCGACCAGCGAGTCATTGTATGGGCTGCTGGAATCTCGCTTTGAAGCCTATAAAGAACATGTCGTAAAACCGTTTTATCGCGATCATTTCTCCAGTTTTGATCGGCAGATCGTGCTGGTCGATTGTTTACAGCCCTTAAAGATTAGCCGCGATGCCATCTATGACTTACGCGATACGCTCGGTCAGTTACTGCAGAGCTTTCAGTATGGTAATAGCCACTGGTGGCAGCGCTTGTTTTCGCCGCGCATTGATAAATTACTGTTTGTGGCGAGCAAAGCAGATCATGTCACACCTGAACAGCATCCTGCTTTACTGAGTCTATTACGTGAACTGGTGCATCCGGGTTTGGCGCGAGCCCGGTTTGAAGGGATCTCGCTGGAATGCATGGCGATGGCGGCTATTCGGGCCAGTGAATATCATCAGGTAGACTATAACGGGCAACCATTAACGGTGTTGCATGGTACTGATATGACGGGGCATGAGTTAGCTATTTTCCCCGGCGTTATTCCTGCCCGTATCCCAGAGCCGGATTTTTGGCCCAATTCATCATTACGCTTAACCGATCTTCGGCCACCGATGTGGAACAATGCGCAAGCCAGACCGCACATCCGGCTGGATCAGGTTTTGGAATATTTGCTGGGAGATAAAATGCAATGAAGCAACCAGCGCACACATCCGAAGTTAAAACAGCGATAGAAATTCCTGTCGAGTTGTTAACTCAGCGCACTATGGCAACAGAAACTCCTCCGGTAGAGATCGTGCCGGCACAATTAAATGAATCTTCTCTCTATGACGATGCAGATATTGAGTCAGAAGATTCAGCATTAGCGCCATCACCAACCGCTGGCTGGTTACGCTGGGGGGCTGGTGGTGTTGTCGCATTATCGCTGTTGGAGGCAGGCCATTTTCTCTATCAGCAGTGGTTGCAAAGTTACTGGTGGGGTGGGGCATGGTCAGCGGCTATTGGTTGTTTGTTCGTTGGCGGGGGGGCTGCGTTATGGCGCGAATATCGTGTACTGCGTCGTTTACGTGGCAATCTGCAATCACGTGAACAAGCGGAACTATTGAGAAAAGAGAAGCAACATGGCAACGCACAAGCATTTTGTCGGCAATTAGCCAATGAACTGCAATTACAAAACTTACCCGGTTATCAGCAATGGTTAGCGCATATTGAATCACATCATGGCGACAGTGAAGTGCTGGCGTTATTTAGCCAATTTGTATTGCGCCCTCTGGATGACAAAGCGCTGCAACTGGTGCTGAAATCCAGCAGCCAAACGGCATTGCTGGTGGCGGCAAGCCCATTGGCATTGGCGGATATGTTATTCGTTCTGTGGCGCAATCTGAAAATGCTGCGTGATATTGCCAATATCTATCAGATCCCACTCGGGTATTGGGGGCAAATTCGTCTGATCCGACAGATAGTCCGGAATATGGTGTTTGCCGGTGCTACTGAGTTGGTGACCGAGCTGGGCACTGACTGGTTTAGTGCGGAGTTAACGTCAAAATTATCGGCTAAATTGGCACAAGGGCTGGGGAGTGGTGTGTTATCCGCCCGCTTAGGCGTGAATGCCATTCAGACATGCCGTCCACTGCTGATGTTACCGGATGAAAAACCGAAATTATCACAGATCAGAAAAGCGTTATTAACACGCTTAAGCTCAACGGTTGGTCAGTTTTTTACCGGGAAGAGTGCTGATGACGAAGGCCAGAAAAGATAAAACCGGCGGGTAAACCGGTTTTATCTGACCTCGGAAGGCGATTTAATCGAGCTGAACGGTGCAGGGCAGGCGAACGTGCATACATAATCCCCCGGTTGGGCGGTTATAAGCAGAGATGGTTCCACCATGAACTTCGATGGCACGTTTGGTGATGGCCAGACCCAATCCATCCCCCGGATTATTGTTACTGCGGAAGAATGGCTCAAAAATAGATCCCAGATTGTTGTCTGCCACACCGGGGCCGTTGTCAGCAATTTCAATCACTAGCATATCGTCAGATTCTTGATGCACTTCAATTTCAATATGACAACCACGACCGGCGTGTTGCAGCGCATTACGGATCAGATTATCAAAGGCGCGCAGCAGCAATTCGCCCCGGCTTTGAATGATGATCCCTTCGTGCAGTGTGTTATCCAGCTGCAGTTGAATAACGCTGCCACTGTCTTTTGCTTCAAACTGTGCATCATCGACCAGTGATTTCAGCAGTTCGATCAGATCGATATAGTCTTCTTTCGGTTGTGGCACACCCGATTCCATGCGGGCCAGCGTTAATACTTCACCGACTAAACTATCCAGACGGTGACATTCCTGTTCGATGCGCTGCAGCATTTGCTCGGTCACTTCTGGTTTTTGCCGCATCAAGCCGATTGCCAGTTGCAGACGCGCCAGCGGTGAACGTAAATCGTGTGACACATCATGCAGCAGACGACGTTGCGCATCGATCGACTGCTTGAGTTTTTCCGCCATAGAGTCGGTATCTCGCCCCAACTCAGCAAATTCATCGTAACGTTTGCCTAATTTTTTGCTGACATGAATATCAAAATTACCCAGTGATACGGCTTTCAGTCCATCGCGCAATGTTTCTATCGGGCGGGAAACAGAGCGTGCCAGCCAACTGCTGAACAGTAAACTGGTCAGTATTATCATCAGAAATAAAAAGACCGGTGTATCAAGCAGTTCAAACATAATGTTGTGTGGAAATGGCGGCGGTTTCCGTTGCATGAAAATCCAATACACCTCGCCTGTAGAAAGCGTTATTTTTTCCACCCCCGGTGTATTTGCCTCATGCTCGGTGAGCCGTTGTGCCTCCGCCAGCACTTTAGGGTTGATGGTTCGCTCGAAAACATCTTTTCCCTGCTGGTCAACGACATAGGGGAGTGGTGGCCCGCCAGTGCCATCTTTATTGATATTCAGGTTTTGCGGTTTTACGATGTCCTGCAGCAGTTTTTTCCCGCCACTCAGCATGGTGCGGGCAATCGATTCGGTAATGCCGTTCGGGCGATCACCGGTTTCAAGGTTGCTGTAAACCGCCTTTGCATCCTGATAGAGCGTGACAATCGCAGCAGTACCAATTCCTGTCAGCAATAGTGCAAGCCAGAAACTCAGTAATATTTTCCAGAATATCCGGCGCATTAATTATTCCACCACCAGTTGATAACCGATGCCTCTGACTGTCTGAATGGGGGAACGGCCATCTTTAAGCGCGCCAAGTTTCTGGCGTAGATTACTGACGTGCACATCAATACTACGATCATAACGGGCCAGTGGGCGACCGAGCGTATGCATAGACAGATCTTCTTTGCTGATCGTTCTGCCTGCCCGGCGGCACAATATTTCCAGCAGATTAAATTCGGTGCTGGTCAGATCGAGCAAGTTGTCTTGCCACGCGGCACTACGACTGGCGGCGGAAATAGTTAAGGCGCCCACTTTCAGTGGTTGTAATTGACCGGAGTCTTGTTTATCCGGGTCGGCGCGGCGCAAGATCGCCCGAACGCGGGCAACCAGTTCCCGGGGGGTGCAAGGTTTTGAGACATAATCATCAGCACCCAGTTCCAGCCCGATGATGCGATCGATGTCATCGCCTTTGGCGGTGAGCATTAATACCGGCACATTACTGTGAATGCGTAAGCGGCGCAGAACTTCGATACCATTGAGTTTTGGCATCATGACATCCAGTAAAATCAGATCATAATCACCACTCAGCGCTTCTTCTAAACCACTTTCACCATCATGGTACATCTGTACAGCAAAGCCTTCATTGCTGAGGTATTGCCCCTGCATGCTGCACAGCTCGAGATCATCATCAACTAACAAAATGCGGATCATGTAAACCTTCCTCTAATGATATACAGCGACATGATACGGAGGCCACAAGGCCGAACAATAGACTGTGCAGAGATATACTTATATTTACGTAAAATTACATATTATGGGTTCAGTTATCGCCTACAGGGTCTTTTCTGCCGTGCTGATTTGTTGGCGAAGCAAGGGTTCCATCATATCGCGGATCAACGGCTGAGCTTTTGCCGTCGGATGAATACCATCGTTAAACATCAATTCTGGTCGGGTGATGATCGATTCCAGAAAAAAAGGCAGTAGCGGTGTGCCGGTTTCTTCCGCTAACTGAGGATAAATAGCCTCTAATTTTGCGATGTAAGCAGCGCCATAATTACGGGGAATTCTGATTTGCATCAGTAATGGTTTTCCACCCTGTTGCTGGATGATCTGAATTGTCTTTTTCAACGTTTGATAAGGAACGGTTGGTGGAAATCCACGAATGCCGTCATTGGCACCTAATTCAATTAATACCCAATCTGGTTTGTGAAGCGCGAGCTGTGCCGGCAGACGCGCTAAACCATCCTGTGTGGTGCTGCCGCTGATGCTACTGTTAATGATGGTGACGGGGAACTTTTGCTCTTTCCACTGCTTTTGCAGTAATACCGGCCAGCTTTGTTCTGCGGCCATCATGTAGCCGGCGCTCAGGCTGTCTCCGAGTATTAAGAGCGTGCTAGCATGGATAGAAAGTGAGCACATAGATAATAACATCAGTAGGATTCCTCTCATGACACAACCTCTTATGATTCAGGTCAATAATTTGTCGCAACGGGTTTCAGTTGGTAAAGAGCAGCTTACCATTCTTGATCAGATCCAGTTACAGGTTAAGTCAGGAGAAAGCCTCGCTATTGTTGGTGCCTCCGGTTCGGGTAAATCGACGTTACTGGGTATGCTGGCGGGTTTAGATTTACCCTCGGAAGGGGAGATATTCATAGCCGGACAAGCTTTACATCTGATGGATGAAGAGCAACGGGCTAAATTACGCTCAGAAAAAATTGGCTTCGTGTTCCAGTCTTTTTTATTGATCCCAGAACTTACTGCGCTGGAAAACGTCATGTTGCCGGCAGAGTTACGTGGCATCAAACAAGCCCGTGAGTTAGCGACAACCTTATTAAAAGAAGTCGGGTTAGGTGAGCGATTACAGCACAAGCCCGCAAAACTATCCGGTGGTGAACAGCAACGAGTGGCTTTAGCGCGGGCCTTTATTTGCCAACCCGCGTTATTACTGGCTGATGAACCCACCGGAAATTTAGATCAACACACCGGACAAAAGATCGCGGATCTACTCTTTAGAATGAATCAGGAGTCCGGTTCCAGTCTGGTAATTGTGACGCACGACGTAGCGTTGGCCACTCGCTGTCAGCGACAAGTGCATATGCAAGCCGGTCAGTTGGAGGAGTCGCGATGATTAAATTATTGTGGCGTCTGTTTTGCCGCATGGGCTGGCAAGGCGGATTACAGTGGTTTGTGCTGGCTCTGGCTGTCTGTATCGCATCGGTGCTGAGTGTCTCGCTGTTATCTGATCGTCTGACGCAAAGTCTGAAAGTGTCTGGCCGCGATTTTCTGGCCGCTGATCGGGTGGTGGAATCGGCAAAACCACTGCCGGATATCTGGTTACAACAAGCACGAGCAATGGGGTTGCAGCTTACGCAAACAACTGAGTTTTCGACTATGTTGCTCGCTGGCGACCAAATGCTGTTAGCTTCAGCGAAGGCCATCGATACTGGATACCCTTTTTATGGCCGTTTACTTTTATCACCACAGCGCGAGGTGCGCCCCGGTGAACTTTGGCTTTCTCGCCAATTGATGTTGCTGCTACAGGTTAAGTTGGGCGATGAAGTGCAGCTGGGGTCAACGTCTTTGCGTGTGGCGGGCGAGCTACTGCAAGAGCCGGATCAGAGTTTTAATCCGCTGGCGCTGGCACCACGAGCCTTGATGCATCAGCATGATTTAGGTGCGGCACAAGTCATTTTACCGGGAAGTCGGGTCATACATCGCTATCTTTTTCATGGTGCGGCGACGGCTCTGACCAACTGGGATGAATGGCTGTCATCGCATTTGCAAGTCGGGCAAAAATTATTAAAACCAGAACAAGCTAACCGCAATTTGTCTCATCAACTGGAACGCAGTGAGCGTTTCTTCCGTGTCGCCTCGTTATTGGGGTTACTGCTGGGTGCCACGGCAATGAGCATCGCTATCCAGCAATATTCGCGTCAGACACAAAGCATGCTGGCATTGCTCAAAACCTTCGGTGCCTCGCGCCGGCAGGTCATGCAACTGCTGGGCGGGCTGCTCAGTTTGCTGTCACTGGCCGGGATCACTATCGGTTGTTTATTAGGCTGGTTAATTCATCGCTGGATGGTGTGGCAGCTGGGCAGTGCATTACCTGCTGAGTTGGCAACAGCGTCGAGCCAGCCGTTTATACTGGCGTTCGTATTAGGTGGCGTACTGGTGTCATTGCTCGTGTGTATTCCACTCTGGCGCTTATTGGATGTGCCTGCGTTGCGCGTATTACGTCAGGAACAGGAAAGCCGTGTGCCGGCCTGGCTGGCGTTACCGATGCTGATTATTGGTTTGTTACTGATTAATCTATTCTTGTTGCAAGATTCCAGACTGGTATTCGGTCTGTTGGGTGGCGTGATTGCGCTGATCGCAGCGCTTGGCGGAATGGGTTATTTATTATTACGGTTATTACCGAAAGGCGTGACGGGCAGCAGCTTTTATCTGGCCGTTCAACACTGGCAACGGCAACCATTGGAGATCTTACATCAGCTCAGTGGCATAGCTTTGTCGTTGTTATTACTCGGTGTGGTGATCAGTGTCCGCAGTGAAATAGTCGGGGGCTTTCAGACTTTTTTACCTGCCGATGCCCCCAATCGTTTTATGATCAACATTCCTGATACCGACAAACCGGCCCTCGAAATATTCCTGCAGCAGCATCAGCTGACGCATGCGCCGCTTTATCCGATCGTGCGGGGGCGATTGACGCACATTAATAATGAAGCGGTATCCCAACAAGATGAACAGTCAGGGCGGAAGGGTATTCACCGGGAGTTGACGATGACGGCACAGGCGCAACTGCCGACAGACAGTCTGATTGTCAGCGGTGAGAATTGGCAAGGCGCTATGCAAGGGCAAGTATCGATAGAGCAAGGTGTTGCGACCGAATTAAATATCAAATTGCAGGATCGTCTGCGGTTTACCGTCGATGGTCAGGCATTTGAGGTCACAGTACGAAACATTCGTCAGGTCGACTGGCAAAGTATGCGCCCTAATTTTTTCATGATCTTCTCACCGGATGTTCTGCAGTCGTTTGCCGTGAACTGGATGACGAGTCTACGTGTTTCGGCAGAACAGTTGCCGGATGAAATTGAACTGGCGCGGGCATTTCCAACCATAACATCGCTTAATATCGATACGCTGCTGAATAAGCTGCAAAGCGTATTAGATAAATTAGCCCGGGCCATGACCTTACTGATGTTACTGGTTTCTGCCGCTGCGATTCTGGTGTTACTGGTGCAGTGGCAAGCCAGTTTGCAACAGCGCCAGATCAGCTTACTTTTGATGCGAACATTAGGGGCCAGACGTCAGCAACTACGCGATATGTTGCACTGGCAAGCGATCTTGTTGGGCGGGTTTGCTGGAATTACCGCGGCATTTAGCTGTGAGTTGATTCGCTGGTGGTTACATGCGGAATGGAGCGAACAGCCATGGCAGTGGTTACCTGTGCTGTGGTGGCTATTACCGCTAAGTGGTGCCACCACCGTGCTATTGGTTTCGCAATTTACCTTGCAGCCACTGCTGCGGCGAACGCTTGCTGAGCGTTTACGGGCATTGTAAGGCGTTAATCTTCAAATATATGCTGCAGTGCTTCCTGTAATGTTGGGTAACGGAACTGGAAGCCTGCATCGAGTAAACGTGTTGGCCGCACATTTTGACCATTCAGCAGCAGATCTGCCATTTCGCCCAATAATAATTTTAATACCCAAGCTGGTGTTTGCAGGACATGTGGCCGGTGTAGCGCTTTTGCCAGCATCATACTGAAATCGGCATTACTCACCGCCTCTGGTGCGGTTGCGTTATAAATACCGCAACATTGCGGGTTTTCCAGCACAAAACGGATCGCATAGACCAGATCGGTACGCGTGATCCATGACACCATCTGTTTTCCTGAACCCAGTGGGCCACCAAGCCCGCACCAATAAGCCGGTAACATCTTGGCTAACGCGCCACCTTGCGTGCCCAATACCAACCCGAACCGCATGATACAGACACGGCATCCGAAGGCGGTGGCTTGTTGTGCCAGCTCTTCCCAATGTGCACAAACCCGATGAGGGAAATCATGGTGAGATGGAATAAAACGTTCATCTATGGGCTCTGAACCTTGTGCGCCATAAAAGCCGATGGCCGATGCATTGATCCAGATCCGCGGTGCTGGGAGGCTATTTTTTAGTTTTGTCAGCAATGCTTCTGTGATCAGCCAACGGCTCTCACTGATACGGCGTTTTTGTTTCACACTCCAGCGTTTTGCTGCCAAAGACTCGCCGGCTAAATTGATAATAGCATCCACACCATCGAGGGAATTTAGCTGTTCCAGTTGGATAACTTTTGAGTTATCCACAGCTAATTGCTTAACTGCTAACTTTGGTCGTCGGCTGACCAATAACAGTTCATGATCTGTCCGCAATAAATTGACTAATGATTGACCAATAAAACCAGTGGCACCTGTGATCAGGATCTTCATATGACCGCCTTGCTGATAAAATGAGCAATTCGCAGAGAGAGAGACTGTAAACAGTATGTCGGATATGCGTATTCAGATGTTTTTTTCTTCAGATCACGATTTCAATTCATTGATCTTATCCACATTTCCTGTGGATTGATCTGTTAGCAACAGGCTGAGAAACAGTGATTATAGAAAAAGAAAGCTTGTAATTGCATCAATCGATAGTTGGTTGTTCATTATCTTTCAGAACAGAAAAACGAATGATTTGTTTAAATTAAGTTTTAGATTGGAATATCAGGATGAAAAAAGCCCTGCTTTCACAGGGCTTTCGGAACAGCTACAAAGCAGAGAATTAATTCTGATTTTGAGTTGCCTGAATACCAGTCAGAGCGATGGTATA
>CALMKU010000260.1 GCA_937866945.1 uncultured Tolumonas sp.
GTAATAGTTCCAGCAGTTCTTCGATACGGTGACATTGCATGGTGTTTCTCCTGATCACAGAAAAATAGTATTCATAAGCTATGTTTATAGCTTACCAACAACTCACTGTCTGGTATAGCTGCCGGTAGTTGCGGCGCTGACAGTCTAAACCTCGCGACCACCAGGCAAATAGCCCGCGCAAGCCATAATCAAAACGCCCGGCCAGACGACACCATATCACGACACGTTTAACATCGCGGCGGCTGATTTTGACATTATGACCTTGCAGATAATCGTCAGATTGCTGAATTTTTTGCAGAGTCAGCACGGCCATACCCAGCGCCCACAGACAGAACTGCCGAAGCCCCTGCTCTTCGGCCGGTAAGGCCAGCGTATAATCGAGTGCGTCTTGCAGATGCCCATGTGCAATCGCCACCAGCTCTTTTCTGCAATCAATCAGTCGTGATTTATCTGTCGGAGGCCAGTTACCGTCCTTCTGATTCAGTGTCTGTGGCCACCAGCAGACACCACGCCGGGCGTCGTCCCACACATCTTTAAGGATGTTGGTGAGTTGCAAACCTAAGCCAAAAGAAACAGAAAGTGCACTCAGTTCATCTTTTTTCGACTGCAGCGAAGGGCGATATGCCATGAACAGCTCCGTCAGCAGTTCACCAACCACACCAGCCACTGCATAGCAGTAGTGATCTAACGCTGCTTGATCTTCCAAACCACGCGGAGAGGCAATCTGCTGGTAATGTGTCATTCCCCTGCTCATGATGGTTACACCGCGCAACAGGATCTGTTGAACCTGTACAGGAAATTGCCGGTAATGGGCAATCACCGAGGGCGTTTGTGCGATCAACTCATGTTCTGCCGGGGATGTTCCATCAGAAAGCAGCGGAGCCAGTTGGTCACGAAATAACTCCGTGGGTTGCTGGCCAGCAAGCACATCCAGAAATAGCTGGATAAAACGGGTTTTAGCATCACACGGCAGTGAGGGTTCATCTTCAATCGTGTCAGCGATCCGGCACAACAAATAAGCATTACCCACCCAATCCACTAAGGGCTCTGGTAATTGGGGTATAGTCAGTGCAAAGGTACGGGAAACTTTAGCCAGTAATTCGGCTTGTAACGGTTCGGTCATCGGATCGATTCTGAAGATTTGCCGGCAGTGATGAGTTTATCACTGATTGGTACGCTTCGCAGCAAGCCAAACCGGAGAACTGTTCGTATAATCAGTTCAATGTTCTTGACCGGTACCTGCTATGAAATACCGTGACTTACGTGAATTTATTCAATTGCTGGAGCAGCGTGGACAGCTGAAACGCATCCGGCAGGAGATCGATCCTTATCTGGAAATGACGGAGATTGCAGACCGGACGTTACGGGCTCAGGGCCCTGCTCTGCTGTTTGAAAACCCGAAAGGTTCCCGCTATCCCGTATTAGCTAATTTGTTCGGTACGCCGGAACGGGTAGCCTGGGGCATGGGACAGAACAATGTCAGCGCGCTGCGCGATGTCGGCGAATGGATGGCGATGCTGAAAGAGCCGGAACCGCCGAAAGGGCTGCGTGATCTGTTTGAAAAACTGCCGCTATTTAAGCAGATCCTAAACATGCCGGTTAAGCGACTGAGCAAGGCCCCGTGCCAGGAAATTGTGCTGACCGGTGATGAGGTTGACCTGACCCAGTTACCGATTCAGCATTGCTGGCCGGGCGATGTCGCTCCCCTGGTGACTTGGGGACTGACCATCACCAAAGGGCCTTATAAAAAACGGCAGAATCTGGGCATCTACCGCCAGCAGCTCCTCGCAAAAAATAAGCTGATCATGCGCTGGCTCGATCATCGCGGCGGCGCCCTGGATTTCCGTGAATGGCAGGAAGCGCATCCGGGTGAACCATTCCCGGTGGTCGTCGCGCTGGGAGCCGATCCCGCAACCATTCTGGGTGCCGTGACACCAGTGCCGGATACATTATCGGAATATGCCTTTGCCGGTTTACTGCGCCAAAGCCGTACCGAAGTGGTCAAAGCCTTGAGCTGTGAGCTGGATGTGCCCGCTAGTGCGGAAATCGTACTGGAAGGCTATCTGGAGCCGGGAGAAATGGCACCGGAAGGGCCTTATGGCGATCACACCGGTTATTACAACGAAGTGGAAGAGTTTCCAGTCTTTACCATCACCCATATGACGATGCGTAAAGATGCCATCTATCACAGTACTTATACCGGACGTCCGCCAGATGAACCCGCGATGCTGGGTGTGGCACTAAACGAAGTGTTTGTACCACTGCTGCGCAAACAATTCCCGGAGATCGTGGATTTTTATCTGCCACCAGAAGGTTGTTCATATCGTCTGGCCGTTGTCACGATCAAAAAGCGTTACCCCGGCCATGCGAAGCGGGTCATGATGGGCGTATGGAGTTTCTTGCGGCAATTCATGTACACCAAGTTCGTCATCGTTTGTGACGATGATGTTAACGCACGTGACTGGAATGACGTAATATGGGCCATTACTACGCGCATGGATCCAGCCAGAGATACTACGCTTATAGAAAATACGCCGATTGATTATCTGGACTTTGCCTCACCGGTGGCCGGTTTAGGTTCTAAAATGGGTCTGGATGCCACGAACAAATGGCCAGGCGAAACACAGCGTGAATGGGGAACGCCTATTCATATGGACGAAGCGGTGAAACACCGTGTTGATGAACTCTGGGATTCGCTGGGTATTTTAGATTAGCACCATAACCCAGCCACTCTGAACGAACATTATTACGAGGAATGCTATGGCACGCACTGTCTGTCATCTGGAAACTCTGCATGAGTGTGCGGAACACATCTGGCATGTTCGCTTGATCCCTGAGCAACAGATTGCTTATAAACCGGGGCAATATCTACAAGTGATCATGGGTGAAAAGGATCATCGCTCCTTCTCGATCGCCAGTTCGCCCAGCCGCGGCAATGTGCTGGAACTGCAGATCGGCGCCACACCCGGTAATAAATATCCGGGACAGGTGCTGGAAGCATTACGCACTGACGGCAAAATCGAAATAGAAATGCCCTTGGGCAATGCCTATCTGCGCGAGCATTGCGAACGTCCGATATTGCTGATTGCCGGCGGCACAGGTTACAGCTATGCCCGCTCCATTTTGCAATATCTGGTGGATAGCAAAATGCCACGCCGCACCTATTTATACTGGGGTGTGCGCAACGCTGATCAGCTGTATGAAGGCGAAGAAGTGTTGAACTGGGCCAGCGAATTTAAAGATCTGACCTTTGTGCCGGTAGTGCAATTCCCGGATGATGACTGGATGGGTCGTTCTGGTTTAGTGCATGAAGTCGTACTGAGCGATTTCCATTCGTTTGATCAGTTTGATATTTATGTCGCAGGACGTTTTGAAATGGCTGCGGTAGTGCGGGATGCCCTACGCCATCGCGGTATTAAAGAAGAACATCTGTTCGGTGATGCATTCCATCTGATCTAATCGGCGAATGCGGGTTTCAATGCTGAGACCCGCTTATCGCAGAACAATGACTTAATCGCGCTCTGCCAACTGTTTTTCCAGCTGCTGCAGTTTCTCTTCCAACGACTGTAATTTTTCACGCGTGCGCAGCAACACTTTAGTCTGCACATCAAACTCTTCACGGCTCACCAGATCCAGTTTCATCAACTGCGTCTGCAGCACCTGTTTTACTTTTTTATCTACTTCTTCGCCCACGCTTTTTAGCCCCGGCGGTAACGCGGCCTGAATAGAGCGCGCCATTTCTTCAATTTTGTTCGGATTGATCATGCTGTTCTCCTCTGCATGCGGCGATTCTGCCGCAGGATGCGTCAACTTGCCAGCTACAGATCGGCATGTTCGCGGATACACTCCAAAAATGCTTCACCAAAGCGTTCTAACTTGCGATAACCCACGCCATTGATAGTTAATAAATCGGCTTCAGTGACTGGTTTAAATTGCGCCAATTCCAGCAAGGTTGCGTCATTAAAGACCACATACGGTGGAATACCCTCTTCTTCCGCCAGCTGCTTACGCAACTTGCGTAACTCACGGAACAAAGTGGCATCGTCACCCTGCGCCAATTCCAATTCGCGCCGACGGAGTTTTTTCGCCGATAATAATTCGGTTCTCGGTACCGCCAATTCTAGCGGTTGATCACCCCGTAACACCGGACGCGCCGCTTCGGTCAGCTGTAATACCAGATGGCGAGTGATGTTTTGTACCAGTAAGCCTTTATGGATCAACTGACGTAATACCGATAGCCAATATTCGTGCGACTGATCTTTGCCAATGCCGTAAGTCGTGAGTTTGTCATGACCCAACTCGCGGATACGCTGGCTTTGCGCACCGCGTAACACCTCAATCACATGGCCCATGCCATAACGCTGCCCGACCCGATAGACACATGACAGCGCTTTGCGCGCATCATCTGTGCCATCATAGGTTTTCGGCGGGTCGAGACAAATATCGCAGTTACCACACGGCTCGGCGTGATATTCCCCGAAGTAATTGAGTAATACCTGACGACGACAAGTTTGTGCCTCGGCAAACGCCGACATCAGGTTCAGCTTGAAGATCTCGACCTGTCGTTGCTCGGCATTTTCGTTGTTTTCCAGCAACCCTCTGACCCGTTCAATATCTGCGGGGTCAAATAACAATAAGGCTTCTGCCGGTAAGCCATCACGACCCGCGCGACCGGTTTCCTGATAATAGGCTTCGATGTTTTTCGGAATATCGTAATGCACCACAAAGCGTACGTTGGGTTTATCGATCCCCATACCAAATGCCACGGTAGCGACCACAATATCGAGATCATCGCGGATGAACGCATCTTGCACCGCCGCCCGCTGTTCACTAGGCAAACCGGCGTGATAACAAGCAGCCCGGTAGTTACGTACTTTCAGCAGATCGGCGACCTCTTCAGTACGTTTACGACTGGTGCAATAGATGATACCGCACTGACCAGCCTGCTTTTGCACATAATGCAGCAGTTGCTCTGAGGGTTTGAATTTTTCCACCAAGGTGTAACGAATATTCGGGCGATCAAAACTGGCCAAATGCACTAGTGGATCATTTAGCGCCAAGCGATTGAGAATATCCTGCCGGGTAGCATCGTCAGCCGTGGCAGTCAGTGCCACCAGCGGTATGTGCGGAAACAAATGACGAAGCCGACCCAGCTCGGCATATTCCGGGCGAAAATCATGCCCCCACTGTGAAATACAATGCGCTTCGTCAATGGCAATTAATGCCAAGGGCATCTCTTGCAGCCGGGCTAAAAAATCCGGCAGTAAGATCCGTTCTGGCGCCACATACAACAGCTTCAAATCGCCACGCCAAAGCTGGCCGTAGACCTCCATCAGTTCGTCACGCGCCAGACCGGAGTGTAATCCGGCAGCGGCCACGCCATTCGCACGCAATGCATCGACCTGATCTTTGATCAAGGCAATCAGTGGTGAGACCACAATCGCCAATCCGGGACGTACCAGTGCCGGAATTTGGTAGCACAACGATTTGCCGCCACCGGTTGGCATGATGGCTAAAACATCTTTGCCAGCCACCAATTGTTCAATAACGGTATCTTGTCCCGGACGGAATGCCTGAAAGCCAAAAACCTCCCGCAGCACGTCTAACGGCTGAGGATATGGAAGCGACTGCACTGAGGGCGTGTCCTGCATGGCGGAATTTAAAATCATGGCTACATTCTAATTAAGTGTGCCGTGCAGTGATACAGGCAGGAGAAAGTATCGCCGATCTGAATATTCATATAGTTGCATCGCATATATTTTTTTGAACAAAAAACACTCAGTTCTTATACTTATTTGTAACTATACGTAACTTTTTTATTTCATATATACTTGACTCGCGTCAAAGTTTCCCCCGCCGTTGATTGCAATTGCGTTCCATACTATGAGCAGGGAGGAGTACCTATGGGCCAGACCACACCGATCCGCAGTGATGAACTGCTGCGGCAGCTAGAACACTTGCGGCATACCGCGCAAGATCCAAGCCTGTTGCTTTGGTTGCAACGGGAGCTGGAAGGCTATGATGCCAGCGATGAACTACCATGGTATCGCATCATGGAGTGTCGCCAACGCGGCCTGTTTATGCAACATGGCACCGCACATCAGCAAACCAGCCAAATTAATGAAAAATGTTTGTGTCAGCGCGATATGGAACGTGTGCGTTTTTTACTGATCAGAGGCCCTCTGTCAAGCTATCTCGACAGCCATAGCCCGACGCTGGAACGCTGGCCGGATACGTTGTTGCGGGAATACAGTCAGCATTTGATCCCGGAACATGTGTGCTTGTACGCTTGGAAAGAACCCATCGCTTCAGTTCGGGAACATCTGTTGCTCGGTATTAGCAGCGTGTTACAGCAATATATTCCATCGATGAGCCGTGAGATGGAAAATCCGAACCGTTCATTGCGATCATTACAACACCGTCAATGGTGGGTTTGATCCATTATATCTATTGAAAAAATAATAAATTAACCCCCTAACTGCAGTGGCTTATTTCCTGATATACCAGTCAGCTTCATTTGGTATATGCTCAATACCCATCTCTGCTTTCTATTAGTTGCTATGAAATCATCAACCCAAGGTATGTTGTATGCCCTTACTGCTTTTCTAATCTGGGGTATTGCGCCACTTTATTTCAAACACATTGGTTTTGTTCCCGCCGAAGAGATTGTGACCCATCGTATTATCTGGTCGTGTCTGTTTCTGATCCTACTGGTTTGGTGGACTAAAACAGGCCGCCAAGTGCTGGATGTCTTTCATCATCCGCGTTATCTGGCGCTACTCATGCTAACAGCGGTGTTGATTGCCGGTAATTGGCTGCTGTTTATCTGGGCCATCAATCATGATCATATGCTGGAATCCAGCCTCGGTTATTTCATCAACCCGTTACTGAATATTTTGCTGGGAATGCTGTTTTTAGGTGAAACCCTGCGCCGCTGGCAATGGCTGGCTGTCGCGCTCGCAGTTTCGGGTGTAATGTTGCAAATAATTACGCTCGGAGTGTTTCCCTGGATCGCACTCTCATTAGCCAGCAGCTTTGCGGTGTATGGCCTGATCCGAAAGAAAATTGCCGTCGATTCGCTGACCGGATTATTAGTGGAAACGGTGATGTTAACACCGCTGGCGGCTTGGTATTTGTTCTTCCATGCAGACACGGCCACCAGCCACCTGAGTCAAAACCCCCTAGCATTGAATCTCTGGTTACTGGCGGCGGGGATCATCACCACAGTCCCGTTACTCTGCTTCACTGCGGGCGCTAAACGTCTGCGCCTGTCCACCATTGGCTTTTTTCAATATCTTGGCCCCAGCCTGATGTTTATCTTCGCTATCACCCTCTATCACGAACCGATTGTCTGGCAAAAATGGTTAACCTTCGCTCTCATTTGGTCAGCACTTGGTTTGTTCAGTTGGGATGCTCTGCGCCATAACCGTCAAAATTAAGATCTGGTCACGATCTTGATCAGGAAATCACCTGATTCTGAGAGGCACATCATAAAATTTATAACCGGTTACAGATCTCCATATAGTTAGCCTGCACACACCCCAAAAGGCCCATGGAGGGTTTAACTATGAAAAAAATATTTCTTTGTTGCGCTGCTGGCATGTCAACCAGCATGGTCGTCAACAAAATGAAACAAGCTGCCGCACAAAAAGGGTTAGAAACCGAAATTATTGCCGTCGCGATGGAAGAGTTTGATAACACCCTGCCTAAATATGACTGTTGCCTGCTCGGGCCACAGATCAAATACAAATTCGATGAATTCAAGAAAAAAGCTGAAGCCGTCGGGAAACCGATCGCGGTGATCAACAGCATGGATTACGGCATGATGCGTGGCGATAAAATTCTCGCTGATGCACTGGCCATGATGGCTTAAGAAATAAGACGGCGTAATAAGTTGTAGTCACTTTCTAACAACAACTCACTGTCTCTGGGAGACATGTTATGTCTAATGCATTTTTTGATTTTATCGAAAACAAAATCAGCCCAATTGCCGCACAGGCCGGTACACAACGCCATATCATGGCGGTTCGTGATGGTTTTATCGGTGCGATGCCATTCATGATTGTAGGTTCGTTCCTACTCGTGTTTGCTTTCCCACCGTTCTCACCAGATACCACCTTTTTCCTCGGTCAGTGGTGGAATGCCATGTCCAAGGCCTATTTCAACGACATCATGACGCCGTTCAATATGTCGATGGGGATCATGGCCTGTTATATCAGTGCGGGTATTGCCTATAACCTGGCACAAAGCTACAAACTGGACGCCTTCCCTTGTGCCATGCTGTCGCTGATGACCTTTCTGCTGATTGCTGCACCAATGAAAGATGGTTCATTGCCAGCAAACTTCTTGGGCGGTACCGGTATTTTCACCACCATCATTGTCGGTATTTATGTCACCGAACTGATGCGTTTCCTGAAAATACGCAATATCGGTATCAAACTACCAGAACAGGTACCCGAAAAAATCCGTCAGTCGTTCAATCTGCTGATCCCGGCTTTGATTGTGATCCTGACTATTTATCCGCTGAATCTGTTCATGCAACACCAGTTTGGCATGATCCTGCCAGATGCCATCATGGCGGTATTCAAGCCATTGATCTCTGCGGCGGACTCACTGCCTGCGATCCTGTTCGCGGTGTTCCTGTGCCACGTATTATGGTTTGCTGGTATCCATGGCGCGGCGATTGTTGGCGGTATTCTGGCACCATTCTATCTGGTGAATTTAGGCCTGAACCAGGCAGCACTGGCAGCTGGTCAGCCGTTACCTCACATTTTTGTTGAACCTTTCTGGTCATTTTTCATTGTGTTAGGTGGCTCTGGCGCTACGTTGGGTTTAGTTCTGCTTTACATGGGAAGTAAATCAGCTCACCTGCGTTCAATCGGTAAGCTGGGTATCGTGCCTGCCATGTTTAACATCAACGAACCGGTTATTTTTGGTAGCCCAATCGTGATGAACCCTGTGCTGTTCTTCCCATTCATTGTTGCACCAATGGTCAACGCCACCATCGCATGGTTCGCTGTTTCAGGCGACCTGATTGGTAAAGTGATCTCTCTGGTTCCTTGGACCGCACCAGCACCAATCGGCGCAGCATGGGGTGCCGGCTGGCAGATGGGCAATGGTTTGCTGGTTCTTGCACTGATTGTAATTGACCTGCTGATCTACCTGCCATTCTTCAAAGTGTATGAAAAACAACTGCTGGCTCAAGAAGCGGAAAACGAAGCAGACATGCATGCTCAGGCTGACGCAGCGTAATTAACAACCAATAAGAATAGGAAATTTGGCAATGAGTGAAGAAGCTGAATTCAATCTGGAATCCACCGTCATGGAACTCATCATCAATGCAGGCGAAGCTCGCAGCTTCGCCATGCAGGCCCTGCGAGCTGCCAAACAGCACAACTGGGCACAAGTTGATGTGTTACTGACACAAGCGTCTCAAGCGTCAAAGCGGGCCCATGATGTACAAACCATGCTGATTGGGCTCGATGAAGGCTGCGGTAAAATTCCGGTTAACTTGATCATGGTACACGCGCAAGACCACATCATGACCTCGATGCTAGCGCGGGAAATGATCGAAGAGTTAATTGAACTGCATAAATTATTAGCCAGCGGAGAAAAGGCATGAGCGTATTTCCAAAAGACTTCCTGTGGGGCGCGGCCACCGCATCCTATCAGGTAGAAGGCGCTCATGATGCCGATGGCAAAGGTCTGTCGAACTGGGATGTGTATTCGCACTTACCTGGCACCACTTACATGGGCACCAACGGTGACGTCGCCGCTGATCATTACCACCGCTTTAAAGAAGACGTCGCACTGATGGCCGAACTCGGCATGAAGAGCTATCGCTTCTCAGTATCATGGCCTCGCCTGTTCCCGAAAGGACGCGGTGAAGTGAATGAAGCGGGGGTGAAATTCTACAGCGACCTGATCGACGAATTATTGAAATACGGCATCGAACCGATGCTGACCATGTATCACTGGGATCTGCCACAAGCGCTGCAAGATGAGATCGGTGGTTGGGAATCGCGTGAAATTATTGATGCCTTTGAAGGTTATGCCCGTCTGTTGTATGAACGTTATGGCGACCGCGTGAAACTGTGGGCGACCTTTAACGAGACCATCGTATTCACTGGCCTTGGTTATCTGACGGGTATGCATCCACCGGGAGTGAAAGATCCGAAACGGGCCATTCAGGCGTGTCACCATGTATTTATTGCCCATGCCCGCGCCGTGGAAACCTTCCGTAAAATGGGTGTACAGGGTCAGATTGGTTTTGTAAACGTGTTGCAACCAAACGACCCGATCACCAATAGCGCGGAAGATGTCAAAGCCTGTGAATTGGCCGAAGCCTGCTTCACCCACTGGTTCTATGACCCGGTATTAAAAGGTGAATACCCGGCGGAATTGCTGGCGATGGCACAAACAGCGTTAGGCGTGCCTGTGTTCGCACCCGGCGATGCCGAACTGCTGAAAAATAACATCTGCGATTTCATCGGTGTGAACTACTACAAACGTGAAATGATCGCCGCCAATTATGACGTCGATGGTTTCGAAATGAATACCTCTGGTCAGAAAGGTTCCGGTAAAGAGCTGGGCTGGAAAGGGTTATTCAAGCTGGTGCGTAACCCGAATGGTCGTTACACCGACTGGGATTGGGAAATTTATCCGGAAGGTTTAACTGATGCTATCATGCGCATCAACAAGCGCTACGGCAATGTCCCCATTTACATCACTGAAAACGGTCTGGGTGCAAAAGACCCAATCGTGAACGGTGAAGTGCTGGATCAGCCACGTATTGATTATTTACGTGAGCACATTCAAGCAACTGGCGAAGCAATCAAGCTAGGTGCCGATGTTCGCGGTTATTATCCGTGGTCGTTCATCGACCTGCTGTCATGGCTTAATGGGTATCAGAAACAATATGGTTTTGTTTACATCGATCAGGCGAATGGTCTGGCACGTAAGAAAAAACTCAGTTTCGGTTGGTATCAGGATGTGATCCGCAGTAACGGTGAAAAACTTTAATCTTCACATCCCCTCGTTACTGAGGGGATTAATTTTTTTGTTGTCAGGAATGTTGTACTCATGGATGCTTCATCAACTGAATTGTTGGGTCTGGTTGCAGGTTGTCTTACTACCGGCTCCTTTATTCCACAAGTGATTAAAATATTGAAAACCCGCGATGTTTCCAGTATTTCGCTGGTGATGTATGTGGCATTCACCGTCGGTGTGCTGTTGTGGTGTATTTATGGTTTTATTAATGGGCAAGCATCTATCGTCGCCGCAAACGGCATTACGCTGGCATTAGCATCCATTATTTTGGGAATGAAAATTCGCTATCGTTAACGGCTTGTGTGACGGTGATAGCGACAGATAGTAACATCCCTTGCGATAGCCAGCATCAACACTGATAATTCGAGGTTTGAGCAGCAACCTGCTCGCCCGATGTAGTTTTAAGGGATGAAACATATGGCAACAATAACCGATGTATGCCGTTTAGCTGGGGTATCGAAAGCCACGGTATCGCGAGTGCTGAATAACACCGGACAGGTGAAAGAAAGCACCCGGGCACAAGTCTATAAAGCCATACAAGAATTAAACTATCGACCGAATGGTCTGGCGCAAGCGCTGGCAACGCAACGCTCGAATACCATTGGTCTGATCCTGTCTGATTTTAACGGTAACTTCTTCGGCGATTTACTAAAACAAGCCGCGCAGAGTGTCGAGCTCGCCGGTAAACATCTAATTGTGACCGACGGTCACGATAATCCGGAACGTGAAATTGTGGCGATCAACATGCTGGTTGATCGTTGCTGTGATGCCATCGTGTTATACAGCCGGTTTATTCCGGAAGATAAGCTGATGGAATTGATTGATGAGTTGCCGATCCCGCTGGTGGTCATGAACCGCCAGTTACCAAAGGCACCTGAACGCTGCATCGTCTTCGCTCAGCAAGAGGCCGCCCACGCTGCCGTCACGCATCTGCTGGAGTTAGGTCATCGCAACATTGCCTGTATCACCGCTCGTATGCAAACACCGACCGCTCAAGCGCGTCTGCAAGGCTATCGGGATGCATTGGCTGATTATGGCATTCCATATAATCCGAATCTGGTCGCTCATGGGCAGAACCTGATCCCCAGTGGTTATACCGCTTGTCAGGAGTTACTGCGAAGCGGTAATCCGTTCAGCGCGCTGTTCAGCTGTACCGATAATATGGCGGAAGGGGCCTACCGTGCACTGAGTGAGGCTGGTTTAAAAATTCCGGATGACGTCTCTGTCTTTGGCATTGATAACGAATTGATGGCTGCGTTTATGACCCCATCGTTATCAACGGTGAATATTCCTGTCGTTGATATGACGAAAGCCGCGATTGAGCAGGTTATCCGACTGGCCAATGGTGAAGAGGCATATGCTATCCCGCTGTTTCATGGCGAGTTAGTGTTGAGAGAATCCGCCATTCCGTATCATGCTGGCTAAGTCAGCAATGAACTAAGAGCCTCCGCAGAGGCTCTTTCTGTTGGTGCATTAATGCAGTTTATGTTGCCACTGTTTCACCAACGCATAAATCGCCGGGATCACCAGCAGTGTCAGCACGGTCGATGACACCATACCGCCCACCATCGGTGCCGCAATACGGCGCATGACTTCGGAGCCCGTGCCGGTGCCCCACATGATCGGTAATAAACCACACATGATGGTCACGACCGTCATCATTTTTGGCCGCACCCGCTCAGCAGCACCCACCACAATGGCCGCATAGAGATCGGTCATACTTGGTATCTCGCCAGTCAACTTCGACTGTTTTTCTTTCCACGCATGCTCGAGATAAATCAGCATGATGACGCCGGTTTCCGCCGCTACCCCGGCCAGTGCGATAAAACCAACCACCACAGCGACTGACCAGGCGTAGTTCAGCCACCACATCAGCCAGATCCCACCCACCAGAGCAAACGGCACTGAGAGCAGCACAATCAAACTATCGGTCAAATTGCGGAAATTGAGATACAACAACAGAAAGATGATCAGCAAAGTAAACGGCACCACGATGGCCAAGCGAGCCTTCGCGCGTTCCATATATTCAAACTGACCACTCCAGCTTAAGTGGTAACCCGGTTCCAGTTTGACCTGCTTATCGACTGCCGCTTTGGCATCGGCGACATACGAACCGATATCGCGATCACCCAAGTCGACATACACGTAAGCAGACAACTCGGCATTTTCAGTGCGGATGCTTGGCGGCCCTTGCTCCAGCAATAAACTCGCCAGCTGACCCAATGGGATCAAGCCGCTAGTGGTCGGCACTAACACCTCGCTGGCAATCGATTGCGGGGTATCACGCAATTCACGTGGATAACGCAAAATCACACTGTAACGCTCACGCCCTTCCACGGTATTCGTAATGGTTTCCCCACCCAGTGCCGAAGCAATCACCTGTTGCAGCGTGTTGATACTGACACCATAACGCGCCAGTGCATCACGATCAGGGTTCAGCGTCAGATAATAACCACCGGTAATGCGTTCGGCATAGGCACTACGAGTGCCCGGTACCTGCTTCACCGCCTGTTCCACCTGCCGGGCAATGCGTTCAATACCAGCCAGATCGGGACCAAACACCTTGATGCCAATCGGCGTGCGAATACCGGTCGACAGCATGTCGATACGCGCACGGATCGGCATGGTCCATGAGTTGGCAACCCCCGGCATTTTCACCGCTTTATCCATCTCGTCCACCAGCTTTTCAGCGGTCATCCCCGGACGCCATTCTGATTCCGGTTTCAAGTTCACTACGGTCTCGAACATCTCCAGCGGCGCCGGATCGGTCGCCGTATTCGCCCGCCCCGCTTTACCAAACACTGAAGCTACTTCCGGGAACGATTTAATAATGCGATCTTGCTGCTGCATCAGCTCCGCTGCTTTGGTCACACTCAGGCCCGGTAATGCGGCAGGCATAAATAGCAGCGTACCTTCGTGCAGCGTCGGCATAAATTCACTGCCGATCTGTTTGAGCGGAAACCAGGTTACTGCCAGCATGACCAGAGACAACAAAATCGTGGTTTTCTTAAAGCGTAACACAACGGAAATAAAGGGTTTATAACCGGCAATCAGCACCCGGTTGATCGGGTTTTTCTGCTCGGCAATGATGTGACCGCGAATAAACAGCAGCATTAACACCGGCACCAGCGTCACCGATAGCAAAGCCGCAGCAGCCATCGAGAAAGTTTTGGTGAATGCCAGCGGGCTGAACATGCGGCCCTCTTGGGATTCCAACGTAAACACCGGCAGGAAAGAGACCGTAATGATCAGCAGTGAGAAAAACAGCGCCGGCCCGACCTCTTTACAAGCCTCGTAGATAATATCGCGCCGCGGTGTGCCGGGTGCCGCACGCTCCAGATGTTTATGCGCGTTTTCCACCATCACGATTGCCGCATCGATCATCGCCCCAATGGCGATGGCGATACCGCCGAGACTCATGATGTTGGAATTTAGCCCCAGCAGATGCATACCGATAAACGCGGCTAAAATGCCGACCGGTAACATCAAGATTGCCACCAGCGCACTGCGCACATGCAACAGAAACACGATACAAACCAGCGCCACAATGGCACTTTCTTCCAGCAAGGTCTTTTTCAGGGTATCAATCGCACGGTAAATCAATTCCGAGCGGTCATACACCGGCACCACTTCCGTGCCTGCGGGCAAACTGGCTTTCAGACTTTGTAATTTCGTTTTAACCTGTTCAATGACATTCAATGCATTTTCACCACTGCGCGCCACCACGATGCCGGACGCCACTTCCCCTTCACCATTCAACTCAGCCAACCCGCGGCGTTCATTCGGTGTCAGTTCGACTTGCGCCAGATCGCCGATCCGTACCGGCGTGCCATTGACCGATTTCACCACCAATTGGCGGATATCATCGAGACTGCGCAGATAACCCTTGGCGCGCACCATAAACTCGGTTTCCGCCATCTCAATGACACGGCCACCGACATCCTGATTGTTGTTGCGCACGACATCCATCACCTCAATCGGCGAGATGTTGTAGGCTTGTAGTTTGCGCGGGTCGAGCACCACCTGATATTGCTTCACAAACCCGCCGACACTGGCAACTTCGGCGACGCCAGGAGTAGCGGAGAGCGGATAGCGTAGTGTCCAATCTTGCAATGATCGCAGTGCGGCCAGCGACTGATTTTTGGCCACCAGCGCATATTGATACACCCAACCGACACCGGTGGCGTCTGGCCCAAGTGTCGGTGTAATGCCGCTCGGTAATTTGCCCGACACACCGTTTAAGTATTCCAGCACTCGTGAGCGCGCCCAATACAGATCGGTGTGATCGTCAAAAATGACATACACAAAGGAAGAACCAAAAAACGAGTAACCGCGCACCACCTTGGCTTTCGGCACCGACAGCAAAGCCGAGGTCAGCGGATAGGTGACTTGATCTTCCACCACCTGCGGTGCCTGACCGGGGTAATCGGTGTAAACAATCACCTGCACATCCGACAAGTCAGGAATGGCATCGAGCGGCGTTTTCATGACCGCATAAATACCACCGGCAATGGTCAGCAACGTCAGCAGCAACACCAGAAACAGATTGTGCAGTGACCAGTGGATAAGTCGTTGTAACATGGTTACTGCCCTCCCATGCTGGAGAAGGCGGCTTGCAGGTTACTTTCGGAATCGATCAGGAAGTTGGCCTGTGTCACTACCTTTTCACCCGCCTGCACACCGGAAATTGCAATCTGGCGTTCGCCATTTTGTACTTCCCCGCGTGCCAGCACCTGCACTTTGCGTGGCACATATTTACCGTTGCCTTGATCTATCAACACCACCTGCCGATGACCGCTGTCGATCAATGCCGATTCCGGGATCACCAGTTGCCCTTGTGCACTGATTGGCACTTGTAAACGCGCTTCGGCATACATCCCCGGTTTGAGTTTGCCTTGCTGGTTATCCAGCTCAATCCGTACCTGTACGGTGCGTGTTTCCGCATTCATCGTCGGGTAGATAAATGCCAATTTGCCGGTAAATGTTTCCGCCGGATAGGCATTCACTTTCACCTGCACCGTTTGCCCTACATTTACTACCGCCAGATCTTGCTCAAAAACTTCAACCAATAACCAAAGCTGCGACAGATCGGCAATCTGGTATAACGCATCCCCGGCATTAAATTTCATGCCTTGGGTGACATTCTTAGTCATCACGATACCATTGCTCGGCGCTTGCAGCGACAGGGTACGCTTAACCTCCCCACCCGCAGCTAACCGATTGATCGCGGCGGTAGGAATATCCCAATAACGTAACCGAGTTAGTGCCGCACCGCCTAAACCTGCCGGTGACAACTTGTCAGCATCCACATTGGGTTGGGTTTGCCGTGCGATACGATATTCCTGCTGCGCCACGATCAATTCGGGGCTATAGAGCTCAAACAACGGTTGCCCGGCTTTTACCTGTTGCCCCGTTGCATTGACATAGAGTTTATCGACCCAGCCATCCAGTTTACTGGTAATGGTATATTGCCGACGCTCATCCACCGCAAACATACCGACCGCTTTGATTTGGCGATCCAGCTGCGCAGTTTTGACAACAACCGACATGACCCCCAAATTTTGCCGGCGGGTTGCATCAATGCTGACCGAACCTTGCTCGGCTGGTGCCGCATCGGCATACACCGGAATGTAATCCATACCCATACTGTCTTTTTTCGGCACGGGGGATTTATCCGGCTGCCCCATCGGGTTGCGGTAATACAGCACTTTGCGCTCTGCGGGCTGTGCTTGCGCTTCGTCGGCATACACCGGAATGTAATCCATACCCATGCTGTCTTTTTTCGGCACAGGAGATTTGTCCGCCAACCCCATCGGATTGCGATAGTAGAGAATTTTCCGCTCAACCGTTTTTTGTTCAGCACTAACCGTTGCCGTTTGATGCGCAAACCAGCCATAACTGGCTGCACCACCAGCCACAACACCGACCAACAGCAGTAACACAGAGGATATTTTCATGCCCGACTCCACACCCGGCTCAACACCGGGCGTTATTCAAACCATCATCAACAGCCATGCGGCAGCCAACCTGTCGTATTACATGGAATGCAGCGATACGATGGTGGGTGCTTCACCTTCGTTGACAGTGAACATCGCCATGATGGTTTGACCGGGTTGCAACCCTTGCAGCAAATTCGCATCAGCCACCTTGAACGGCATGGTCATCGCCGGCCAGTTCAGCTCAGTGACAGCATCGTGTTCCAGTGTCACTTGCTGATTTGCCACATCAACAGATACAACGCGACCATTCAGCGGATACGTCTGCTGCTGTTGCTGGCTCATCGCCATACCAGACATCTGGCTCATGTCATGGGGTGACATTGCTTCTTCGGCTTGTGAGCCGACAGCAAACAACGCAGTCAGTGTAAATAAGGCAATACGGGCAAATTGAGTAGTAGTGGAAGTCATTCTCTTATCTCCGAAAATCAATGCATGACCAGCCCAAAGCTGGAATAAAGTCATAAGCAAACGCTGACAGAAACGTCAGTGCACAGAGCCAATCAGCCCTGAAAGATTCAGATGATAAGAGCGAGCGGCGGCGGTGAAAGAACGCCGGGAATGAAGTCACGATAGAGGGAATCTACCGCGGGAAAATGCAGTTGGGTTTGTGCCGCCAATTCGCGCACAGGCGCAATCGCGGGCGGTACACCGGTGCACAATGGCAAACAACTGGCACATTGCGAACCATGTTGCTGCATATCATGCGAAGCGTGGGTATCCGACTTAGTGACGACGGGCGAAGCCATCGTCTCATGCATGCTGGCATGACAAGATTCCACCATTTGCATCGGCGCTTTAACCGCCAATGTGGTTTGTGGAAATTCGGCACGGGTCATCGATTGCCACGCCGCAACCGACTGGAATGGGATCCAGCCTGTTAGCAACAGCATCAATATTAACCCGCAACGTCGCAGCACAGCATTGCCCTGATAAAAACTAAGGTCGTAGCCTTGAGCATAAACTGCCTGTCGGGAATGCTCAAGACTGACACTATGGGAAGGTTGTATCTATTTTTACGCTAATTGCCGCAACCAACGTATCTCATCCGGCCAGATATCCGGATTCACCGTTTCCAGAATTAACGGAATACGATCAAAACGGGTGTCACGCATGATGAATTCAAATACGGCGGTACCAAGATTGCCTTCTTGCAGGCTGTGATGGCGATCGACTCGACTACCAAACGTACATTTGGCACCGTTGATATGCATACCTTTCAGATAACGAAACCCAACAATGCGTTCAAATTCGGCAAATGTGGCAGCACAGGTTTCTGGCGTGCGCATATCGTAACCCGCAGCAAAAGCGTGGCAGGTGTCGTAACAAACGCCAACGCGTGATTTGTCTTCCACCTGCGCAATAATCGCGGCCAGATGTTCAAACTGCCAACCCAGGTTGGTGCCCTGCCCGGCGGTATTTTCAATCACCGCGGTAACGCCTTGCGTTTTATCCAGCGCAATATTGATCGACTCTGCTACTTTACGCAGGCTTTCTTCTTCAGAAATGGCTTTCAAATGACTGCCTGGGTGGAAATTCAGATAACAGAGCCCGAGCTGTTCACAGCGTTGCATCTCATCAATAAAGGCCAAACGCGACTTTTCTAACGCTTCGGCTTCCGGATGACCAAGATTAATCAGATAAGAATCATGCGGTAAGATCTGTTCCGGCAGAAAACCGGCTTTTTCACAGGCATGCCGAAATGCATTGATGGTCTTACTGGTGAGATCCGGCGCCTGCCACTGGCGCTGGTTTTTGGTAAACAGCGCAAACGCATTCGCACCAATCTCTGTGGCACGTTCGACCGCTAATTCGATCCCACCTGCTGCGCTGACGTGCGCACCGATATATTTCATTGATTATTTCTACCTTGTTTGTTCTGCGCGGCAATACTGGCCATGCCTACCCGCCTGTACGCATGCCGTTGCTATTCGGATCAGTCACTTAGTCGTGTATCAGGCCGACTTGCGTAAGTTGCCACAACCTTACATTTCACTTTCGATACCATATCGTATTTTGCGAAACAGTTCACAGACCCTGATTCGACCCCATGCCAGAGTGTTAACAAGTTATTGCTAATTTCGTTTGAGACCAAAAACAGGAGCCTTCTTTCCATGAAAAAGATTTTTCTCTGCTGCGCTGCCGGCATGTCTACCAGCATGGTCGTCAACAAAATGCGTCAGGCCGCCACCCAAAAAGGGATCGAGGTCGAAATCAATGCCGTTGGAATGGAAGAGTTTGATGCCACACTACCAAACTACGATTGCTGCCTGTTAGGCCCACAAATTCGCTATAAATTTGATGAGTTTAATAAAAAAGCAAGCGCGCTGAATAAACCGCTCGCCATTATTAACAGCATGGATTACGGCATGATGCGGGGCGATAAAATTTTGGCGGATGCACTGGCTTTAATGAACTAATCCCCCTGATTTCCTGACTTGATCATTCATCGATACCTGAGGGCGAAAGCCCTCTTTTTTATTTCATGACGTTTATACCCAAAGTCATTGACGTTACTGCAACGCCAAGCCCAGAGGCATGGTCACAAAAATGTCATAAATTGATCCGCATAACTGTCACATTAAATTCATATAGTGCCGGCAATTGGTCTGACCTGATGATGTGACTATGAAAATTGCCCTGTTTTCCCGTTTATCCTCGTTCCTGCTGTTAATGCTGGCCAGTTTGCTCTGCGGCACTTTGTATTGGCAAGCAAAACAGCAAATTCGCTGGGAACAACAACAAAACGATTATCAACACATTCAGGATCAAATCAGCATCACCACCCAACGACTGGTCGCTGAATACCTGCGCAGTGGCAATAGCACTCATCTGACGAATGCCGCCCAACAGCTCAAACAAGTGGAAGCTGCGTTACAACAGTTCGCAACCAAACAGGCAGCCGCCCCGATAAAAGCCATGCAAAGCTTACGGGAAAAGATGCAGGGCGATTATTTGTCCGCCGGAAAATTATCCGGTAATACCTCGCAGTTGCTAATGCATGCCGAAGATGAAATGAATGATTCGTTGCGGCAGATCCAAAAACAGGCACTGAAGAGTACACAAACCGAACACAGCCAATATCTGCAGTTAAGTAGTGAAATGCTGTCCAGCATGCTGAAAATCGCCCAGTTACGTGAACAGTTACTGGCACACCCGACTTCTGTATTACAACAAACGCTGCAATTTGAACTGAACTATCTGAATGAACAACTGGGCAAAATTAATGCATTACCTAAACTCAGCGATTTGCAAACCAGCGCGGCACAAGATGAATTTAGCCTGACGCCCAGTACAGTAGAATATCCGCTGGATGAACCATTAAGTACACTCAATAGTGTGCTGGTGCGTTACCCGAAAGAGATCAGCAACACCAACCAGCTGTTACAACAACAGCAGCAGATGAAAACGCAATTGCAAACCGACTTTGCCCAATTGGAACAGCAGATCCATCAGATCGGCCAGCAATTGAGTGAAGAGCAACAAAAAGGCCGTCAAACAGCTGCGATTACACTCACTGCGCTGGCTGCCATTTTGGTGCTGTACGCCATCGCAGCCTGGTTATTCCAGCAACGGATGGTCGTGAAACGCCTGCAGCGGTTACAACATGCGTTCCATAAACTGGCATCCAGTGGGCAGATGGAACAGATCCCAGTCGTGAATGCCAACAGTGAATTGGGCGCTATTGCGCATAGTTTCAATCTGTTACTCACACAGTTGCACGCGGACCAACAACGTAAAGCTGAACAGCTGGCACACATCACTGACCAATTACACAGCATGGTAAGCGAAGTCGAGCAGATGGAAAGAAATGCCACTCAGGCGCAATCGACCATCGAACAAGGGCATAACACCCTGCAACAGCTGCAAGATCTGGCCAATCAGGTTGAGCTGGCTGCATCAACTATTTCAGATCTAGGTGCCGCGAACGATCAGGTTATGCAACAAAGCCAGCAGGTGGTGGGTGCTTTGCATGCCGCGACCAGTACGACCCGCAGCCAGTCCGATGATTGCCAGCAGGCGCTACATAGCTGGCAAAAAGCGATGGATGATGCCACCCGGATCGTCGATGCCATCAGTCATATCGCGGAACAGACCAATTTACTGGCCTTGAATGCCGCGATTGAAGCAGCTCGTGCCGGTGAACATGGTCGTGGTTTTGCGGTGGTCGCCGATGAAGTACGCAATCTTTCCGGCCATACGCAAAAATCGCTGACGCAGATCTTAAGTATCTTCCAGCAATTAAAACAGGCTTCGAATCAGCTCGGTGACAGCATCAGCGATATCGCGAATGCCACGATCCATCAAAGTGAACAGGTGAATGCGCTGGCAGAGAATGCCCAGCAAGTGCGGACAACACTGGAACACAGCGCACAGATGGCCGAACAAGGGAATCAGCATGCACAGGAACAGGTGCAGCAGCTCTCGTCTTTCGGCACGTTAATGGCCGAGATGCAGCAGCAATCCAGCCATGTCGCAGAATTATCTTTGCAGGTCGCCCAGCGTATTGCCGCACAGGCCAGTTCGATTACGGATACGTTGAAAGCTTAAATCGTGAGGAATGCAGTTCACACATCGCTCATTACTTAGTTATGGCGACGGATAACAGATAAGTGACCGTCGAGCCTACATGGATGTATTCATGGCGTGTCAACGTTCTGTTATTCGTTGCTATAAGACTGCACTACATAGACATCAAACCGATTACTTTTGGTTTCTATGCTCATGCTTGGCGGCATATCATTGAGAAAACCAGCGTAATCCGGCCGCTTCACCACCACTCGTTTGCCAGCGACCGCCAGAGCAGCCGGCAACAGGGCATCGGCGTCGAGATCGGCGCCCACTAAGGATTGAAACACCCGCATCTCTTTTTTAACTAATGCCGATTTCTGGCGATGCGGAAACATCGGGTCGAGATAGACCACATCGGGTGTAAAACCCAACTGCTGCAAATTTTCTAATGCCGAACCGGCACGTAATGACATCCGCTCACGCATCCAGTCGCCAATTTCGCTGTCTTGCTGCGCTCGTTGTAAACCATCCGCCAACAGCGCTGCGACCACCGGATGACGCTCCAGCATAGTGACCTGACAGCCGAGCGACGCCAATACAAACGCATCGCGACCTAATCCAGCCGTGGCATCCACAATAGTGGGGTTGGCACCCGATTTCAGCCCAACTGCTTTGGCAATAGATTGTCCACGACCACCACCGAATTTACGCCGATGCGCAACGGCACCTTCGACAAAATCGACTAAAACTGGCCCCAGTTTCGGTTCATCCAGTTTACGCAATTCAAGATGCTGCACACCCCAAACCAAAGCAAATGGCGCTTCTGCGTGCTGGTGCTGCAAGCTGACTGTCAGTTCACTCACCTGTGCCGCACGATTGGGATCTTCGGCTATAACCTGAATGGGGTACATGCCCGCTCCTGTGGCTGTCATTCAACATCAAAATTCAGCGCGCATTGTATACCCAAAGTAATTGGAGTTGCAGCAAGGCGACAAGTAAGCGAATCCCCATGAGCATAAATAGGCTATGTGATTGGGGTGAGTGAACGCCGTCAACGACGCTGCAACTTCAGGTACGAAGGGTATATAACAAAAGTTGAAAAGATAACGGAAGGTTACACCAAGGATGGCATGACGCGCTGCAGATAACTGAGTAAATCATCAAACGGCAGCGGTTTACTAAACAGATAGCCCTGAATATAACTGCACTGGCGTTGTTTCAGGTACTCCAACTGATCGTCAGTTTCAACACCTTCAATGATCAGTGTCATACCTAAATTGTTCACCAGATTAATGATGCCATCGAGTAGCAAACACTCCTGCTTTTCAGCCGGAATACTGCGCACGAAGGTACGATCAATCTTCACCACATCGATCGGAAAACTGCGTAAATAACTCAGCGCCGAATAACCGGTACCAAAATCATCGATCGCGATACCGCAACCGGCCGCACGCAAAGCATCCATACGTTGCCGATTCGATTCCTGATTACTCATTAGCAACGATTCAGTAATTTCAAAAATGATCGATTTTGGGTCTAATCCCATATCTGCGATGGTAGTTAACCACTCACGGGCATCGAGATCGATAGTCTGAAATTCCGGTGTCGAGCGGTTCACTGACATTTGGATCTGGGTAAACCCTTTGCGGTGTAACTTCACCAGATCGGCACAGGCATGCAATAAAATCCACTGCCCCAATCCTTGAATCAAACCACTCTCTTCCGCCAAAGGAATAAATTCTACCGGCGAAATGGCACCGCGCTCTGGGTGTTGCCAACGAACCAATGCTTCAAGCTTCACAACGCGATTGGTGTCGATATCCCAGATCGGCTGATACACCAAAGACAATTGATGGTATTTGATCGCATTCGCCAGATCTTGCTGCAACTTGTTCCGGCTGCGCAAATTGCGGCGTAATTCACTACTATACAGTTTAAGCGGTAAACGCTGCTTTTTCGCTTCGAATAACGCCTGCTCAGCATTACTCAGCAACACATCTGGCTCTTTAGAATCCATTGGCCACAGTGCGATCCCCATGGCAGCAGCCATATATAACTGCTGATTTTCCAGCTGAAATGGCCAGTCAAAGCTGCCCATGATCTGTTTGGCAAAAATCTCCGCCTGACGACGGTTAACAATACCTGGCACCAATAAGGCGAACTCATCACCGCCCGTACGAGCTAACAGATCACTGGAACGAATACGTCCCGACAAACGATGCGCCACGGCACACAGGATGTCATCGCCGGTTTGGTGGTCCATGCTGGTGTTGACGGTTTTCATGTCGTTCAGATCCAGCACTAATAGCGCAAAGGGATCTTCATAGGAACACAACCGCGCGAGGCTTTGGGCAAACAACTGGCGGTTTGGCAGTTCGGTCAGCAGATCATAGTGGGTATGGTTATGCACATGACTTTCGGCTTCTTTTTGGGCACTCAGATCGCGGAAGATAGCCACATAACCGGTCGTCACGGCAGACACGATCTGTTTGCAGACCGTTAGAAATGCAGGGAATGGTGAGCCATCTTTACGACGATTCCAGATCTCGCCTTGCCACAACGTCTGTTGCTCTAAAGTTTGCGCTAAATGGCGATAAAAACGTTTATTCATCAGACCTGAACGCCATAACTCGACATTCTGTCCGATCACATCGGCACGCGTAAAACCGGTGATGCGCTCAAAGGCCGGATTGACCGTCAATACATGCATGCGGTCATCACAAATCAAAACGGCATCATTGAGATATTGCCAGATGATACCTTGATGTTGCTGAAAGTGATTCAATTCCTTGTCTTGGAAAACACGCGCAGGCGTTATACTTGTCTGCAGTTTATGCTGCTGCTCTGCAGTCATTTAACCATCTCCATAACCTTCAGCGCAAAATCCCGCCCACACAAGCATCCATACTAAGGTCATTTATGTTTCAAATGATTTTTGAGGATAAACGTAAGTAAAACGAAGCGCAAACGAAAGCCAAGGCATTCTCTGGTTTGATCACAAATTAGTGTCAGGTGTCATGCTTTTGAAAAAAAACGGCACCGAAGTGCCGTAATTTTAGTCAGGAAAAAGATTTTATTGAATCCCGGAATGCCGTAACAGCGCATCAATCCGTGGCTCACGGCCCCGAAATGCCTTGAACAAGGTCATCGGTTCGTCTGAGCCTCCTTTTTCCAGAATATATTGCAGAAAATCACGGCCGGTTTGTGGGTTAAAAATCCCTTCCTCTTCAAAACGCGAGAACGCATCAGCTGATAACACTTCTGCCCATTTATAACTGTAATAACCTGCCGCATAACCCCCGCCAAAAATATGCGAGAAGCTATGCTGGAAGCGGTTAAATGCTGGCGGCACCAGCACTGCGGTTTGGCTACGCACATCATCCAGGATCTGTTGTACCCGGCCACCTTGTTGCGGGTCATATTCGCGGTGCAGACGGAAATCAAACAGCGCAAATTCCAGCTGCCGCAGCATTTGCATCGCTGATTGGAAATTCTTCGCGGCCAGTAGTTTATCTAATTCGCTTTGCGGCAAGGCTTCCCCTGTTTCGTAGTGACCCGAAATCACCGCCAGTGCTTCCGGTTCCCAGCACCAGTTTTCCAAAAATTGACTCGGTAATTCCACGGCATCCCACGGCACACCATTGATACCGGCGACACCGGCGACATCGATCTGCGTCAGCATATGGTGCAAACCATGGCCAAATTCGTGGAATAAGGTCACAACCTCATCATGGGTGAACAGCGCGGGTTTGCCATCGACCGGACCATTAAAGTTACAGGTCAGATACGCTACCGGATGCTGCAACTGACCATCGCGGCGATAACGACGCCCCATGCAATCATCCATCCAGGCGCCCCCACGCTTGTGCGCACGCGCATACAGATCCAGATAGAAGCTGCCGCGTAATTCACCATCAGCATCAATGATGTCGTAGAAACGGACATCCGGATGCCAGGTTTCTACTGCCAGATGTGGTTTGATACGGATACCAAAAATGCGTTTCACCACATCGAACAAACCTTGTACCACTTTCTGTTCCGGAAAGTATGGGCGCAGCGCTTCATTTGAAATAGCGTAACGGTGCTGCTTTAATTTTTCGCTGTAATAGGCAATATCCCATGCGGCCAGTTCGCTGACGCCGTGTTCCGCTTGGGCATACGCTTGCAATTCAGCCAGATCAGATTGAGCTTGCGGACGTGAACGCGCCGCCAGATCACCTAAGAATGCCAGCACTTGTTCGGTCGAGTGAGCCATTTTGGTGGCCAGTGAACGCTCGGCATAGTTAGCAAAACCCAGCAACTGAGCCAGTTCATGGCGCAGCGCCAAAATTTCCTCAATCAGCGGTGAGTTATCCCATTTGCCGGCATTCGGCCCTTGATCGGAAGCGCGCGTGGTAAAGGCGGTGTACGCCTCTTCGCGTAACGCCCGGCTATCGGCATACATCATGACCGGCAGGTAAGAGGGAATATCCAGCGTAAACAACCAGCCTTCCAGCTCACGACTTTGCGCTTGTTGTGTCGCCGCTGCTTTTGCGGAATCCGGTAAACCAGCCAGTACGGTTTCATCGGTAATGTGTTTTACCCAGCCTTGTGTGGCATCCATCACCTGATTATTAAATTGCGAGGCCAGCTCTGATAAGCGGCTCACGATCTGGCCATAACGCTGTTGTTGCGCTTCTTCCAGTGCAATACCGGATAAGCGGAAATCACGCAGCGTATTACTCACTTGCTGCTGTTGCGCTTGGCTTAGACGACGGAATTCATTGCTGTCCGCCAATTGCTGATAGGCCTGATACAAACCAGCATGTTGTCCGACAAAGGTTTGGTATTCCGATAACAATGGCAGGCAGGCTTCATACGCTGCACGCAATTCATCGTTGTTAACGACCGAATTCATGTGACTTACTGGCGACCAGATCCGACCCAGACGGTCATCAGTTTCTTCCAGTGGCGCGACTAGGTTGTCCCAAGTAAAACTGTCGGATGAACTTAATACATCCGCAATACGTTGTTTGGCATCCGCTATCGCCTGTTGCACGGCAGGCTGTACGTGCTCTGGTTTGATCTTGCTGAACGGCGGCAAGCCATCCATGGATAACAGTGGGTTGCTCATCGACACTTACCTCAGAATACGGCGCAAAAACGGAATATTGATTCTTATTAACATGCGGGCAGAAAATCAATTTATCAACCCTTGTTATGGTTTAACATGGCTTTACGCACCGGAAGATAATGCCTTGATGTGGCGGACTTTGTTCTTTCCCCATTCGCATGCTATATCTTGAAGATTAAAAATAGGGATCAGAAGTCCCCGGAATGAACAGTCTGGGCATTCGGTTATGTGCGCACCGATAACACCAGCAAATGGAATGAGCATGCTGACCTACTGGAAACACCTATTGCAGAGTTTCTCCGCCTCTCATCAATTATCCAGACGATTGCTGGCCTACATTCTGGCCTGCAGCACTGTGCTCGCCTTGATCTCAACCCTCTTCCAGCTGGGCTGGGATTACAGTCAGGGCATGAATGAAACCAGATCCCGCCTTAACGAAATTGAATCTGCACATCTGACTGCCATTGCTGCCAGCGTCTGGAATATGGACAACGAGCAATTGAGTCTGCAGCTTAAAGGGTTGCAGCAAATGCCGGATATGCTGACAGCCACGGTATATGAACGGATTGATACCCATTTACTAGAACGCATGCAGGTGGGACAAACCTCCGGCTTGCACGTATTAAAGCAGCGCTTTCCGCTCTCGTATGAAGGCTATGTCGTTGGAGAACTGGAAGTCAGCCTGACTCTGGAGCCCATTTACCAACGTTTATGGCAAAAGAGCTTGGTTATTTTGATCTCGCAAACCTTAAAAACCCTACTGGTTTCCTGTTTTATTCTGCTGATTTTTTACCACCAGCTGATCCGCCATCTGCACAAGATCAGCGATTTTCTGCAACATTTAGATGTCAGCACACCACCACAACCGATCACCTTGGATCGACACGTAGTGGCTTCCGGCGATGAACTGGACGCCATCGTAAACAGCATCAATGAGATGCAGCAACGACATGCTGATGATTGGCAGGCGCAACAATCGTTTGCCGATAACCTGCAACAAGAGCATGCGATTAATAAAGAATTGAATGAAAAACTGGAACAAAAAGTGGTGGCCCGCACCCAGTCGCTGGAAAACAGCCATCACGAACTACAAGCAGCTTACGATGATTTAAAGAATACGCAGAAAGCCTTGATTGAATCAGAAAAGATGGCCTCACTGGGTGCATTAGTGGCCGGCATGGCACATGAACTGAATACGCCGCTTGGCATCAGCATGACCGCCAGCCGTTTTCTGAGTTCACGGTTGAAAGATTTTGCCACAGTGCCATTGCCCGAATCAGCAGAGCGTAGCAGCTGGCATGGACAATTAGCCGCAATTCAGGAGTCTACTGAACTGATGCAGCAACAAACCCGCAAAGCACTGGATTTACTGAATAATTTTCAGCAGATCGCCATCACACACAGCGGCCAGCAGCCCAGCCGCTTTAATGTGGCCGAAACACTGCATCAAATTATCATCTCGCAGGGTCACCGCCTGAACCAGCAACATTGTCATGTTTCCATTCAATGCGAACCCACACTGGAAGTGCGAAGTTACCTTTCGGCCTTTACTCGGGTCTGTAATCACCTGATCCAAAACTCGCTGGATCACGGCTTCGAACATTCTAACCGACCTCGCAGTATTACGATTCAGGTCAGCCATGAACAAGGCCAGGTGCGACTAGATTACCGCGATAATGGACAAGGTATTGACCCTGAGTTATTACCCCATATCTTTGAACCGTTTGTTACCAATCGACGGGAACAGGGTTTCTCTGGCCTCGGTGGATACATTATCTATAATCAGGTAGTGCAATTACTCAATGGAAAAATCAAATGCCAGAGTAATTCTGGAAATGGCGTACACTTTTGCATTGAAATGCCACAATTTATCTAATTTTCAGATGAAAATTCTGTTGTTTCTGGCATCATCACCGAGATGAACGATATGTAAACATACCTCGTTTCATATTGATTTATGATACTCTTACCTCATTTTTAGCTTCCCGCGGATGCTCGCATGTCTACTCAACTCTCAATTGCGGAACGTCTGGCAACAGTTCGCCATTCAATGCAACACCTTGATGTTCAGGCATTTATCATACCTCACGACGATGAACATCTGGGCGAATATACCGCGCCAGCCGATGAACGTCTGGCGTGGCTCACCGGTTTTACCGGCTCAGCCGGTGTCGCGGTAGTCCTGACAGAACAAGCAGCATTATTCGTTGACGGGCGCTACACCGTGCAGGCGCGTCAGCAGGTATCCGATGAGCATTTCATCCACCTGCATTTAATCCGCGATCCATTTCTGGATTGGTTAGCACAGCAATTACCCGCAGGTAGCCGAGTTGGTATTGATGCGCGTCTGCACAGCCTGGAATGGTACCGCAAAGCGCAGCAGCAATTGAGTGCGACCAACATCAGCCTGCATCCGTTGGCAGAAAACCCGATTGATTTACATTGGTCAGATCGCCCAGCAGCCTCTGTCGCACCAGCTCGACTGTTCGCCGAAACAGTAGCGGGCGAAAGTAGCCTGTCGAAACGCCAGCGCATGGCAGCACAGTTACGTGCACAATCGGCTGATGCCTTGCTGTTAACCCAAAATGAATCAATCAACTGGTTATTGAATATTCGCGGCAGTGATATTCCCGCCCTGCCAGTGGTCAGTGCGTTTGCCATTTTATACAGCAATGCCACGCTCGATCTGTTTATTGACCCTACTCGGCTAGACAGCCAATTTAGTGCCCATGTCGGTAATGATGTGTCCGTCTATCCGGCAGGTAAACTCAGCGATGTATTACAACGACTGGGCGAAGATGCGCTGAAAGTCTGGTTAGACAGCACCAGTTGTAATGCTGCCTGCGGTTTGCAGTTATTGCAACATGGCGCTCATTTACTGGAACAAACCGACCCTTGCATGCTGGCGAAAGCCTGTAAAAATGACACTGAGTTAGCCGGCATGCACGAAGCGCATCGTAAAGATGCCATCGCCATGTGCCGTTTTCTGGCTTGGCTGGATAACGCAGTAGCCGACGGGCTGCAAAGTGATGAAGCGCAATTGGCTGAAAAACTGGAAAGCTTTCGTTTGCAACAACCCGGTTATCTGGAAGCCAGTTTTGCGACCATCTCCGCGCTCGGTCCGAATGCCGCCCTGCCGCATTACAACTTCCGCAATGGTACACCACGCGCGTTTGGCCAGGATGCCGTCTATCTGGTTGATTCCGGCGGTCATTATGACGAAGGTACGACCGATATCACCCGTACCATTCAGGTTGGTGATGCCAGTGACGATGTGCGGACCTTGTTTACGCTGGTCATGAAAGGCCACATCGCTCTGAGCCGGGCGCAATTTCCGAAAGGCACCTGTGGTATGCAGTTGGATGTGCTGGCGCGACTGCCATTATGGCAAGCCGGTTTTAACTATGACCATGGCACCGGTCATGGCGTCGGTCATGTATTAAGTGTGCATGAAGGCCCACAGCGCATTTCGCCGAAAGGCAGCACGACGCCACTCGAGCCTGGGATGGTGATATCCAACGAGCCCGGTTATTACCGTGAAGGGGCCTTTGGCATGCGCTGTGAAAATCTGGTGGCGGTAGAAGCACTGATCTCTGCCAGCGAAATCGAACGTTATGCCTTCCGCAATCTGACACTGGTACCATTTGATAAACGCTTATTATTAAGCGAATTACTGAATAGTGATGAAAAACAGTGGTGGAATGACTATCACCGTGAGGTTTTCACCGCTATTGCACCTTCGTTGCAAGGAAGTGATTTATTGTGGCTGGAACAAGCCACTGCGGCCATTTGATTATCAACATCATGGCCTCGTCAAATGTAGTGCTGACTGACCAGCAAACTGGCAGTCAGCAGCTACGATTGTTACAATCTGATTTATTTGCTGCGCTATTTAGCAAGCTAGCCACAAGGAACGCCATGCTGTATTCAGCCTATTTTCGCCGCCAACTGGAAAAATTGCCGCTGCTACCAGTGGACAGTGACGCCATGCAGATCCTGCACCAGGCCAGTCAGTTCAAACAGCGTATTCTTGAGCTGATTGCTCAGGCCGAACGCCGGATCTATCTGGTTGCGCTCTATCTGCAAGACGATGAGGCCGGTCGTGAAATCATGCAGGCACTGTATGCCGCCAAACAAGCACGCCCACAGCTGGACATTAAAATCTTTGTTGATTTCCATCGGGCGCAACGCGGCTTGATTGGTAAAGGTGCACAATCTGGTAATCATCTGATGTATCAGGAATTTGCCAGCAAATATCCGTCCTGTGATATTCCTTTTTACGGAGTGCCGGTCAAACGCCGCGAATGGTTAGGCGTATTACACCTGAAGGGATTCCTGTTTGATAACACCCTGCTCTATTCCGGTGCCAGCCTGAATAATGTTTATCTGCATCAACAAGATCGTTATCGTTTCGATCGTTACCACCAAATCCAGAATGCCGATCTGGCCGACAGTTTCGCACGGTTGATCTTACGTCATTTTGTCAACGATGTGGCAGTACCACGGTTGGATAAAACCCAGATCCCCGGTATCAAACAGATCAAAGCAGAACAACGCCGTTTCCGTCGTCGTTTACAAGCCGGTCGTTATGAGTTTGAAGAGAGTGTCATTGGCCCACGCCAATTTGGAGTTACCCCGCTGCTGGGTTTAGGCAAGCGCGGTAATCGCCTGAATCATGCCATCCGCGATCTGGTGCGCAGTGCTTCACAGGAAATATTCATCTGCACGCCATATTTTAACCCGCCCAGCTCGCTGGCACGCGATATCAGCGGCCTGTTGCAACGCAAAGTGAAAGTAACAATAGTCGTTGGTGATAAGACCGCCAATGATTTCTACATTCCACCTTGTGAGCAGTTTAAAACCGTCGGTGGTTTACCTTATCTGTATGAAATTAATCTGCGCCGTTTTGCAAATCGTTATCAAAATTACATTGATAACGGACAGCTCAACATCATGCTATGGCAGCATGAGCAGCACTCATATCATCTGAAAGGCATTTTTGTGGATGACCAGCTGAGCCTGATCACCGGCAGCAATCTGAACCCGCGCGCCTGGGCCCTCGATCTGGAAAATGGCATGTTATTGCGCGACCCGCATCGCCTGTTGTGCGAACGTTTTGCAGCGGAGCGCGCCAATATTCTGCAACACACCCGTCGCCTGACTCATTTCAGCGAGCTGGAACAGTTACAGGATTATCCGGATGCGGTAAAACGCTTACTCACCCGCATTCAGCGTTTTAAAGCGCATATCCTGCTGAAACAAATTTTATAAGTTTTCTGACGGCGCTCTGTCCAGAGCGCCGCTTCTTCTGCGATTAGCTATACCCTTCTATACCCGCCCGAAACATCACCTGTCATTTGTTACAGAGTAAAAATAAGTGAATTCTGTATAAAACCGCTGCAAATTAATATTCAATCCCTACGCTCAATTCGACTTCATTCGAAACCCAGCATTACTGGCAACCTAAATGACTCATAAATATTAAAAATACCGATAATCAGCGCGGAGTTAATATGGAAAACAATATTCTTATACTAGAAGCAGATAACGTTGCCCAACTGGCACAACTGAATCTGCAGATGTATCCACAGATACTGGTGACACTTTCTGCGCCGGATGGTGCGATCCCACTCTCCATCACCCGACAATTACTGACCATTCAACGGGAACAGAACCTCCATATTCAATTACTGGTCAATCCGGCACACATGCCTGTTCCGCGGATATTCTGGGCATGGCTACTTGGTAAATTGACAATAACCGTGCCGGATGCACCGATCACGATCTTAACCAGTAGTCATAAGGAACTACAGCCATTGGTTGCCATTGGTGCGGAAGAACGTCAATCGGTGCGACTACTGCAGGTCAGTATGGCATCACCGGATAAACCCGAAAAAAAGCAGGATGAATCAGTAACCGTCGCGTCGTTACTGGTTGATACAACGGCTGATAGCGCGGGAACAGATGCGGACACTGCGACCAGAAACAGTCATCTGCCCGAAGTAGAACCAGAAGAACAACAGGCACAGACAACTACCATGACTCTGACCGACAACACGTTTACCGATCTCCACGCCATTGAACCGGTTGACAAACCGTCTGAAATCGCAGAAATGATCAGACAAAAAGAAGAGCGCCAACGGAAGAATGAGCTGATGATCAATGCGCTGATGAAGAAAGTGACGACATTACCGTATCAGGTTCTGGAGAGTAAACCGGTGTCCGCCCTGATGCAAGAGCAGGAGATTGGCACGGAACAGTACGTTGAGTTGAGTTATTCACGCCCGTTTTACACGCTAAACAAGGTAAAACGGGCTTGTCTGTTTTAATTTAATCGATGACCGGTGCCGTCAGGGATGCCCCCGGATTAACCATCTCTGCTTCCATCTGAGCAAAATCTTGCTGCATGCGCATGGATGGTGCTTTATCCAGTAAACTGAACAGGATGATCGCGGCACCGGACAATAAGAAACCGGGCACCATTTCATACAAGCCGAACCACGCACCGTTACGCCAAATAATCACAGTCAACGCGCCAACCAGCATACCGGCCAGTGCGCCATTACGCGTCATACGCGGCCACAGCAGCGATAAAATTACCACCGGACCAAATGCGGCACCGAAACCGGCCCACGCATAACCGACCAGACCCAGCACTTTACTCGCTGGATCACGGGCGATCACAATCGCAATCACCGCCACCAGCAGCACCATCAGACGACCCACCCACACCAGCTCTTTTTGTGAAGCATCCGGGCGGAAGAATACTTTGTAAAAGTCTTCGGTCAGCGCTGAGGATGAAACCAACAACTGACAAGACAGCGTGCTCATGACCGCAGCCAAAATCGCTGACAGCAGAACACCGGCAATCCACGGGTTAAACAGCACCTGCGACAACGTAATAAAGACGGTTTCATGATTAGCTTGCACTGTGGCACCCTGCTGCGGATTCGCAGCAAAATACGCGATACCAAAGTAACCCACGGCCACGGCACCGCCCAGACACAGGATCATCCAGGTCATACCGATCCGGCGTGCATTAGGCATGGCATCAACCGAGCTGATCGCCATGAACCTAGCTAAAATATGCGGCTGCCCCATATAACCTAAACCCCACGCCATCAGCGAAATAATGCCGATCGTGGTGGTACCATGAAACATGTCGCTGTATTTCACATCCAGTGTATTGATCGCCTGCACTGCGTCAGCAAAACCGCCGGCATGCATGATCACCATCACTGGCGTGAGTAGCAGGGCAAAAATCATCAATGATGCCTGCACGGTATCTGTCCAGCTGACCGCCAGAAAGCCACCGACAAACACATACAGGATCGTCGCTGCAGCACCCGCCCATAACGCCGTGTCGTAACTCAGCCCAAAAGTTTGCTCGAACAAACGCGCGCCGGCCACCATGCCGGAGGCACAGTAAATAGTGAAGAAAACCAGAATCACCAAGGCTGCGATCACGCGCAGGATTTTGGTTTTATCTTCAAAACGATGGGTAAAATAATCCGGCAGCGTTAAGGCGTTGCGGGTAATTTCGGTATACACACGTAAGCGACCCGCCACAAACTGCCAGTTAAACCAAGCGCCGATAATCAAACCAATGGCGATCCAGCTTTCAGAAACGCCTGACGCATAAACGGCACCCGGCAGGCCCAGCAACAACCAGCCACTCATGTCCGAAGCACCAGCACTCATGGCGGTAACAAAACTACCCAGACTACGGCCACCGAGAATATAGTCGGACAGATCGCGGGTATAGCGCCATGCGGCAAAGCCAATGCCGATCATCGCCAGAATGTAGATGACGAACGTAATCGTCGTCGGATTAGTAAAGTTCACAGGCTTCCTCTCCTATGGATTAAACAGAATACGGAACGCACAGCAGCCGTATGTTGGAAAAGAGGCGAATAATAACGTATTCCCCTACCAAGTGCGATGATATCTGCACAATCGCACCATGATCACGACATAAAACCGTTATTTACCCCTTTGTTGCAACAAACAAAAACAATCTAGTTATTTGTTTTACCACTACCAACGTAAACATCCATGCGTACTGATTAATCAGCTAAAATGGCTGTGCCATACTTGGTTTATCAGCCCAAATCAGTGCAGAGATCATCATGACCAATCAGTTCCGACAAGAAGAAGACCTGCTCGGCGGCATGCAGGTAGATAACCAACATTACTACGGCATCCACACTTTGCGGGCGGTAGATAACTTCCAAATCAGCCAACAGCGGATCAGCGATGTACCGGTTTTTATTCGTGGTTTACTGCATACCAAAAAAGCCGCCGCATTAGCTAACCGCGCGCTCGGCACACTGGATGCAAATAAAGCCGAGATGATCATTAATACCTGTGATCTGATGCTGACCACCGAACGTTGTTTTGATCAGTTCCCGATCGATCTGTTTCAGGGCGGGGCTGGCACCTCGGTCAATATGAACGCCAATGAAGTGATCGCCAATCTGGCGCTCGAGTTACAAGGTCAGCCAAAAGGCGCTTATGAGATCTTAAATCCGAACGACGATGTGAATCGCTGCCAGTCGACCAATGATGTGTACCCGACCGCCTTTCGCGTGGCGCTATATGAAAGTACCTTCGGGCTGTTAGAACAGCTGAAAAAATTGATCAAAGCCTTTGATGATAAAGCTATCAGCTTTAATGATGTGCTGAAGATGGGGCGCACCCAGTTGCAAGATGCGGTGCCGATGACGCTCGGGCAGGAGTTTCATGCGTTTGCGGTGACATTACGCGAAGAAATAAAAAGCATTGGCCGTTGTCAGGAACTATTGCTGGAAGTGAATTTAGGTGCCACCGCCATTGGCACCGGCATGAACACGCCGCCGGATTATTCCGCACTGGCGATCCGTTACCTGGCAGAAATCACAGGCCATAGTTATGTGCCAGCCGAAGATCTGATCGAAGCAACTTCCGACTGTGGTGCGTATCTGATCCTGCACAGTGCCTATAAACGATTGGCGATGAAACTATCGAAGATCTGCAACGATTTACGTCTGCTCAGTTCTGGCCCGCGCGCTGGCTTACACGAAATCAACCTGCCACAACGGCAGGCCGGTTCTTCCATCATGCCGGCGAAGGTTAATCCGGTGATCCCGGAAGTGGTGAATCAGGTTTGTTTCAAGGTGATTGGTAACGATGTCACCGTCACCATGGCCGCCGAGGCCGGTCAGCTACAGCTCAATGTGATGGAACCTGTGATTGCCCAGTGTATGTTTGAATCTCTCAGCCTGCTCAGCAATGCCTGTACCTGTCTGCGCGAAAAATGCGTGGAAGGCATTACTGCCAATAAAGAGCGTTGTGAAGCGTATGTGTTCAGTTCAATTGGTCTGGTTACGTTCCTGACACCGTATATCGGCCACCATGCCTGTGATGAAATTGGTAAGGAGTGTGTCGCGACCGGCAAATCGGTCCGCGAAGCGGTCTTGGAACGCGGGCTGCTCAGCGAAGCACAACTGAACGATATTTTCTCGGTTGAAAACCTGAAGAAACCACGTTATCCCGGTAAACAACGCTAACATTCCACTGCATCACCATGCCTTTAGCAACGAGCCTGTTATCCAACAGGCTCTATTCCGTTTGTTGCAGTAATTGGCGCACAAAGTTAGGTAAGGCCAATGCCGCTTGATGCGTGTCACCATTGTAATAGTTCAGACCGGTGATACCGCGTTGCTGCAAGCGTTGTTCGACAGTGTTGGCATCCAGCCGTTTTGGATCTCGCAATTGACTGGCACAGGCCATGCCCCAGAAACCACCGTATAAGGTGATCGGCACCAGCATCGGACGCACCACCCGAAATACCGCCTTTAACTCATCAAACAGATCCCGAAAGCGTGTCGCGTGAAACTGTGGTGAACCAATATGCAGTGATAACAAACCGTGCTCACCGATCAAGCGCGCACAATCAGCGAAAAATTCACGGGTATACAGGGGTTCGGCGTAACCCTGTGGGTCAGTCAAATCAAGGATGATCAGATCAAATTGTTGCTGTGACTCTGCCACGTATTTTAAGCCATCACCGATGACGAGCTGCAAACGTGGATCATGAAAAGCACCCTGATGAACTTTAGCGAAATATTCATCGGCAATCGCCACCACACCGGCATCCAACTCACAAACGACGACCTGTTCGATGCTGGGATATTTCAGCAGTTGACGCGCCGAACCACCATCACCACCACCGATAATCAGCGCAGAGCGTGGATCAGGATGCGTGATAGCCGGAATATGGTTCAGATTTTCATGATAAAACCACTCATCGGCTTCCGAGGTCATCAGGTAACCATCCAGGCGAAATACCCGGCCAAAAGCCGCCGTTTCCATCACCTCAATGTGTTGATACGGGCTGCTAAAATCATCCAACACCTCACCGGAACGAAAGACAAAACCCACATCCGGCGTCAGCCATTCGGTAATAAATTGTTCCGTCAGAAGGCTTTTGTTTTTCTTCATGCTCCCTCAATATCCCTGTCTGCCCGACTACATGCTATACCCTTCGTACTTGAAGTTGCAGCGTCGTTGACGGCGTTCACTCACCCCAATCACATAGTCTATCTATGCTCATGGGGATTCGCTCACTGGTCGCCTTGCTGCAACGCCAATTACTTTGGGTATATGTTAACAATCATCACGTTATAATAGATTCTTTCTCGGCGAAGTCCGTGTGCTGAATTATATTTATCGTATTGCATTAACGAGGAAAAATGATGAAAACGATCACCGGGCTCTTATTTGCCATGTTCTTCCTGAGCGCTTGCAACACCATTCATGGTATGGGGCAGGATATTCAGCGTGGCGGTGAAAAAGTCAAAGATGCCGCCACCAGCGTACAGCAAAAACTGTAATCTGAACGCATGTAGTTGGTTGAAATGAGATTATTGATGCGCGGCTGCCCCAGCGTGGTTGGGGCAGTATCTTTAGAATTTATTTAGGATGATGCAAGGCGGATACTTTTTCGCAGGAAGAGCGATACACGTCCGGGATCTGCTCTAACGCGTTAACCGTGATATCCAGGTCACGCAACAAGCCATCTTTGACGTCATAGATCCAGCCATGTACTGCCAGTTCCTGCCCGCGTCGCCATGCATTCTGCACAATCGAGGTGTAACAAACATTAGCAACCTGCTCGAGCACATTCAGCTCGCACATATAGTCCTGCCGCTCATGTTCGTCCTCAATTTCTTCAATATGATCCCGATATTTATAATTGATATCTTTAATGTTGCGTAACCAGTTATCAATCAGACCATATTCTTTATGACCCATCGCGGCAATGACACCACCGCAGTGATAATGACCACACACGATGATGTGTTTCACTTTCAACACTTCTACCGCATATTGGATCACCGACAGACAGTTAAAATCGGTGTGCACCACCAGATTCGCCACGTTACGATGCACAAAGACATCGCCCGGTAGTAAACCAAGTAATTCGTTTGCGGGCACTCGACTGTCCGAGCAACCGATCCACAAATACTCCGGCGCTTGTTGTGATGCCAATTTTTCAAAAAACTGGGGATCTTCCGCTTTGATCTGCTCAGCCCATTCGCGATTTTGTTCAAATAATTGCTTCAGCAGTTTCATGCTTCTTTCTCCTTTTTACCGCCAAAAAAAAGGCCTCGCTAAAGAGACCTTTCGTGGTTTAGTTAGGCCTTACGCCTCCAGCACATCCTTGAGCTTCTTCAACGCGTTCTTTTCCAGCTGTCGCACGCGCTCCGCCGAGACGCCGTAACGATCGGCCAACTCTTGCAGTGTCAGCTTGTTATCTTCATCCAACCAACGGGCACGGATGATCTGCTGGCTACGCTCATCCAGACCTTGCAGGGCATAGCTCAGACGGTGTTCAGCATGGTTGTCCCAGTTACTATTTTCATACACGGCAGCCAGATCAGATGATTTATCTTCCAGATATTGTGCCGGTGCAAAATTGCTTTCGCAGTCGTCATCGTCGTAACCATCGAAGGAGTGATCCTGACCACTCATCCGCGCTTCCATCTCGGTCACATCTTCTGGTGACACGCCTAATTCATTGGCGACGGTGCGCACTTCGTCTTGGTTAAACCAGCCGAGGCGTTTTTTGTTTTTGCGCAGGTTGAAGAACAACTTACGTTGCGCTTTGGTGGTGGCGACTTTGACCATACGCCAGTTACGCAGCACATATTCATGAATTTCGGCTTTGATCCAATGCACCGCAAACGAGACCAGACGCACACCGACCGTTGGATCAAAGCGTTTTACCGCTTTCATCAAGCCGATGTTACCTTCCTGAACCAGATCAGCCTGCGGCAATCCATAGCCAGAATAGTTGCGTGCGATGTGCACCACAAAACGCAGATGTGACATAACCAACTGACGGGCAGCTTCCAAATCACCATGGTTTTGTAATTGTTCAGCCAGTTCCCGTTCTTTTTCAGCCGTCAGCATCGGTATGCTGTTTACCGCCTGAATATAGCCCTCAAGACTACCCTGAGGAACTAGAACTAAATTGCGCTGAAGTGCAGTACTCATCGAATACCTCTTTTACCTTACGTCGAATGCTTCATTCAAAGGTTGTGTAATAACATATCCCGCAAGCAATCGGGATATTTAAACTTGTTCAATATCAAGTTTTGCACATCTTGTCACGCTTGTTAACAAATTTTAGACATAAAAAAGGGGAGACCTAAAGACTCCCCGAAATCTGAGCATGTTTCCGATATACCAAGTATCAAAAATACATCATCACCAAGCCAAAGGAGAAAGATAACTTTCCCAACAGAATTAACCCTCAAATAATCAGACAGCGCGTTTGCACAAAAGTTCACTTTCTCTTCAAAATTTTTCAAATTAATTTTATGAGTACTTATTTGGGGCCCGATGGCTGCAATCTTTATTTTGGTTCAATCTCGCTTAAGTGTTTATGCACGGAAAACCACGCCGCCCCCATACTGAGCGAAACGCCGAGCAGGATCAGCAAACCGCCATCGGCAGAGCCCAAGCCCACCAGACGGAAACTGCTGTCATATAATTCGGCCAGGTAAGTTACTGCTTTCTCACTGAGTAACAGCAACACTTCTGACAGCCACCAGGCCACTAAACCACCCACTGCACCATACCAGAAGCCTAAGTAAAGAAACGGTCGCTGGATAAAGCCATCGGTGGCCCCCACCAGCTTCATGACCTCAATTTCCGCCCGACGGTTAAAGATATACAAACGCAAGGTGTTAGCAACGGTCAGCAAGAGCCCGATAACCAGGAAACCCGCAAACACATGCACCAACTGACGAGCCAGACCAATGATGCCATTCAACCGGGTCACCCACTGAATATCCAGTTTGCCCTGCTGGACGGCACTTTCCTGCCGTAAGCTTTGCAGTAACTGCTCGCTTTGCTGCGGCGTACGGAAGGCTTGCCGTGGTGTCACTTCCAGCACTGGTGGTAACGGGTTATCCGACAGATAGGCTTGCGCTTCAGAAAAACCGGACAGCGCCTTGAACTCACTCATGCCTTGTTCCGGCGAAATATAACGTATTGATTCCACCTGACTGTTTTGCCGGATGCGATCTTGCAATGCCTGCAATTCCGCTTCGGTCGTGCCTTTTTGCAGATAGAGAGTAATTTGCGTGCCATTTTCCCACTGTGCGGTGACATTTTCGGCGTTTTTCAAAATCACCAGTAAAGCCGCCGGTAAGGCTAAACTAACCCCGATCACACCAATCGTCATCAACGATGTCAGTGGTGTATGCCAGATCTCGCGCATGGTTTGCCGCAGTTGCTGGATATGGATAAACAGCCACAGCGAAAAACGGCTACCCTGCCCCGGTGTTGGCTGCACATGTGAAGTCGATTTACGCGCCATGTTGTGCCCCCAAGGTATCTTCCACTAACCGCCCGTGCTGCAGCACCAGTTTACGTTGCCCGCTTTCGGCAATCAGTGCTTGGTCATGGCTGGCAATCAACACCGCAACACCTTGTGCGTTCAACTCACGGAACAGTTGCATGATGTCATGCGCCAGCGCGGCATCAAGGTTACCGGTTGGTTCATCGGCCAGCAGTAACGGCGGCATATTAACTATCGCGCGGGCAATACCGACGCGTTGCTGTTCACCACCGGAAAGCATCATCGGGACATGCTGAGCTTTGTTATGCAGATGGACTTTATCCAGTGCGGCCATGACGCGTTTTTGAATTTCCAGCGGTGAGGCCCCGGCGATCTGCAGTGGCAATGCCACGTTGTCGAAGACAGAGCGGTCGAGCAGCAGACGGTGATCCTGAAATATCATGCCAATCTGGCGACGGATAAACGGCACATCCGCTTTGGTGATCTGTGAGAGATCGCGGCGGTTGAACAGAATACGGCCATCGGAAGGCCGCTCCTGCACGCTGATCAGTTTCAGTAAGGTACTTTTACCGGCACCGGAGTGACCGGTCAGAAACGCCATTTCACCCGAACGCAGCTGGAAGCTGACCTTTTGCAGTGCCATGTGTCCACCGCTGTACACTTTACTGACATGGTCGAACTGGATCATGGTTTAGTGTTGTTCTCCGCCAAACAGCGCTTCGATAAAATCATTGGCTTCGAATGGACGGAGATCTTCAATCGCTTCACCAACACCGATATAACGAATTGGGATACCAAACTGATTGGCAATGGCGAAAATCACGCCGCCTTTGGCGGTGCCATCGAGTTTGGTCAGAGTAATCCCATTGACACCCACCGCTTCACCGAACAGCTTCGCCTGACTGATCGCATTCTGGCCGGTGCTGGCATCGAGCGTCAGCATTACTTCGTGTGGTGCGCTGTCATCCAGCTTTTTCATCACCCGCACGATCTTTTTCAATTCTTCCATCAGGTGGCCTTTGTTCTGTAACCGGCCTGCAGTGTCAGCGATCAGAATATCGATATTGCGCGATTTCGCCGCCTGAATGGCATCAAAGATCACGGATGCAGAATCAGCACCGGTATGCTGGGCAATGACCGGAATATGGTTGCGTTGACCCCAGACTTGTAACTGCTCAACAGCCGCTGCACGGAAGGTATCCCCCGCTGCTAACATTACCGATTTACCTTGTGCCTGGAAGTGTTTGGCTAACTTACCAATAGTCGTAGTTTTACCCACGCCGTTAACGCCGATCATCAAAATAACATACGGCGTTTTGCTGCTGTCGATCTGCAACGGTTGGCTGACCGGTTGTAAAATAGCGGCCATTTCCTGCTTCAACAGATCATACAACGCTTCAGCATCTTTCAACTGATGGAACTTAGCCTGTTTGATCAGGTTTTGCATGATGCGCTGGGTGGTTTCCACGCCCAGATCGGCGGTCAGTAACTGGGTTTCCAGCTCATCAAATAGATCGTCATCGAGTTTTTTACCGCGAAACAGCGCCATGAAACCGGCACCGATTGATTCACGGGTACGCATCAGCCCTTTAACTAAACGGCTGAACAATCCGGCACGTTTTGGGCGCTCTTGCGTCTCTTCGTGAAATTCAGCCACCTCAGCAGAATCCGTTGCAATAAAGTCGCTGACCGAGTCATCTACCGGTGTTTCTGGTTCAAAAACAACCTCCGGCTCCGCCGTTTCTGTCATGACGGCTTCGGCTTCCACCACAGCAGGTTCTGCTTCTGTGACGTGGGGTGTTATTTCAGGTTCGATCGACGACGTAACCACAACCGATTCAGGGGTTGGTTGTTCGGCTACCGGTGTGGTTTTTACGGTTTCTTCCAGTGCTGCTTTATCTTTCGATCCCCGGCCGAACCAGGAGAAAAGTCCTTTTGCCATTAACGATTACTCACTTGCTGCATTGACTGCTAGAATGCCGTCTTCGCTGGCGATGACGGAACATAAACTGGGCGTCATACTACCACCTTTTCCTGCTTTTGATGAAGAAACCCCATGGCGCGTAGCAAAACTTCTTCTCCTCGTTCCACCCCATCGACTGGCCGTGCCGGTAGCATCCGTCTGATCAGTGGCCAATGGCGTGGACGCAAATTACCGGTGCATGACGTTGAAGGGCTGCGCCCCACCACCGATCGGGTAAAAGAGACACTATTCAACTGGTTAGCCACCGAAGTGCGCGATAGCCGTTGCTTGGATGTGTTTGCCGGAAGTGGCAGTTTGGGATTTGAAGCACTCTCCCGCTATGCCAGTTATGTCATGATGATCGAACAAGAGCCGAAAGCCGCCCGGCAGCTGCAGGCTAATTTGCAGACGCTGCAGTGTACGCAAGCGCAGGTCGTCTGCCGTGATGCCTTGCAGGTGCTGCAGGCCGGATGTAGCGAGCCGTTCGAGCTGGTATTTTTAGATCCACCGTTTCGTAAAGAGCTGCTGACTGCGGTGATCCCATTACTGGAACAGCAAGGTTGGCTGGCCGATCGGGCGTTGATTTATCTGGAACGGGAAAACGAAGGTACCGCGCCGCTGATCCCGGCGAACTGGCAATTATTAAAAGACAAACAGGCTGGTCAGGTGTGTTACCAGCTGTATTTGCGGGAGAGTCCAACATCATGAAATGGTTATTTTTGTTGTTAGCCAAATTGATCGTTATGGGGTTTTGGCTAGGTAGTGTGTATTTCACCTTTCTTCATCCGCTCGAAGGCAAGATCCACACGCTGATCCCGGTGTTTGCCGTGTTAGTGCTGACGGTGCATGCCATTCAGGCCGCCATTATGACCCTGGTGGCGAAAGATATGATCAAACTGACCAAGCGTGATTACATTGAACTATTGCTGTTTGGTTTCTTCCGCATGATTGAGTTGCGTGGCGCTATTTATGAAGCCGCCCAGAAGAAAAAAGCCGAAATTGAAGCCAAGCGGAATCAAAAAGCAACTTAACGATTACTACTGGTATTCAAGCCATAGAAAAGGCGCAGCTAGTCGACTGCGCCTTTTTTGTTTACTGGTTTTGTTTACCAGTGATTAATATTTCCAGCTTACATTCAGCATCGCATTACGTGGCGCGCCGTAGTAAGCCTGTGTCCAGTAGAAGCTGTTGTAATACTTTTCATTCGTGACATTATATACATTCAGCGTTGCACTGAGGCTTGGTGTGAATTGATAACCCGCCATCAGATTCAGCAGCGCATAGCTGTCTTGCGTCACCTTGTAGCTGTTGACTGTTGTATAGATATCACTCTGCCAGTTCACGCCGGCACCCATCTTCCATTTCTGTACCCGGTAGGTCGCCATGGTTTTAATTTGGTTGCGAGGGGTGTAAGTTTTTGCCTCTGACCCATCAGCATTTTCAATGTTCACATGCGTGAACCCACCAGAGACTTCCAGATCATCATAGACACGACCAGCGATATCGAATTCATAACCCTCACTCTGCAGGTCGAGACCTTTGTAGTAAGTTTTACCGCCTGAGGAACCGGCTGATTCCGCGACATTGCTTTGTTTGGTTTTAAACAGCGCCAGCGTGGTATTCAGGCGTTTATCCATAAACTCGCCTTTCACACCCGTTTCATAGGCTTTACCAGTAACCGGAGCCAATACGTTGTCATTGATATCAACCTTAGATTGTGGCGTGAAAATATCAGAGTAACTGGCATACAGCGCATAATTTGCAGTTAAGTCATACACCACACCGACATACGGAGTGACATCGCTGTTGCCTTTCGAATCTTGTGATACCCCGTATGATACACCTTCGGTGGTAAAATTGGTCCAGCGGGCACCGGTAATCAACGACAGATCATCGGTAACACTAAAACGGGAAGCCAGATAACCGGTGCGCTGATCATGTTTATGCCGACCATCGTTGGTCGATGCATCGAAGGATGGTTTAGCATATTGACCATTCCATGCATTGAAATCGCCAATCGAAGTACCAATGCCCTGACCGTAGCCCGACCACTGACGGACGTTGGAATGGGAAATGCTGGCTCCGGTCACCAACTGATGCTCACGACCAAACAGCTGGAAAGGCCCGCTTAGATTGATATCGGCAATATTTTGCTGATTGGCGCCAGTATAAGCACTCGGGTAGGAATACAATCCAAGACCGGTGTTTTTATCTGGCTCACCGTACACATAAAACAGCTCTGAATCTTGTGAGAAATCAATGTGGGTAAACGACGATTTCAGTTTCCAGTCATTGGCTAACGCGTGGGATAACTCAATAAAGCCACGTTTCTCTTTGGTATTCCAATACGACCAATCGGTGGCGGTTGATGTCGAAACATCGTAGTTAGTCGGTGAACCATCACTGTAAACCAGCGGTAATGCGCCCCACAGCGGGCTGTCAGTTTTGTTTTCCTGATATTGCATACCCACCGTGAGCATGGTGTTATCGGTCAGATCGGCTTCCGCGATCCCGTAAAATACGTTGCGATTAGCGCTGTAACGATCGAGATAGGAATCTTTATCCTGCAACGCGGTCACCACACGACCCCGGAGCTTGCCGTTTTCCGAGATTTTACCGGAAACATCACCTTCCACCCGGCGCTGATTCCACGAACCGGCAGCTCCGTTCAGGCTAATTTGTGCCTCTTCGGTCGGGCGCTTACGCACCATGTTGACCGTCGCCGACGGATCGCCCGTACCATTGAGTAGGGCATTGGCCCCTTTCGTAATGTCGATATGATCATAGATAATGGTGTCGATATCACCTTGCTGGTTACCAAACGTCAGCGGCATACCTGAGCCATCTGTCTGGAAATTGGTGATATCAAAACCACGCGAGGTGTAATAGGTGCGGTTGGTTTCAACCTGCTCGACGTTCACGCCGGGCGTGCTGGCCATGACATGTTGAATGTCTGACATTGCATAATCTTCCATCTGGGCATGCGTGATGGTCGATACCGTCTGCGGTGTCTGTTTTGGTGACAGCTTAAATTTGGTGGCCGAATCGGTCGCTGGTGTCGTGTAAGCCTTGCTGCCTTCAGTAACTGTGGTGTCAGCCTGTTCTGTTACGACCACGGTACTTAACTCCGTGGTCTCCGGATCGGTTGGTTGCGCGAAAGCAGGATATGCAGCAGAAACTAAGGAAGCCGAGATCAAAAGGGTTATTTTGTTATAGGGAAACATTTACATTCCTTTGGTAATAATTTTCATTCGCAGAAATCTAAATGATTATGATTCTCATTACAATAATGTTTACAAATTTCTCCTTTTGTGGTTTCCATTGGAAACAAAACGGCGAAGCTATATGGAAAACAACGATAAAAAAAGCGGTCGAATGACCGCTTAGAGACAGGAAAATTCACTCAACGATGCAGGTATTGCACCACGCCATCGAGTAACATCTGTACGGAGATCATCACCAACAACATCCCCATCAGACGTTCCATCGCCGTCAGCACCCGCTCGCCCAACAGTTTGTGCACCTGTTCGTAGAACATCAGGATCACGGCTGACGCGCCCCACGCTAACAGTAGTGCCAGCACCCAATCGGTCATCTGCGTCGGATATTGGTGCGACAGCAGCACCAGCGCCGCCAGAATGGACGGACCGGCAATCATCGGGATCGCCATCGGCACGATCAACGGCTCTTCGCCTTCCGGTAAACCCGTTACACCGCCTTCACCAGGGAAAATCATGCGCAAGGCAATCAGGAACAACACGATGCCGCCGGCGATACTGACCGCTTCCTGTTTCAGGTTAAGCAGGTTTAGCAATTCCTGACCGGTAAACAGGAAAATCAACATCACGACCAGTGAAATCAATAATTCGCGGATCATCACCTTACGGCGGCGTCCTTCCGGTAACGGTCGTAAAATTGAGAGAAAAATCGGCAGATTGCCGACAGGATCCATAATCAGAAATAACATTACTGCCGCAGTAATCACGCTCATATGCTGTAATCCGAAAGAAAGGCAAAATAAAAAGTCGTAAACAAGCGACCAGTCTAGCAAAACCACGCACAACAGGCGATGTTAGTCGTTCCTCCGGCATTTCTGTGGAAAAAACCTATACTTAAATCAGTAACATCCGCACGCGGAGCAGCGTGAGAACCATTTCTTGTTCCACAGGAGGCGTCTATGTCGACTGTTTCTGTCCTTCGATCCCGATCTACCGCTATGCTGGGCGGGCTGGCATTGCTGGTCAGTTCCGCCAGTACGGCAACGGATATCTCGGTAGCACTTGGTCATTCTGCCGATAGCACTATGACTTATCGTGTCGGGTTGCAATTTCCCTGGCAACAAAGTTGGTTTGACTCCGATATTGGCCGACTCAGCGGCTATTGGACGCTCGGTTATACCTACTGGGAAAGTGATAACACAGTGAATACCCACAGTTTGTCCGCATCGCCAGTTCTGACCTATGAGTTTGGCTCAGCCAATGCGGTAGTGCAGCCATTTGTGGAAGCCGGAATTGGTCTGGCAGCATTTAGTCGCAATAAGCTGGAAGATCGGGACCTGGGTTCCAGTGTCAATTTTGAAGATCGGTTTGGCGTTGGGATCCGCTTTTATCAGCGTCACACCATCGGTATTCAGGCCTTACATTACTCCAATGCCGGGATCAGCTCCAACAACGCCGGTATCGAATCGTACAACGCGTATTACCGCTTTAATTTCTGAATCTCTAACCCGTGTAAACAAAAATGGTGCACTCATTGAGGCACCATTTTTGTGTTGAAACCTGTCTGGGAAAATCAATGCTGACAGATATGCTCTTCGCGGGTGTTGAAACCATCAGCAGCAGCAACAAATTTGCCTTTTGCTTCCAGAAAATCGATCAACTGCAAAGCGGTCATGTCTTCCGCGCTGCAAGTATGAAAACGGGTATCCGCACCAAAGCGGGTTTCGATGGCTGATTTCAGACTGTCGCGGGTAAACTGACCACCCAACTCCAGCATCATGTGCATTACATCGTGACCGTGTACTGACTGGCTCATGGCAAACTCCTTTTCATTAATGATGCATCATTTAAACATCATTAATGGTGATCAGCGCCGGTACAGATCAATAAAGCAGCAAAAAATAACCCCGGCTTCCCCCCGGGGTTATCAGGGACACACTCCGGTTTACTTCTCATCTATCTGTATATTAGCTAAATGTCGGTTAACTACTGCAACACCAATCGCAATTTTAATCTCACGAGTTGCACATCGACGGTTATTTTTTGAAATAGATAGGTAGAAAACCGGAGAGTGAATGCTGAAACGCAGAAAAACGAAGGGGCGACATCATGTCACCCCTCTACAGGCATCGGTGCCTAAACCGAA
>CALMKU010000261.1 GCA_937866945.1 uncultured Tolumonas sp.
GCAATATCATGTGCACCATCGGTTTCGGTATGGTGTTGTTCCAGCCAGTTTTCCAGTTGTTGTTGCCAAAAACTTAATAAGCTTCCATCGTTAGTGTTCATATGTTTTGGGTTCTTTGTTAAAAAGTTAGTCTCGTTGATACGTACAAGTTGCTATGACGGCTTTTTAAAGTGGTTAATTTCTTCTATCAGCCACTGGGTAAAGAGTTTCAATTCTTTGTGGTTTCGCGAGCGTTGCGGCATCACAAGATAATAAGAGAAGGGGCTTTCCATCTCTTGTTTAAATGGTTGGCATAACATACCGGATGTTAGTTCATCTTGAACCAGACTTCTCCGACCAAGTGCGATGCCTTGCCCGGTCATTGCAGCTTTAATCATCAAGCTGCTGTCAGATATGGTCAGATAGCGTTTTGGTTGCAAATCGGGTTTACCAACCAGTTTCAGCCAGCCTTCCCAATTAAAATGCTCACCTGAATTATCTCGGATTAGTGTATGGTTGGTTAGATCATTCAGACTCAAAGATCCGGTAAATTGACCGCTTACCACTGGAAAAATAGAGTCATCCATCAGATGACGAACGATTAGATCTGGGTAATTCCCCAAGCCATAACGAATACCTGCATCAATATTAGCCCGATCAAAATCGACTTGCTGATCGGTCATTGACAACCGTAATTCAATCTCTGGGTATTGCTCGCTAAAACGCTCTAAACGAGGGATCAGCCAGCTGCTGGCAAAAGAGGGTAATACCGAAATGGTCAGTGTTTTTTGATCCGGCTGCATCACCTGATTCCAGCCATATTCCAGTTCGAAAAAGCCCTTTTTTAAACTATTGCGCAACGATTCGGCCAGACCTGTGGGCTGTAAAGACCGAGCTTGGCGGATGAACAGTGGCCCCAGATCTTCCTCCAGCTGTTTAATATGCTGGCTCACTGCAGATTGCGTTATATACAGTTTTTCTGCTGCCAGACTGAACGAGCCCGTTTGCAGAACCACATCTAATACATACAGTGATTTCAAGCGATGGAATAGTTTTGACATATAAGTTTATCTTATGCTTTTTTTAGTTAATCTGGTTTGTCTGCTTATCACCCATTTCTTATGCTGACTCCATTGGATAACTCTTGTTATGGAATCAGCATTATGCAGGACAATGATATAACATCAGCTATAAAAAATGGGGTTTCTTTCTCAAGTGTCTGTCAGTGTGCATTAGATAAACTAAAGTTATTTTTATCAGCATTGCGATTGTGGAAAGAAAAGAGAAGGACTCGTTATTATCTTTCTGAAATGTCTCCTCATATGTTGAAAGATATTGGTATTTCAGAGTCTGAACGGCAGGAGGAGCTGGGGAAAAAATTCTGGCAGTGATAACGATGTTAACCTTTTGGCTCTGATCACAAAACAAATATGATTGATCGTCCACCCTTGATTCAGAAGCTAATCTATTCTGTATCTTGCCGAGGGAACACTCATGAAAAAACATGTCTTGCTGAATGCGCCGTTGTCGCATGTGATCGCTACGCTGGGCCACACCGATCAACTGGTTATCTGTGATGCTGGATTACCCATTCCGGCAGCACCAGAACGGATTGATTTGGCGGTGAGTCGGGGTGTGCCTAAATTTATGGATGTTGTGCAAGCTGTGACGGCAGAAATGCAAATAGAGCGCGTGATCATGGCGCATGAGTTTGCCGAAGTCAGCCCGGCGTTGCACATCGAGTTGATCGCCCATCTGGAACATCTTGCTACTGAGCAGGACAGAACTATCAGCTTCGATTATGTCAGCCATGACGAGTTTAAACAGATGACGCATTTAAGTCGGGCGGTGGTGCGCACGGGCGAATGTACACCGTATGCCAATGTGATTTTTGTCTCTGGCGTGGTGTTCTAACGCTTATCGGAACGAACCGGCGTTATGGGGTTTTGCCTTGAATACCTCGCCATAATTATTTCTGCTCATATCTCATCCGCTAATACGATTCACTTAAATTTTTTCATCGAAACGTTTCGATGGCGATCGCAATTATAAATAAGGCTTCTGGAAAAGCAGGATGTTCTGGCTAAGACTGTTTATGCAGTACATGACCTCGCTGATTTTATTTCAACTGTTTATTTATCCGGAGAGCCGGCTCATGAAAAAACATGCTTTGTTGAACGCCCCTTTGTCTCATGTTATCGCCACGATGGGGCATACCGATCAACTGGTGGTCGGCGATGCAGGGTTACCTATTCCGGCAGCACCAGAGCGGATTGATTTAGCGGTGAGTCAGGGGGTGCCGCGTTTTATGGATGTCGTGCGCGCAATCACCGAAGAGATGCAAATCGAACGCGTGATCATGGCGCGTGAGTTCACAGAGGTGAGCCCGGCGTTGCATGCGGAATTACTGGCACATTTACAACATATCGCTAAGGCCCAAAACAAAGCCATTATTTTTGACTATGTGAGTCACGAAGAGTTCAAACTCGCTACGCACACCAGCAAAGCGGTAGTTCGTACCGGTGAATGCACGCCGTATGCGAATGTGATTTTTGTCTCTGGCGTCGTGTTCTAGGAGGCCGTATGCAGCCCTTGCTACAGATGCAGAGCATTGACAAACAGTTTCCCGGTGTGAAGGCTTTATCGGGAGCGTCACTGAGCGTTTATCCCGGTCGAGTCATGGCCTTACTGGGGGAAAACGGTGCCGGTAAATCGACATTGATGAAAGTGTTAACCGGAATTTATAGCAAGGATGCCGGGTCAATTCATTACCAAGATCAGGAAGTTTCGTTCTCTGGGCCAAAACAATCGCAAGAAGCCGGGATCAGTATTATTCATCAGGAATTAAATCTGATTTCCGGTTTAACCATTGCGGAAAATATCTTTCTCGGTCGTGAATTTGTCACCCGCTTAGGTCGGATCGACTGGAAAAAAATGTATGCCGAGGCGGATAAATTATTGGTGCGTCTGAAAGTGCCGCATTCCAGCCGCAAGTTGGTGGGTGAGCTTTCCATTGGTACCCAGCAGATGGTGGAGATTGCCAAGGCGCTCAGTTTTTCTTCCCGCGTCATCATCATGGATGAACCAACCGACGCGCTGACAGATACCGAGACCGAGGCATTGTTCTCTGTTATCCGGGAATTGAAAGCCGAAGGCCGTGGCATTGTTTATATCTCCCACCGTTTAAAAGAGATTTTTGAGATTTGCGACGATGTCACTGTATTACGCGATGGCCAGTTCATTGCGGAACGTATCGTCGCTTCCCTGGATGAAGACGCCTTAATCGAAATGATGGTGGGGCGTCGGCTGGAAGAACAATATCCGCGACTAACGATCCCGCATGGTGAGTTGCGCCTGCAAGTAAATGACTTTTCCGGTGCCGGTGTAAAAGAAGCGTCGTTCTCGCTGCATCGCAGTGAAATTTTAGGCGTCTGTGGTTTGATGGGCGCGGGCCGCACAGAACTGATGAAATTGATATACGGTGCGTATGCCAAAACCGAAGGCGAGTTGGTGCTGGATGGTGATGCCTTAACTATCAGCTCAACGCAGGATGCATTGGATAACGGCATTGTTTATATCTCGGAAGACCGCAAAGGTGACGGGCTGGTGTTGGGCATGTCAGTAAAAGAAAACATGACGCTGCCTGCTCTTCAGTATTTCAGTTCATTTTGGGGTTTAAAACATGCTGCTGAACAACAGGCAGTGAGTGATTTTATCCGCTTGTTCAATATTAAGACGCCGAGTATGCAGCAGCCGATCCGCTTGTTATCCGGCGGGAATCAGCAAAAAGTGGCGATTGCCCGCGGGCTGATGACCCGTCCTAAGGTATTGATTTTAGATGAACCCACTCGCGGTGTGGATGTGGGTGCCAAGAAAGAAATTTATCAGCTGATCAATCAATTTAAGCAGGAAGGCTTAAGCATCATTCTGGTCTCTTCAGAAATGCCGGAAGTGCTGGGCATGAGTGACCGGATTTTGGTGATGCATGAAGGAAAGATATGCGGTGAATTTGATCGCGCTGACGCGACCCAAGAACGACTGATGGCCTGTGCCGTTGGTAAAACGGAAGGACAACAAGCAGCATGAGTA
>CALMKU010000262.1 GCA_937866945.1 uncultured Tolumonas sp.
GGCGTGGTGGCAATATTTGCGCATCTTCCGCCAGACTTACGCTCGCAAGTACATGCCGATTGTGTGGAAAGTCTGAAAGAGGGAGGCGTATTACTGCTCGAAGCCTATACGCCGGAGCAGCTTGAATTTAAAACAGGCGGCCCATCAAATCCGGATTGGTTAATGACACCGGAAATACTAGAACAAGAATTACAAGGCCTAACGTTCGAACGGCTGCAAAAAGTTGAACGCAAAATCATCGAAGGTATTGGTCATACAGGGATGGGGTCTGTTGTGCAAGTCATTGGTGTACGAAACTCCTGACACTACATCAATGCTATAATACCAAGCTCGAATAATACGGATTTTCCACACACTAACTTTTGATATGTCAGACTTTTTTGATAACGCCGCAAAAGAATGGGATACAAAGCACCAGCGGGTTGCGCAGGCTAAGGCCATTGCCAAAATAATAGAACAGACGATCCCTTTAACCCGAGCAACCAAAGCGCTGGAATTTGGTTGTGGCACAGGTTTGCTTGGTTTCAATCTCATTGAAAAAGTAGGTGAAATGACCTTCAGCGATACCTCTCGCGGTATGCTATCTGAAGTAGAAAATAAGCTGAAAATATCTGCTTGTACGTCAGCAAAAATAGTAGACCTGAATGTTGTCAGGATTGTTGATAGGTATGATCTGATTTTTTCTTCGATGGTGTTGCATCACATCGCAGATCATAAGCAAACTATTGCTGATCTTAGCCAATCACTACATCCTGAAGGCTATCTCTGTATCTGTGATTTAGATAAGGAAGATGGCTTATTTCACAGTAAGGAAACTGTTCCGCACCATGGCTTTGAACGTGCTGAACTTAAGCAGGAATTTCAAAATGCTGGTCTGAATGTCATCCATTCCTGTACTGGATTTATAAACAGGAAAATCATCAACGATCAGGAGATGAATTTCCCTGTTTTTATGATTATTGGTCAGAAAAAAGGGAATTAAGGCTTCTTCGCTACAATAATTCGCGCGGTTTTAGCCCAACTTTCTGCGTCTTGCAATGCCCCCAAATTCTCCACCTTCTGATATCCATTTTGAGTTAGCATCTCTTTAGCGATCTCAGCCCGACGACCTGAGCGGCAATACAGACGCACCGTATCTTGCTTTTCAATACCGGCCTGCTGTGCTCCGATCACTATCTGCTGGTATTCTATGTTCGTCGCACCATCAGCATGCTCAATGGTGTACTCAGCAGCAGTTCTGACATCAATCAGCCAATCTTTGGCACTGGCCGTAAAACAGCCAGTTAATGCTGTAAATAATAAAAATATTCTGAACATAGTTTTATTCCTATGATTAATAAATCTTGTTATTGGGTGCCTATTTGCATACCAGCGAAAAACTGGCCAACTGCGGTGTCCCGCAAATTCTGCCGCAACTTAACAATAACGTCATCTCCCGTGCAATACCCAGCATAGATGAACTGCGGTTTCAGCTTTTTCAAATAAATTATTGTCTGTTCAAGACGTTCAGCAGAAGCATGCAACAAATGCAGCCCGCCAATAATACCAGCGACACTGGCGCCATCATTGAGCTGACGAATGTATTCGACCGTATTGCTCACTCCGGAATGACAACAGCCTAAAATAATGACAAGCCCTTGCGGTGTATTGATCCATAACGCCTGATCATCCGGGATCAAGTCTGCAAACTGCCCCGTCTCATCAAGATAAAACGGCCCGCCGGTATCTTCAAATACATGAGTGCGGGGAATAAACCCAGTGATACCGATGTAATCACTGATGCAAGAAGCAACCGGACTGCAATGCAACCGCACCGGATCTAACTGTTGTAATACTGCCCGCTCGTTCACTGGCATACCGATCCGTTTAACGGGGCGATCAGCATGACGGCTATAGCGATCCGACAGAATAAACGGGTGTGCAATCACCGAACAGTACGTATTTTTCGCCAGCACCTGAGCAACACCGCCGCTATGATCGTAATGACCATGGCTTAATACCAGATGCGAGCATTTCGCTAAATCAATACCCAGTTTCATCGCATTAGGCAGCAATGTCTCACCACTGCCAGTATCAAACAAGATCGTCAATCCATCTGCCAGGATATAAAACGAGAGGCCATGTTCTGAAAGTAATTCATTCTTGGCATGATTATCACAAATGACAGTTAACTCAAACCGGCAACTCACGCTGGATCACGCCTCCTTTAGGCTGAATGAATTTTCCGGTGGCTTTAACACAAATCTGTTTCGCCACCGATAAGGTCGCTTCTAATAGATAGATGCCACGCCGCTGGCTGATTAATCGACCGATGACCTGAACTGAATCTCCCACCAAGACCGGTGTATGGAAACGGACATTCAGCTCTGCTGTCAGCGCTTCAATCCCTTTCGACAACAAGCAATGTGTCATCGCTGCATCCAGTAATGTACTAGCGATGCCGCCGTGTAATAAATCGATATAGCCCTGATGTTTTTTATCGACCTGATAATCTGCCGCAACTTCATTTTCGCTAATCGGATTAAAACTAAGTTGCAGTGAATGCGGATTAGTTGAGCCGTCACTGCACACAAC
>CALMKU010000263.1 GCA_937866945.1 uncultured Tolumonas sp.
ACCCAGCTCTTTCTGAATCGCCTTCATTTGCTCATTCAGATAGTACTCACGCTGACTTTTTTCCATCTGCTTCTTAACACGAGAACGGATCCGCTTTTCAACCTGTAACAGGTCAATTTCAGATTCCATTTTCGCCATTAAAAACATCAGGCGTTCTGACACTTCCTGGATCTCAAGCACACGTTGCTTGTCTTCCAGTTTCAACGGCATGTGTGCCGCCATCGTATCAGCCAGACGAACCGGATCATCGATCGCAGCAATGGAGGTTAAAACCTCAGGCGGGATCTTCTTATTCAGTTTGATATAGCCTTCAAACTGACTGATCGCAGAGCGGATCAGGACATCGCTTTCCGCATCTGGAATATCAATGCATTCCAGTGGACAAACGATACCTACATAGTAAGTTTCTTCGTCGGTTAACTCTTCCAGCAATACACGTTCCGCACCTTCGACCAGTACTTTGACTGTGCCATCCGGTAACTTCAGTAATTGCAGAATATTGGCTATCGTACCAACAGGATAGAGATCCGATTTTTCTGGGTTATCAGTGGCCGCATCTTTCTGTGCCACTAACAGAATTTTTTTATCCTGTTCCATTGCCACTTCCAGGCAACGGATAGATTTTTCACGGCCGACAAACAATGGGATAACCATGTGGGGATATACCACAACATCCCGAAGCGGCAGAACAGGTAGCACGGTACGATCTGAGCGCTGTAAATTCATAAAATTATTCTCTTGGCTTATGCCTGAAAGCGGAGCATAGAATCAGTATATGGGGCTATTTCACTGATATTCAATCTCATTGCCTTCAAAAAATGAGAAAGGGGCTTTAGCCCCTTTCTTTTGTTCATTTTTCAGTCAATTACTCAGCTGAAGCAGCCTGTTTTTCAGGATTATCATAGATCAGAATAGGCTGTGTTTCGCCTTTAATGACATGTTCATCCACAACTACTTTGCTGACATTCTCAACAGATGGCAGATCGTACATCGTATCCAGCAAGACACCTTCAACGATTGAGCGCAAACCACGAGCACCGGTTTTACGCTCCATGGCTTTGCGGGCAATCGCTTTCAGCGCATCGTCCCGGAACTCAAGCTCTGCACCTTCCAGTTTGAACAATGCCTGATATTGTTTAGTGAGTGCATTTTTCGGCTCAACCAGGATCTGAATCAGTGCGTCTTCATCGAGTTCGGTCAACGTTGCAAGAACCGGTAAACGGCCAATAAACTCTGGAATTAATCCGTATTTAACCAGATCTTCCGGTTCAACTTTGGCGAACGATTCGCTTAGAGTGACTTTTTGATCCTTCGATTTCACTTCCGCATTGAAACCGATACCGGCCCCTTGCGCGGTGCGTTGCTCAACCACTTTATCCAGACCAGCAAATGCGCCGCCGCAGATAAACAGTATCTTAGAGGTATCAACCTGCAGGAATTCCTGTTGTGGATGCTTACGACCACCTTGCGGCGGTACCGCAGCGATAGTTCCTTCGATCAGTTTCAGCAATGCTTGCTGAACACCTTCACCAGACACATCGCGGGTGATAGATGGGTTGTCGGATTTACGAGAAATTTTATCGATTTCGTCGATGTAGACGATACCGCGTTGTGCTTTCTCAACATCATAATCACATTTCTGCAGCAATTTCTGGATGATGTTTTCGACGTCTTCACCCACATAACCAGCTTCAGTCAGTGTTGTGGCGTCAGCCATAGTAAATGGTACATCCAGCAGACGAGCCAATGTTTCGGCCAGCAATGTTTTACCACTACCGGTAGGGCCGATCAGCAGGATGTTAGATTTACCTAATTCAACACCGTCAGAGGTGTTACCACTACGCAAACGTTTGTAGTGGTTATATACCGCTACAGCCAGCACTTTTTTCGCCAGATCCTGTCCGATGACATAATCGTCGAGGTGCGCGCGGATTTTATGTGGTGTAGGTAATTCAGTTGTATGAGGACGTGCACCACTGATGTCACGGATCTCTTCACGAATAATATCGTTACACAGATCGACGCACTCATCGCAAATGTAAACTGATGGACCAGCAATCAGTTTACGGACCTCATGCTGACTTTTGCCGCAAAATGAGCAATACAACAGTTTGCTATGGTCACTGTCTTTGCGTTTATCTGTCATTCAAAACCTCTTGTACTTACGATTCCGTGCTCATGACTACACATCCTCTGAATGTAGCGCAGAAAGACCAATCTGTCAGGTGCGTTTATTCAGGATGGCATCCACCAAACCATATTCTACGGCTTGATCGGCTGACATGAAGTTGTCACGGTCAGTATCACGCTCGATTCGTTCCAGCGGCTGACCAGTATGATCTGACAGCAGCTGATTTAATCGCTCTTTAATCTTCAGAATTTCCATAGCGTGGATCTGAATATCAGATGCTTGCCCTTGGAAACCACCTAAAGGCTGATGGATCATAACGCGAGCACTTGGCAGGCAGAAACGTTTGCCTTTTGTTCCTGCCGACAGCAGGAATGCGCCCATGGAACATGCTTGCCCCATACACACTGTACTTACATCTGGTTTGATGAATTTCAGCGTGTCATAAATCGCCATACCTGCAGTAACAGAACCACCCGGGGAGTTGATATAAATATAGATATCTTTGTCCGGACTTTCTGATTCCAGAAACAGCAGCTGTGCCACAATCAGGTTAGCCATCTGGTCTTCAACCTGACCAGTCAAAAAGATCACTCGTTCTTTTAACAGGCGAGAATAGATATCGTAAGAACGCTCGCCCCGTGCTGTTTGTTCTACAACAATCGGCACCAGAGAATTCAACGGAGATGAAGTTTGATCATTGAACAAATTGGTCATAGTCAGAATACCTAAAAAAATGGCCCGAATTCTTTCGCTTTCGGGCCATTATACGCATTAGATTGTGTGTTCAGTCAATTTCTGATTACGCAGCAACGCCAGGTTTGTTGATCACTTCATCAAATGAGGTCGCTTTTTCAGTTACCTGTGCTTTGCTCAGCAGGAACTCGATAGCTTGATCTTCAACAGCCAGGTCACGCATATTGCTCAGCAGACGTTCATTTTGGAAGTAGTAATCAACCACTTCTGATGGATCTTCGTAAGCAGTAGCCAGTGATTCGATCAGTGTTTTAACACGAGCGTCATCCGCTTTGATGTCTTGTTCACGGATCACTTCGCCTAACAGCAGACCTACACGTACACGGCGCTCAGCTTGTTCCTGGAACAATTCGTCTGGCAGCTGTGGAACGTTTTTGCTGTTTGCCGCGCCGAAACGTTGCATGGCTTGTTGACGCAGAGCTTCGATTTCGCGAGTTACAGCAGCTTTTGGTACGTCGATTTGGTTCTGTTCCAGCAGACCAGACAGGATCTGTTCTTTAACCTGGTTTTTCAGCGCCTGATTCAGTTCGCGTTCCATGTTTTTACGGATTTCAGCTTTCAGGCTGTCGATTGAACCATCTTCAACGCCGAAACGTTTGATGAATTCAGCATCCAGCTCAGGCAATTCTTGCTTCTCAACTTTGTTCAGTTTGATAGCAAATTTAGCTGCTTTACCTTTCAGGTGTTCAGCTTGGTAATCTTCTGGGAAGGTCACTTCGATATCGAAAGACTCACCGGCTTTTTTACCAATGATGCCGTCTTCAAAGCCAGGGATCATACGACCAGCGCCCAGTACCAGAGCGAAACCTTCAGCTTTACCGCCGTCGAATTCTTCGCCATCAACTGAACCAACGAAATCCATGTTCACACGCAGTTCATTGGCAGCCGCTTCATCAGCGTCAACCCATGCAGCGTGCTGCTTACGCAGAGTGGTCAGCATTTTGTCCAGATCAGCATCGCTTACAGTAGCAACTTGTTTTTCTACTTTAACGGCGTCCAGATTCTGTACTTTGAATTCTGGGTAGACTTCAAAAGAAACAGTGAAAGTGAAATCTGAGCCTGGAGTCAGTTGGTTTGGCTCCAGAGTAGGTGCACCAACTGGATTCAGTTTTTCAGCCACCAGTGCTTCAACAAAGTGACGTTGCATAACTGCATCAGCCACATCAGCAACAATCGCTTCACCGTACATTTTCTGGATCAGAGCTTTTGGCGCTTTACCAGGACGGAAACCATCGATACGACGGGTTTTAGCAACCTGATTCAGACGGCTGTTATATTCTTTTTCGATCTTGTCAGCTGGTACAGTGATGGTAAGACGGCGTTCCAGACCTTGGGTCGTCTCTACAGAAACTTGCATTGCATTACCTCGTAAAACTCAGCACCTGGTGCTGTTGCTATTGTTGGTGGTCGGTTGACCGCCACTAAAAATGATACGCAAATTGCGACGGTTACAAAATGACGCGCCATTATAGCGATGGAGATTCAGCGCGTCGAGGGAGGTGTGCGTTACCTGACGTTTTTTCTGACCGAGGCCAAATTAATCAGTCAGGAATGTCCGATTGGCGCATTCTTTTAAGAATAACAGCTGATTTATGCAGCAAATGAGCGGAGCGGCGGTGAGTTTGATAGTAACGAGGGTTAGTCACCATCGCAGCGAGATAGGCAGATTGTGATGCACTGAGTCTTTTTGCTGAGATACCGAAATAATTTTGTGCGGCCGCTTCAGCGCCGTAAATGCCCCCACCCCATTCGATCACATTCAGATAAATTTCATATATTCGCTGTTTATCCAGCACGGTTTCCAGCATGACAGTAATCAGTGCTTCGTCTAGTTTACGCCATGGGGTTTTGCTAGCACTTAAAAATAAATTTTTTGCCAGTTGCTGGCTAATGGTTGAACCGCCAGCAACGATTTTGCCTTTAGCCAGATTTTTTTCCCAAGCAGTTTCAATACCATCCCAATCGAAGCCATCATGATCGAGAAACTTAGCGTCTTCTGCCGCTATCAGTGCCCGTTTTAACGATTTAGAAACTGAAGCATAAGGAACCCATTTCTGCTGTTTCTTTACAGAGGAGTTCTCAAGTTGCAGCATAGCCAGCTGTTCATCCATGAATGAAGTCGATGATGGGTCATACCAGATATAACTGACGATGCGTAATAAAACGGATAAGTGCCAGAGGCAAAACCAGAGCAGCCATAAGACCAGCAGCTTTTTCAGCCACGTAGTCCAGGATAGATCATTAAAGCTCAGGAAATTACGACACACAGCCAGCATAAGTAGAATTCAATGGTTCTAAAGTAGATAGTTTAACGAAATCGGAAATGACTGACGAGTCTGCTGTGTACTAGATCGCCAATGAAACATGAGAAGTCAGCTCTGATGACGCTTTTTCTGCTGACAAATCAGCTAAAAAGTCACGAATGCTGGAATAACAGGTGATAGTTCGATCAATGTGTAAAATAGAAAGTAAATCGCGTGGTTGGCCTTGTTTGCAGATCAAGCGCATCCGCCGGCCATTATTTTGCAGTTGTTTGTAGAGATAGATCAAAGAGCCAATACCTGCCGCATCAATAAAACCAACCGCACTCATATCAACC
>CALMKU010000264.1 GCA_937866945.1 uncultured Tolumonas sp.
ACGATGATGTTGCATTAAGCTGCCCGCATGTGAACGTCGGTGGTTATGAATAGCGGCGAAAGGGCTGAGTAAAAAGTTCATTCCAAAAAAAGCCCCCGACGTAGCGGAGGCTTTAAGTAGCATCAGTATTGATTATTCGATTTCAATCAATACGTCGCCTGGGTTAACGCGATCACCTTTAGCGACGTGAACGGCTTTCACGTTACCGGCGATTGGCGCCAGAATTTCACTTTCCATCTTCATTGCTTCAGTGACCAGTAATGGTTGACCTGCTTTCACTTTGTCACCCACATTCACTAATACATCCACAATGTTGCCTGGCATTGCAGTGCTGACATCACCTGGTGCTGCTGCTTGTTTACGTTTGTTGCTGGCACCTGAACCGACGTAAGCATTCAGTGGTTCAAAAACTACTTCTTCCGGCAAACCATCGATCGACATGTAGAAATGGCGTTTGTTGTCGCTCTTAATACCGATACCGGTAATGTCGATATGATAGCTTTCACCATGCACATCAATCACAAATTCGGTTGGCATGCCTTCTTTCGCGGCTGGTTGTTCCGCCGCGGTACCAGGAATTGGTAACAAGGCTTCAGGGGTTAGTGTGCCCGCTTCGCGTTCGGTGAGGAATTTACGGCCAATATCCGGGAACATGGCGTAAGTCAGCACATCTTCTTCTGATTTAGCCAGTGCACCGACTTCGGCACGCAGTTTTTCTAATTCAGGTTTTAACAAGTCCGCAGGGCGAACATCGATCACCTCTTCCTTACCAATCGCCTGATGTTGTAATGCCGCATCTACCGGTGCCGGTGATTTACCATAGCGACCTTGCAGATAGAGTTTTACTTCATTGGTGATCGTTTTATAACGCTCGCCAGCTAATACGTTGAATACTGCCTGCGTACCAACGATCTGAGAAGTTGGTGTAACCAGTGGTGGATAGCCCAGATCTTTACGTACTTTCGGGATCTCATTAAATACTTCGTTAATGCGATGCAGAGCGCCTTGTTCTTTCAACTGGTTTGCCAGATTGGAAACCATGCCGCCTGGCACCTGATTGACCTGAACACGAGTATCGACGCCAGTGAAATCGCTTTCGTACTGGTGATATTTTTTACGCACGGCATGGAAATACATACCGATTTCTTGCAGTAATTCCAGATCTAAACCGGTGTCGTATTCAGTACCGCGCAGTGCTGCTACCATCGATTCTGTCGCCGGGTGGCTGGTTCCCCAAGCCATGCTGGAGATAGCGGTGTCGATATTGTCCGCACCCGCTTCGATCGCTTTCAGCTGACACATAGTGGCAACGCCGGCGGTGTCGTGTGAATGAACGAAAATTGGCAGAGATACCGCAGCTTTCAACGCTTTCACTAATTCGCCAGTGGCAAACGGTGTTAACAAACCGGCCATATCTTTAATGGCGATAGAATCAACACCTAACGCAACTAATTCATGTGCCTGTGCCACAAACGCTTCAGTGGTATGCACCGGGCTGGTGGTGTAACAGATAGTGCCCTGTGCGTGTTTACCGACTTTTTTCACCGCTTTGATCGCAGTTGCCAGATTGCGCACATCATTCATGGCATCAAAAATACGGAATACATCAATGCCATTTTCGGCGGCTTTGGCTACAAACGCTTCGACCACGTCATCGCTGTAGTGGCGATAGCCAAGCAGATTCTGACCACGCAACAGCATTTGCAGACGCGTGTTTGGCAGAGCTTTACGCAGTTGGCGCAGACGTTCCCACGGATCTTCTTTCAGGAATCGCACGCAGGCATCAAATGTTGCGCCACCCCAGACTTCCAATGACCAGTAGCCAACTTGATCGAGCTTGCTACAGATTGGCAGCATGTCTTCGGTTCGCATGCGGGTAGCCAGCAATGACTGGTGGGCATCACGCAGGATGGTATCTGTAACCGTAATTTTTTTACTCATTTTCTACTCTTCCTCTTCCGGTTAACGGCCTGTCGACCGGTGTGAAATTGTTATAATCCAGCGTATGCCGCGATCGCTGTTGCGATAGCCAGAGCCAACTGTTCCGGTCTGCGTTTTTCTGAATACTCCAGCAATTCTGGATGCTCTTCCACAAAGCTGGTATTAAAACGTCCGGTTCTGAATTCAGGGTTACGCAAAATTTCCTGATAATAAGGCGTTGTGGTTTTGACACCGTGTAAACGCATATCGTCCAGTGCGCGTAATCCGCGGGCTAAAGCTTCTTCCCAGGTCAGTGCCCAAACCACCAGTTTCAGACACATCGAATCGTAATGAGGTGGGATCACATAACCGGTATAGATGGCGGTATCGGTACGAACACCGGGGCCACCGGGCGCGTAATAGCGCGTGATTTTCCCAAAAGAAGGAAAGAAATTGTTTTTTGGATCTTCGGCATTAATACGGAATTGCAACGCAAAACCATGATACTGAATATCGTCTTGCTTGATGGATAACGGCAGACCAGAAGCAATGCGGATCTGTTCCCGAACGATGTCGATACCGGTGATTTCTTCGGTGATGGTATGTTCTACCTGCACACGCGTGTTCATTTCCATGAAATAAACTTCGTCGTCAGCCAGCAGGAATTCGACTGTCCCGGCATTTTCATAACCCACCGCTTTCGCGGCACGCACTGACAATTCACCAATATAAGCACGCTGTTCTGGGGTCAGCTGCGGGCTTGGCGCGATTTCAATCAGTTTCTGGTTACGACGCTGGATCGAACAGTCACGTTCAAACAGGTGCACGGTGTTACCAAAGCTGTCGGCCAGAATTTGTGCTTCGATATGTTTAGGATTAACGATGCATTTTTCCAAAAACACTTCCGCTGAACCGAAGGCTTTCGTGGCTTCAGAAATAACCCGTGGGTAAGCCTGCTCCAGCTCTTCCTGAGAGTTACAGCGACGAATACCACGACCACCGCCACCCGATGTCGCTTTCAGCATCACTGGGTAACCGATACGCGCCGCTTCACGAATAGCTTCCGCCAGATCAGCCAGATTACCTTCGGTGCCCGGTGTGCAGGGAACGCCTGCTGCAATCATACTACGACGCGCTTCGGTCTTATCACCCATACGGCGGATCACTTCGGCGCTTGGGCCGATGAATTTGATGCCGTGTTGCTCGCAAAGCTCAGAAAAATGAGCATTTTCTGAAAGAAAACCGTAACCCGGATGCAGCGCATCACAACCAGTCTCTACTGCCAGACTGACCAGACGCTGAGGGTTGAGATAACCGGATAGTGGATCTTGTCCGAGGCTATAAGATTCGTCAGCACGTTTCACATGCAGTGCGTGACGGTCAGCATCGGAATAAACAGCAACCGAGCGGATCCCCATTTCGGCACAAGCACGCACGATTCGAACGGCGATTTCACCCCGATTGGCAATCAGAATTTTTTTTATCACGAAGAACTACCTCCTTGCTGTTCACAGGTGAATGATCCTTAAACGTTTATAACCCTACTTTGTATCTAGAATTAATTAAAATTAATCTTTATTGTATTTACTATAAGTAAATACTTATT
>CALMKU010000265.1 GCA_937866945.1 uncultured Tolumonas sp.
CCAGCGTTTTGAAGCTGTTGCGCGGTTCATAGAATGAACCATCCGACAAGGTGGCGAAACGGGCAATTCCCACATCAATACCTATCATATCGCCGTTGGGTGTTGGCGTAGCCGCTTCGCGCTCTGTCTGGATCGCAGCAAACCATTTGCCGCACGATTGGCTGATGGTGACGTTTTTAATCTTACCTTCCACCATCCGGCTGTTGCGGTAACGGCACCAGCCGATTTTGGGCAGGAAGATGCGATTATTTCCCTGCTCCAGCTTGATGCCCTGCGGGTAACGGAAACTATCACCTGAACCTTTCTTTTTGAAGCGAGGGAAATCAGACCGTTTGGCAAAGAAATTTTTATACGCCCGATCTAAATCTTTCAGCGCTTGTTGCAGTGTTTGAGAGGGTGAGTCAGACAGCCATTTTGTTTCCGGCTCCGCCTTCCATTGTGGTAACAGATTATTCAATTCAAAGGCAGAGAGTTTCTTTTCCCCCTGCTCATGCCGTGTTTTCTGCAATGCCAGCGCCTTGTTATAGACAAACCGACAGGCACCAGAGAAACGGCGCATCTGGCGATGCTGTTCTCCTGTGACGATCAGTTCGAATTTATAGGCTTGCAGTCGTTGCATGGCTTACTCATACTGTGTCAATACAACTCAATTATAGATTGGTCTATGGAAATTGAAAGCGATTTAAGGCATGGCAGGCATTGTGTTTTTAAAATGCACGTTCATTTGGTCTTTGTAACAAAATACCGCCGCAACGTCTTTACAAAGGAAGTGCTGGATGATCTAAAAATCTTTTTTGAAAAGGTCTGCATTGATTTTGAATCAGAGCTGGTTGAATTCGACGGTGAGGATGATCATGTGCATTTACTGGTGAATTATCCACCCAAAGTGGCAGTATCTGCATTAGTGAATAGCTTGAAAGGCGTTTCCAGCCGGATGATCCGAAAAAAGAATTACCCTTCGATCAAAAAGAAACTCTGGGGCGGGGCGCTCTGGTCGCCCAGTTATTTTGCTGGCAGTTGTGGTGGCGCGCCGATTGAAATTATCCGCCAGTATATTGAGCAACAACAAACTCCGGCGTAGCTCTCAGAACGGCTTTGCCGTTGCGCTATTCATCCTCGCCCTGAACGGCGAGGTTTTCCGCGCTATCCGATAAATTGAACACTATTTCGGTTTCCGATAATGCCGCGAGTTTGTGTAATGCCAAACTGGAAACCCCGGAACCACCGGAAGATATCAGTGCTTATGCCGCTTCACTCGATGTCAACCAACGCAGTGATACAGGCTTAGGTACACTGTTTGCAGAAAAGGTCATACTGACATGTCATCCTTAAACCACGCTTATCAAACTCGCATCAACTTCCTTTTATTACTCACGGGTTTTCTGACCTTATGCGGTGTGTTAATCGCAGGCTTACTGCACTGGCAATGGTTGAGCTGGCAAATTCTGCAATGGCAGGCACTACTGCATAAAGAGATGGCGGTCCTGTTGCGCGCAGCATTAGCGCCGGTGCTGGAAACCAAAATCATTCTGCTCGGGCTTTGTTTTCTCTACGGGGTATTCCATGCTGTCGGCCCTGGCCATGGTAAAGCGGTGCTCAGCACCTATTTGGCAACCCATAACAGCCAACTCAAACGTGCAATGTGGATCTCTTTGGGCGCAGCACTCATGCAAGCCCTCGTCGCCATTTCGCTCATGACCCTTATTGCCGCCCTACTAGGCTGGACACAGATCCGCGCCCAGCAATTTGGCATGCAGTTAGACAAAATCAGCTTCTGGTTGGTCGTCTTATTAGGCATCTATCTCAGCCTACGTGCAGCCTATCGGTTATATCTGTGCTGGCAAAACAGAATATCCGCCCGTGAGATCAAGATTCAGCGCGTGCAGCCGGTGAGCAGTAAAACACGGGTTGGCATTCGCAACGCATCGGCGGCAGCACACTCACATATTCATTCCGATTCCTGTGGTTGTGGCCATGCGCATACACCGGATATTGCTCAGCTTAATAAAGCACAAGACTGGCGCGGTCAACTGGCAATCATGTTCACCATGGGCATTCGCCCCTGCACCGGCGCACTGCTGATACTGGTGCTGGCCAAATCAATTGGCCTCTTCACGCTAGGCATTGCCTCGGTATTAATGATGGCATTAGGTACCGCCAGCACCGTCTGTCTGCTGGCCTGGTTTAGTCATAGCATGCGCCATCTGGCCATCCGATTACTCAGTCATCGTTCGTCAGGTCAATGGTTGTCTTACGGTCTGGAAGTGCTGGCTTTACTCGGCGGTATTCTGCTGATCATGATGGGTTATGGCATGGCAAAAGTAGTGACGACACAGGTTTCCCCATTCTTTATGCCACGCTGAACTTTTATGCCGAGCTGAGTAATTTTCACGCTAAACGCACCGTTCCTTTCTAATAAATCGAATGATTTAGTGGTAATAATCCACTTATTTTTCGGTTAATTTACCGCCATACTCCACTTGTAAACAAATTGTAGCAACAGGTGGAAGTATGTCTCAGATCAGCCGTAAAACAGAACATATCGTACAAGGTCAGCCCACCCGCGATGGTGCTGGTGTTAATCTGGTCCGCGTACTGACCCAACAATGGCAACGCCGTCTTGATCCCTTCCTGATGCTGGATGAATTCCGATCTGACGATCCGAATGACTATATTGCCGGTTTCCCAGAACATCCACATCGCGGCTTTGAAACCGTCACCTATATGCAGGCCGGACAAATGCGCCATAAAGACAATGCCGGACATGAAGGTGTCGTCGGCCCCGGTGATGTGCAATGGATGACCGCAGGTAAAGGCATTCTGCATTCCGAAACACCGGAGCAAGTTGCCGGTTTGATGCATGGTTTTCAGCTGTGGATCAATTTGCCCGCCAAAAACAAATTGGCCAAACCGACCTACCAGGAAGTACCTAGCGCACAGATCCCGGTGCTGACCAGTGCCGAAGGACATCAGGTTAAAGTCATTGCCGGTAGCTGGCAGGAAACCACCGGGCCACTGCATCGCCCGGACACTGAACCTCTCTATCTGGATCTGCAGTTGCAAAACGAAACGCCGTTGTTTGTACCGATCCCAGCCGGACACAATGCGTTTGTGTATGTAGTACAGGGCCAACCTCTCGTAGCCGGGCAAACTATTGCGCCACGCCGGATGGCAATCTTAAGCAATGACACACAAGCGAATGGCGTGTTGTTGCAAGGGCATGCCGGCGATCAGCTGCTGGTGTTATCCGGCCAACCGTTGAAAGAACCGATCGTTCAATGGGGGCCATTTGTCATGAATACCCGCGACGAGATCGAGCAAGCGATCAGTGATTATCAATCTGGACAGCTTTGATTTAGCTGAGATCAAAAAAGGCGGCTCGCTGTGTTATCTACAGGTGACCGCCTTCTGATTTTCAGATATGGAAATCGCGTTATTCCGCGAAGTAAGTGCCCCAACCATCATAATCAACATGGTATTTCTTGCACAACGGCAACAGCGTAGAAATCTCTGCGGTGATGCGCTCGACATTCAGACTACCTTCTTTGGTAGCGTCGAAACAGAACACGATCGCGCCGTCATCCAGCTCGACTTCTTCCGCATCTTCGACTTCAAAACCGGCTTTGTACAGATCCACCGCCAGTTTCTCCAGACAGTCAAAATCCAGTGCCGCAAAATGGTGCTCGATCGGATATTCCACATCCGGATCACTACCGTCTTCCAGCAACTCAGCAATAATCTCTGCCGTCTCTTCCTGCCATTCCTGTAATTCTTGATTCATCTCTGCTCCTTGACCTGAACCGTTATGTCGCGAGACTTCCTGCTTTGCCGATCCTGATTTTTCTTGTGCCATAATTACAGACTAGCCAATTTATCGGATGGCAACGCCAATTCCGCGTTTTTATTGATACCCACCCCGTGCGCCAGAATATCACGTGCGATCTGGTGCGCTTCATCCAGTGAATGCATCTGATAAGTACCACATTGATATTCATTCAGTTCCGGGATCTTCGCCAGATCAACCACCTTCAGTACATCTTCCATGGCAGCTTGCCATGCAGCCGCAACACGAGCTTCATCCGGCGTACCAATTAAACTCATGTAAAAACCGGTACGGCAACCCATCGGCGAGATATCAATAATTTCAACACCGTTACCATTCAAATGGTCACGCATAAAACCCGCAAATAGATGCTCTAAAGTATGAATACCACGCTCAGGCAAGATCTGCTGGTTTGGTACACAAAAACGCAAATCAAATACGGTGATCGGATCGCCATGCGGGGTTTGCATCTGCTTAGCTACACGCACAGCGGGTGCTTGCATGCGAGTATGGTCAACGGTAAAACTATCTAATAACGGCATGCTGCCTCCTCTAAAATTCGGTACTCACAGCGAACTGCGACATTGCTTAAACTGAACGGCATACCGTTTCGCGCGGGCTTCCACAACACGTGAGGTTTTCAATAACCAACGTTTTTCATTTTGTGTACCACGGCGAAATCCGCCCCACCCCTCATGGTAATTAAGGTATTGGTTGTACGCATCAGATGGTGCAATTTTATTCACTCGACTGGTTTTATATGAATACCAGCCCATAAAATCGATCGCATCAGCAAAATCATCTCGATCTGCCCAGCTGTTACCAGTTTGCGCTTTATAATCGTCCCACGTCTCATCTTTGACTTGTGCATAGCCATACGCAGAGCTACGGCGGCCCAACGGAATAAACAAGAAATAATCCATCGGTGGCTTGGCATCATGCCTAAAACTGGACTCCTGATACATCATCGCCATCGACACCGTCAGCGGAACCTTCCAGCGCGATTGCATCTCCTTGGCGGCGTCATACCAATCTTCATTCTGACGGAAAATATCACAGATATTCTCTGGATTATCCGGGCGATTCGTCGTCGTTGAACTGCACGCCGACAGCAGTAACAACAGCAGCAGAAAAACCGGTCTTAACATGAACAACTACCCATAGAAAGCAAATGGCAACGCCACAAAAAACAAAACCACATCGTCGTCCATTTATATGGACAGTAACGATGTGGTCAGACTGCCTGAAGATTAGATGGCTTCTTCGTTCTCTTCACCAGTACGAATACGAATGACACGTTCCACGGTCGTCACGAAAATCTTACCATCACCTATCTTACCCGTCTTGGCACTGCGGTTGATGGCTTCAATGCAACTTTCCACATCACCATCATTCACGACCAGTTCCAGCTTAACTTTTGGCAGAAAATCCACGACGTATTCCGCACCACGATACAGTTCAGTGTGACCTTTCTGACGGCCAAAGCCTTTCACTTCTGATACCGTCATACCACTGATGCCGATTTCGCCCAGTGCTTCACGCACATCGTCCAGCTTGAACGGTTTAATGATCGCTTCAATTTTTTTCATCTTTACTGCTCTCCGGCCTGATTACATCCTGTTATCAACATGATACCTGTCGCCGATAATTTCTACTACCTGAAGCCTTCAGGGTTTGAACTGCGACACAAACTGATAACAATAAACACTGTTTATAGCACAAGAACAGGTATTTTTTGGATAAAAAAAACCGCCCGGCTTGCGCCAGACGGTCTTTTCGCAACACAGATACTGTGTAAGCGTAAAATTAACGCTTGGAGTACTGTGGACGCTTACGCGCTTTGTGCAGACCAACTTTCTTACGTTCAACGCGACGAGCGTCACGAGTAACAAAGCCAGCTTTACGCAGAGCAGGACGCAGAGATTCGTCATATTGCATCAGTGCACGGGTAATACCGTGACGGATAGCGCCTGCCTGACCAGTGATACCACCACCAGTAACAGTGATATACAGATCCAGTTTACCGGTCATTTCAACCAGTTCCAGAGCCTGCATAACCACCATACGAGCGGTAGGACGACTGAAATAGTCTTGCAGTGAACGCTTGTTGATAACGATATCGCCGCTACCTACTTTAGCAAACACACGAGCGGTAGAGCTTTTGCGACGGCCAGTGCCGTAGTATTGATTGTCAGCCATTTGCCAGCTCCCGATTAGATGTCCAGTACTTGAGGTTGTTGAGCAGCGTGATTGTGCTCGGTACCTGCGTAAACTTTCAGTTTACGAAGCATGGCACGACCCAGCGGGCCCTTTGGCAACATACCTTTGACCGCGATCTCAAGAATCATTTCTGGCTTGCGAACGATCAGTTTGTCAAAAGTAATAGACTTCAAACCACCTGGAAAACCAGAGTAGGAGTAGTAAGTTTTAGCCGCAGCTTTATTACCTGTCACAGTGATTTTCTCTGCATTGATAACAACGATGTAATCGCCGGTATCAACATGCGGAGTGTATTCTGCTTTATGCTTACCACGTAAACGGGAAGCGATTTCAGTAGCCAGACGGCCTAAAGTTTTGCCTTCTGCGTCAACAACGTACCAGTCACGCTTTACGGTTTCTGGCTTGGCAACGAAAGTTTTCATCGAGTAAACCCAAATTACCTAAATAAAAAAACAATCACGTCTGTCTTGAGACGCAATCTGTGAATGCTTTCGCTTGTACCCCTTCGAATACAAGACCTGCAGGAGTTGCTAGTCCACGCGTAGCGGCGTGGGCACCGTCTACGGAGGTGGCCTGTAACGTGGGCCGCAAGATTATAGGAGAAGCTGATGAGAAAAGCATCTTGATTTTGATTTTATTCTCAGGAAAAACTGATCACACTCTGCGGTATTTAAGGTTTCGACTACAAAGTCACACTCCTTAGCATCAGTATAACAAAAGCGATACACTTACTTTTCCGCTGCGGCTATAGTGGGGCCGTATCCTGTCTATGTATTAAGGTGTTGTTATGATGACCGAATTCACCATGATTTTGTTTGTACTCATTGGCCTGATCGTTGGCTTTGTCGCTGGACGCGCCACTTCCCGGGCCGGTGATGCCGCCAAGCTACATAAAGAGCTAACGAAAACCCGCAAAGAATTCGAGCAATATAAACGTGATGTGCAGGATCATTTTGTTGGCTTTTCCAGCCTGATGGAACAGCTGGATACCCAATACCAGCGCATGTCCCAACATATGGCCGAACACAGTGAAAAGCTGACGAACAGTAATAGCATCTATAATTTCCAGCCTGACGTACCTGCGGAAGAAAAAGAGCATGTGCCTTCCGCGAATGAAGGCGTGCAACAACCGCTGGATTATTCCGGAGAACCATCCGGTCTATTAAATGATCACAAAGCTTAATGAACTCTTTCCTGTAATTGTTGTCATATAACAATGAGTTGGTAATTACCTGGTCTTGTTTGTTAAGGAGTTGTCGCGCATGAGCAATACCCGACACATGTTGAGTGCGGTAGCATTAAGTTTGAGTATGGCCTTGTCTGTATTACCTGCCCAGGCCGCGTTGCCATTGAGCATCAACGGTCAGGAGATGCCGAGTTTGGCCCCGGTGGTCGAACAGGTGACTCCGGCGGTCGTCAATATTCTGGTGTCAGGCAAGAAAGTGACCCGTCAGGAGATCCCGGAACAATTCCGTTTCTTCTTTGGCCCCGATGCCCCTGATGCACAGGTGCAAGAGCAACCATTTCAGGCGTTGGGTTCGGGTGTCATTATTGATGCAGCTAAAGGCTATGTGATCACTAACCATCACGTGGTTGATGGTGCAGATGAAATCAAAGTCACCCTCAAGGATGGCCGGGAAGTCAAAGCGAAAAAGATTGGTGAGGATCAGCAATCAGATATCGCATTACTGCAAATTAAAGCGGATGGCTTAACCGAAATTAAACTGGCCAACTCGGAACAACTGCGCGTTGGTGATTTCGCGATTGCGATTGGCAATCCGTTTGGCCTCGGTCAGACCGTAACCTCCGGTATTATCAGCGCACTCGGTCGCAGCGGACTGAATATCGAAAATATTGAAAACTTTATTCAGACGGATGCAGCGATCAATTCCGGTAACTCCGGTGGTGCCCTGGTTAACCTGAAAGGTGAATTGATCGGTATTAACACCGCAATTCTTGGCCCGAACGGTGGCAATATCGGTATTGGTTTTGCTATCCCGTCAAATATGGTGCGCGACTTGTCGGAACAGATCCTGAAATACGGAGAAGTCCGCCGTGGTGTGCTGGGTATTATGGGCGGAGAGCTGACCGCAGATCTGGCCAAAGCCTTTGGTTCCGATAAACAACAAGGCGCGTTTGTTAATCAGGTGATGCCGCATTCTGCCGCCGATAACGCAGGGATCAAACCCGGCGATATTATTGTAAAACTCAATGGTAAAGCGGTTCGTTCGTTTGGTGAGTTGCGTGCTAACATCGCGACCATGGGTGCGGGCAAAACAGTGACACTGGGCGTGATCCGTGACGGCAAAGAACAAGAAGTGAGTGTCACACTCAAACAAGCTGATCTGACCGAGACTAAAGCCAGTGTGCTGCACCCGGCCTTAGAGGGAGCAACATTAGGTAATAGCGAGCCTGGTGCGAATATCAGTGGTGTGGTGATCACGAAGCTGGAACCGCGTTCTGCGGCCGCGCAAGCGGGCTTACAAAAAGGTGATGTGATCATTGGTGTAAACCGTACCCGCATCACGACCTTGCAAGAACTGCAAACCGCGATGAAGAGCCGCGGAGATATCCTGGCACTGAATATCCGCCGGGGTGATGCAACTCTTTATTTGGTTCTGCGTTAATCTCTTCTGGCCTGCAGATCTCGCGTCGGCAGGCCATCATCCTGAAATATATGCTATTCTTTTCATTCTGATCGGATGGAGAGGATCCTATGTTAATCTCAGCCTTACGTTATCTCGGTAAAGCCGTACTGTTAGGGCTGTTGCTTGCTGGTTTACTCTTTTTCGCCCCTCGTCTGCATCTACTCAATTTTGGCTTATCTAATCCACGTGAAACGCCAGCGCTCAGTTATGCTTATGCCGCCAGTCAGGCCGGCCCCGCAGTAGTTAATATTTACACACGCAGTTTTCAGCATTCAGCGCTTAATGACACCAAAGAACTTTTACCCCAGAGCCTGGGCTCTGGCGTGATCATGAGTCGCCGCGGCTATGTACTGACCAATTTTCATGTTATCTCGGATGCCGATCAGATCATTGTTGCCTTGCAGGATGGCCGGATCCTGACCGCTGAATTAGTCGGGGCTGATGTCCCTACCGATCTGGCGGTGCTCTCAATTTCGGCCGACAATCTGCCGGAGATCCCACAAGATCCACAGTTATCACCACTGGTGGGTGATGTGGTGTTGGCAATTGGCAACCCTTATAACGTTGGTCAAACTATCACTCAGGGCATTATCAGTGCCACCGGACGCATTGGCCTAAGCACCATGGGGCCAGACAGTAATGGCCGGCAAGATCTGCTGCAAACCGATGCGGCGATAAACTCCGGTAACTCAGGCGGAGCCTTGGTTAATACCCGAGGGGAACTGGTGGGAATCAATGCGGGTGCTTACCATTTAGGCACGTCTCAGGAGGGTTACGGCATCAGCTTTGCTATCCCTTATCAACTGGCCAAGCGGATCATGGATGAGTTGATCACTCATGGTCGGGTCAAGCGGGGTTATGTCGGTATTTCCAGTGTGCAGATCGATACCGTGACGGCAAAATTACAAAATGAGCAGATATCACAGGGCTTAGTCATTGAAAATATGGATAGTGAAGGGCCGGCAGTAAAAGGCGGCCTGCAACGCGGCGACCTGCTACTGCGGATCAATGATAAACCTATCAATAACGTGCGTAACGCCATGGATATCATTGCCGAAATGCAGCCGGGCACAAAAGCCAAGTTCACTGTATTACGTGATGGGAAGCAGCGGGTGCAAACTATTACCGTCGAAGAAGATGTTCGCTTCAGTAAATCAAATAACAATTAAACCAAAGGCACCCGCAGGTGCCTTTGTTCTATTAAAGCCAAATAACTATTATTCAGCTTTAATGCGTTCGATCTTACCACCCAAACCACGTAACTTTTCTTCGATATGTTCGTAACCACGGTCAATATGGTAAATACGATCGACGATTGTGGTGCCTTCGGCAATAAAACCAGCTAGCACCAGACTCGCTGAGGCGCGCAAATCGGTTGCCATGACCTGAGCACCGGATAAACGTTCGACGCCATGGCAAATGACCGTATTACTTTCAATTTCGGCATGCGCACCCATACGGATCAATTCCGGGATATGCATGAAACGGTTTTCAAAAATCGTTTCAGTGATCACGCCAGTCCCTTCTGCCACCAAATTCAGCAAACTGAACTGCGCCTGCATATCGGTAGGAAAGCCAGGGTGTGGCGCGGTACGGAAATTCACCGCTTTCGGGCGACGCCCGTGCATGTCGAGACTGATCCAATCTTCACCGATTTCAATATCAGCACCGGCTTCAGTGAGCTTGGCTAACACCGCTTCCAGTGTATCCGGACGTGTATTCCGGCAGATAACTTTACCACCAGAAACCGCCGCGGCGATCAGGAAGGTACCGGTTTCGATGCGATCCGGCAGCACGCGATAAACGCCGCCACCCAGTCGCTTAACACCTTCGATAATGATTCTATCACTGCCTGCGCCAGTAATTTTTGCACCCAGCGTATTCAGGAAGTTTGCAGTATCCACGATTTCCGGCTCGCGCGCGGCGTTTTCAATAATCGTCTTGCCTTCTGCCAGTGTGGCCGCACACATAATAGTGACGGTGGCACCAACGCTCACTTTGTCCATGACAATGTGAGCGCCTTTCAGACGACCATCGACAGAGGCTTTAACGTAGCCTTCTTCCAATGTGATTTTGGCACCTAATTGCTCAAGGCCGTGGATATGCAGATCTACAGGACGAGCACCAATGGCACAACCACCAGGCAGAGAGACTTGCCCCTGACCGAAACGTGCTACCAATGGACCGAGCGCCCAAATTGATGCTCGCATCGTTTTAACCAGATCATAGGGAGCACAGAAAATATTAACTGGCCCCGCATCAACATGTACGGAGCCATTGCGTTCCACTCGTGCACCCAACTGACTCAGCAGTTTCATGGTGGTGTCGATATCACGAAGCTTAGGAACATTCTGGATCTCTACTGGTTCTTCCGCCAGTAAAGCAGCAAAGAGGATGGGCAGCGCCGCATTTTTGGCGCCAGAGATAATGACTTCTCCGGTGAGCCGGGTTGGCCCCTGCACACGAAATTTATCCATAGTGACGATTTCTCAATATTCAGGTTTTATGAGGCGACATATCGCTTCTTAAAAACCATTCAGTTTCCGATCGCGTTGCCACTCTTCTGGTGTGAACGCCTTGATACTCAGAGCATGGATAGCGTTACTGGCAATCTGCTCGGTTAACGGAGCATAAATTGTCTGCTGTTTTTTGACCCGGCTCATGCCGGCAAACAGTGCGGAAACGGCAATGACCTGAAAGTGACCATTGTCACCCTGTACATATAACTCGTCCAGCGCGAGAGCGGCCCGAAGAATACTCTCAATCTCGGTTGGATGCATAATAATTTCTCGTTTATTACGGTGAAACCAGATCGAACAGTGCACTGACACCATACAGTGAAATCAGTTGCACTAATTCAGGTGAAGCGCCTTGTATTGACAGGCGCTGGTTATCCAGCTGACAAGCTTGTGCCCATTTAACCAGGAAAGCTACGCCAGCCGAATCGATCTTATTAACGGCACTGACATCTATCAGGTTTTGTCGAAATAATTCTGAGCGCTCAGGCCACCACAGGGAGACCTGAGCAGCATCCAGATTACCAGTCAAGGTCATGACTGTTTACCCGGCAATGTTGCTGGCTTGCGATTATGCTCTTCCAGCATATTGCTAACGCTGTCGATCCCTTTCTGTCGAATAGAGCCACCAAGCTCCGTCTGTTTGGATGAGAGTAAACTGACCCCTTCCGCGATCATATCAAACACTTTCCATTCGCCGGTTTTGCTGTTTTTACGCAGTTGAAACACAACGTTGATCTCTGGTTTTTCTGGGTCTAAAACAGTCACTTTGACGGAGATTTCTTTTTTTGCATCCAGTGGCTGACCAGACTCAACTTTAATGGTCTGTTTGTCATATTTGCCTAACGCATCGGCATAAGTTGCTACGATATAATCGGTAAAGGCTTTGACAAAACGCTCACGCTGCGGTGGCGTGGTGCTTTTCAACTCTTTCCCAATGACTTTATACGCAGCAAATTTATTATCGACATAAGGTAGCAGCTCTTCACGCACAATCGTCCGCAGATGATTAGGGTCTTGTTTGACCTGCGTTGCATCGTGTTCCAGACGCGTAAATGTCTTCCCGGCCGCCTCTTGTACCAGCGAATAAGGATCTTGCGTATTAACAGCAAAGGTCGGCACAGAAACCATGATCAGTAACAGTGCGACAGCACGGCTTACCCACTTAAACATTGAATGACTCCTTAGCTCTTTTAGTTATTCGTTTTTTCCGCAGCAGAAGTTTGGTTACCCGACTTGCCATTTGCCTGCCCATAGACAAATTGGCCGATCAAATCTTCCAAAACTAACGCCGATTTGGTATCAGTGATTTCATCACCATTTTTCAGGATCTCAGTACCCATTTCTTCGTCAGAAAAGCCTGGTGTAATACCAATATACTGTTCGCCCAGCAAACCCGACGTGCGGATGGCGGCAGTACTGGTGTCCGGCAGCTGGTTATATTGACTGTCGATCTGCATCTCGACTTTGGGAGTAAACGTTTTTGCATCAATAGTGACATTAGCTATCCGGCCGACGACGACACCACCAATCTTTACCGGTGCCCGGGCTTTCAGACTGCCAATGTTATCAAAGCTGGCATACAGTGCATATGTATCACCCTGACTGCCAAAGCTCAACCCTGCCACTTTTAATGCCAGCATTACACCGGCGAAAATACCGGCCAGCATGAAACATCCCACCAGAAACTCAATTTTACTGAACTTCATTACATTCACCTGAACATGACGGCTGTCATTACAAAATCCAATCCTAATACCAGCAACGAGGCGTGAACTACGGTTCGCGTAGTCGCCTGACTGATCCCCGCTGCCGTTGGCAGACTGTCGTAACCATTAAATAGTGCAACCCAAGTGACAACCAGTGCAAATGCAACAGCTTTGATGATCCCCTGAACTATATCTTCCTGCCAATCGACAGAAGCCTGCATCGATGACCAAAAACCGCCTTCATCCGCCCCCAGCCAGTCAACGCCAACCAGCTTGCCACCAATGATGCCAATAAAGCAAAACATCAGCGATAACAACGGCAAACTGATAGCTCCGGCCCAAAAACGCGGCGAAACAATTCGACGCAACGGGTCAATCGCCATCATTTCCAGACTGCTTAATTGCTCGGTTGCCTTCATCAAACCAATTTCAGCAGTTAATGCCGAACCCGCGCGCCCCGCAAATAAAAGCGCGGTGACAACTGGCCCCAACTCACGCAATAACGACAGGGAGACCAAAGGACCTAAAGAGGCTTCAGCACCGAAGTCAACCAGTACACGATAACCTTGCAACCCCAGTACCATGCCGATAAACAAGCCGGAAACCAAAATGATCAACACCGACTCGACACCCACCACATACAGTTGCTGGATCAGCAAAGGGAAGTGTTTTCTCGGTTCCGGCCGACCAACCAAAGCCTGATAGAGCATGATGCCGGCACGTCCGGTGGTCGTCAGACTATGAATGCCACGCCGTCCAAGACGGCAGATATAATCCACCAACATTTACAATTCCTGTAACAATTCAATGGCTGGATAGTGGAATGGCACCGGACCATCCGGTAACCCCTGGACAAATTGCACGACTTCCGGATTACCCTCCCGACGCAACTCGTCAGGAGAACCCTGCGCAACAATCTGATGGTTGGCAATCAGATAGACATGATCGGCAATACTCATCACTTCGGCGACATCATGGGACACGATCACCGAGGTAATACCCAGCGACTGATTTAACTCACGGATCAGTTTGACCAGCACCGCCATGGTGATCGGATCTTGCCCGGCAAATGGCTCATCATACATGATCAATTCCGGATCCAGCGCAATTGCACGCGCCAGCGCGGCACGCCGTGCCATCCCCCCCGAAAGTTGTGATGGCATCATGGCTGCGGCACCACGTAAGCCAACCGATTCGAGTTTCATTAAGACGAGCGTGCGAATAATCTCTTCCGGTAACCGAGTATGCTCGCGTAGTGGATAAGCTACGTTGTCAAACACACTAATACCACTGAACAATGCGCCACTTTGAAATAACATGCTCATCCGTTTGCGGATGTCGTACAGTTCACGCCGTTTCAGTTGCGGTATATCAACTCCGTCAAACAGGATCTGCCCTTGATCCGGTTTGATCTGACCACCGATCAGCCGCAGCAATGTCGTTTTACCGATCCCACTCGGTCCCATCAATGCGGTAATTTTACCTTTCGGAATATCCAGGCTGATATTATCGTAAAGCAACCGTTCGCCGTGGCTAAAACTCAAGCCTCGGATCTGGATCAATGAATCACTCACGCAACCTCCGGTGATAAAATTCTGTCAGCCATTGTATATGCTGAAAATTATCGTCGCCAATTAAACAGGTTCCATCGAACTTGTTTTCAGGCAAAAAAAGTGCCGTTATCGCTTCTGGGCCGAGGTTTTCATATAATAGGTTCTTGTGCAATACGCTCAGAGGACCGTCAATGCCAACTAACTTCGATTTTCGCCAGTCCGCCCAACGTGTCTTACGCCTTGAATTGCAGGCGATTGAAGGGCTGTATCAAACGCTGGATGAACAATTCACGCAAGCCTGCCAACTGTTATTTTCCTGTCAGGGCAAAGTCGTCGTCATCGGAATGGGCAAATCAGGCCATATCGGCCGGAAGATGGCCGCGAGTTTTGCAAGTACGGGTACTCCCGCGTTTTTCGTTCATCCGGGAGAAGCCAGCCACGGCGATTTAGGTATGATCAGTAGCAATGATATTGTCATTGCCATCTCGAACTCCGGCGAAAGCAATGAAATATTAGCCGTATTACCGGTGATTAAACGCTGGGGCATTCCGCTGATCTGTATGACCAGTCGTCCAGAATCAACCATGGCAAAAGAAGCGGATATCCACCTGTGCCTGCACGTCGAACAAGAAGCCTGCCCGCTAGGTCTGGCCCCCACCTCCAGCACCACCGCTACATTGGTGCTTGGTGATGCATTAGCCGTGTCACTGCTGGAAGCGCGCGGTTTTACCCCGGATGATTTTGCCATGTCTCATCCCGGCGGAGCACTAGGGCGCAAGTTATTGCTGCGTAATGCCGATATTATGCATCAGGGCGAACTGTTACCCACCGTATCAGATAAAGCTACGGTCAGCGAAGCCTTATTAGAGATGAGCCGTAAAGGTCTGGGTATGACGGCGATTCTGGATACTCAAGGTACATTGGCGGGTATTTTCACCGATGGTGATTTACGTCGTATACTGGATCAACAACTGGATATACACACCACACCGATCACGAAAGTCATGACCGCCAATTGCATAACGGTGCCAGCTGAAATGTTGGTAGCACAGTCAGTAAAACTGATGCAGGAGCGAAAAATTAACGCCTTGATCGTGTTGGATAAACAACGCTGCCCGGTAGGTGCGTTTAACATGCATGATGTACTGAAAGCAGGAGTAGTATGAGCGATCACACAACCACGCCTTACGGTCCGGTAGCAAACCGCGTTCTGACACTGGCCGCCAGCATTCAATTGCTGGTGTGCGATGTCGACGGCGTCTTGTCCGATGGGCGGATCTACATGGGCAATGATGGTGAAGAGTTGAAAACGTTCCATACCCATGATGGCTTTGGCATCAAGGCCTTGTTGAATGCCGGGATCGATGTTGCCGTGATCACTGGACGTAATTCGCAGATCGTTCAGCGCCGGATGCAGGCACTCGGTGTGCAGCATATTTATCAAGGGCAAGGTAACAAGCTACCAGCCTTCGAAGATCTGCTGGATAAGCTCGATTTATCTGCCGCACAAGCGGCCTACATTGGCGATGACGTGATCGATCTACCGGTCATGCACAGTGCCGCATTAGGTATTGCGGTTGCCAACGCCCATCCGCTGGTTTTGCAGCAAGCTGATTGGGTCACCCGAATCAGAGGTGGTGAAGGCGCCGTGCGGGAAGTCTGCGATTTGATATTACAAGCTCGTGGGCAACTCGAAAGCGCACAAGGAACCTCAGTATGATCAATCGGCAAACACTGCTGATTATTCTGTTGTTGGCGGTTTCATTACTTGCATGGCGGTGGTCATCTCAAAGCGAGAATGCGAATATCGAATCTCAAGCCAAAGATCTTTCCGTGCCGAGTTTCACTGCAACGAAGTTGCATAGCCGACGCTATACTGCAGAGGGTAAGTTAACGGATATCTTCACCGCAGAACAAGCACTCTACTATCAGCACAACAAAATCACGGATGCAGTAACGCCGGTATTACAAACCTTTGAACCGAATGGTCAGACTGCCTGGAACATCACCGCCAAGACCGGGCAACTGTTCAGTAATGACCGGATCATTTTGCGTGATAATATTGTGATTACCAACCACAATCCGGCGCTGAATATTGATCGTATGCAGACCTCATATCTGGATATGGATATGAACACACAGCAAGTACGCAGTGATAAACCCGTCACTATCGATAGCCCGGATTATCATGTGCAAGGTGTCGGCTTACATGCTGATCTCAAGACTAAACGCTACCAAATATTGGAACAGGGCCATGCCACTTACTTTAAGCCACGCTAGTCTCGGATTATTGCTATTGCTCGCCGTCTCGGCTCAAGCAAAAGAGTCTGATTACCAGCAGCCGGTGACCGTTGATTCCGGCAGCCAACAAGCCGAACTCAATGAAAATAAAGCCACATTCCTGCAGGATGTCGTGATCACACAAGGCTCCATCATTATTCATGCCGACAAGGTAGTAGTATTACGTCATGCCAAAGGGGATGATGAGATGATTGCGACTGGCCGTCCGGCGACCTTCTTCCAGATCCTGGATAATGGTAAGCCCGTCAATGCCAGTGCTAGCGAATTACGTTATCAATTAAAAGATCGTCTGGTGACGCTGACCGGTAAAGCCGAACTGAAGCAGAATGATAACCAGGTTAATGGTGATGTGATCCGCTATGACATTCAGAAACAGCAAATGATCGCCCAAAGCAGTGGCAAAGGTTCCCGTGTGAAGACTATTTTCCTTCCACAGGAAATCGACGAATTTAATAAAGCAGGCAAACCTTAATTCTATGGCACTTTTGCAAGCAAGCGGCCTGAAAAAAAGCTACAAAGGCCGACAAGTAGTACAAAACGTCAGCCTACAGGTAGCAACAGGGCAAGTGGTCGGCCTGCTCGGCCCGAACGGGGCAGGTAAAACAACCTCGTTCTATATGATTGTCGGGCTGGTGCCACAGGACGGCGGCACAGTCACCATCGATCAGCTCGATATCACCGCCATGCCAATGCATCAGCGGGCACGTCACGGTATCGGGTATCTGCCACAGGAAGCGTCGATCTTTCGTCGCCTGACCGTAGAAGAAAATCTGCTGGGTGTATTACAACTGCGCAGCGAACTGAACCGCGCAGAACAGCAGGAAAAAATGGAAGCACTGCTGGAAGAGTTCCACATAGGGCATATCCGGAAAAACACCGGGATGAGCCTTTCCGGTGGTGAACGCCGTCGTGTTGAAATTGCCCGAGCGCTGGCAGTGGAACCACGCTTCATTCTGCTGGATGAACCGTTTGCCGGCGTTGACCCTATTTCGGTCATTGACATCAAACGGATCATTGAACATTTACGTGATCGCGGGCTTGGGGTATTAATTACTGACCATAATGTGCGTGAAACCTTGGATGTCTGCGAAAAAGCATATATTGTCAGCCACGGCAATCTGATCGCCGAAGGGACACCAGCAGAAGTATTGCAAAACGAACACGTTAGACAAGTTTATCTGGGTGAAGGATTTACCCTGTAAAAAGTGTGTCTATGGCGGTAATCAGCCATAATTAAATCGCGGTCTGTCAGTGGGCGCATTTTTTGGTAGCCTAATGGCTTACCCCTGACACCGACATGGAAATTAGAGATAAGGACACATCCACGTAGATGAAGCCGACCTTACAGTTGCGTCTTGGCCAACAACTTGCCATGACCCCACAATTGCAACAAGCAATTCGTCTGCTGCAACTGTCCACTTTGGAATTACAGCAGGAGATCCAGCAAGCTATTGATGCAAATCCTTTGTTAGAACAAGAGGATGATGCAGATATTGCAACGCCGGAAATTCCTGATGATGATGATTTCACCCCTCCGGACAGCAGTGAAGAGATGGCGCAGGCACAAGAAAACATGCCTGAAGAACTGCCTATGGATACCACTTGGGATGAAGTGTATTCCGCCTCCGGCTCTTCATCCTCAGGCAGTGGTCTGATGAACAGCGATGATGAGCCCGTGTATCAGGGTGAAACCACTGAAACATTACAAGACTATCTGCTGTGGCAAATGCGGTTAACACCGTTCAGCGATCAGGATGAAGCTATTGCATTAACCATCATCGATAGTATCGATGAGTCCGGTTATCTGATCACTTCGCTCGATGAAATTCTGCTGGCGGTTAACAATGCCGACGAATCACTCGAGATGGATGAAGTTGAGGCCGTCTTAAAACGAATTCAACATTTTGATCCTATTGGCGTCGCAGCCCGCTCGGTACAAGAGTGCCTGCTGATCCAATTAAATCAGTTCAGCGCCGATACCCCCTGGTTAAATGAAGCCCGATTGGCTATAAAAGATCATATGGATCTGCTGGGTGCTCGTGATTACCGTAATTTGGCTCGTAAGCTACAGCTAAAAGAAAACGAACTGAAAGATGTATTGGATCTTATCCAGACGCTGGAACCACGCCCCGGTAGCCGGGTAATGCCAAGCGAATCAGCGTATGTGATACCTGATGTTTCTGTATTAAAAAAACATGGGCGTTGGGTGGTTGAACTTAACCCGGATGCGATGCCAAAAATCCGCATCAATGAGACTTATGCATCAATGGCGCGTCATGCACGCAATAGCAGCGACAGCCAATTTATTCGTTCTCATCTGCAGGAAGCGAAGTGGTTCATTAAAAGTTTAGAGAGTCGTAACGAAACCCTGTTGAAAGTAGCAAACTGCATTGTGCAGCAGCAACAAAACTTTTTTGAATACGGCGAAGAAGCCATGAAACCCATGGTTCTCAATGACGTAGCGGAAGAAGTAGAGATGCATGAGTCGACAATTTCGCGAGTTACTACACAAAAATTCATGCATACACCGCGTGGCATCTTTGAACTGAAGTATTTTTTCTCTAGTCATGTTAATACTGATAGCGGCGGAGAATGTTCTTCAACTGCCATCAGAGCACTCATTAAAAAATTGGTCGCGGCAGAAAACCCGGCCAAACCGTTAAGCGACAGCAAGATCGCAGACTTGCTGACGGAACAAGGCATTATGGTGGCAAGAAGAACGATCGCAAAATATCGCGAATCGTTGTCCATTCCACCATCAAGCCAGCGCAAACGCCTGCTGTAGGCCAACAATAAGGAAGACGTATGCAAATTAACCTGTCGGGTCACCATGTAGAAGTAACTGATGCACTGCGTGATTATGTCACCAGTAAATTTTCTCGTTTAGAGCGTCACTTTGAGCACATCAATAATGTTCAGGTTACCTTAACTGTTGAAAAGCTGAAGCAAATCGCAGAAGCCAAGCTGAATGTGAATGGCGGTGAAATTTTCGCAAATGCTGAAGATGACAGCATGTATGCCGCCATTGATGCCTTAATGGATAAGCTGGATCGCCAGATCATCAAATACAAAGAAAAATTATCCAGTAAGTAACTATGTTAATTTCTGAAATCTTGTCTGCGGACTGCACGCGAAGTGCAGTCCCATGCAGCAGCAAAAAACGTGTATTAGAAATCATCAGTGAACTCGCCGCTCCCCGTCTGGGATTGGATGAACAAAAGCTCTTTGATAGCCTGCTCGCCCGAGAAAAAATGGGCACCACAGGTATTGGTGGTGCAATTGCGATTCCTCATGGTCGTATCCCTGATGGCTATCCGGTCACCGGTGTTTTACTGACACTGGAACAACCGATCCCGTTTGATGCCATTGATAACCAACCGGTTGACCTGCTGTTTGCCATGCTGGTGCCGGAAAGTGAGTGTAAAATCCATCTGAAAACACTGGCTCTGGTAGCCGAAAAATTTAATGATAAGAACTTCTGTCGTCAGTTGCGTCTGGCTGAATCAGACGAAGCGTTATATCAACAAATGATCAATGGATGATTATCGATGAAACTCATCGTCGTGAGTGGTCGCTCAGGTTCCGGAAAAACTATTGCATTACGCGTGCTGGAAGACTTGGGTTATTACTGTGTAGACAACCTGCCAGTCTCGCTGCTGTTTCAGCTGGTGGCAGAGTTACGCGGAAAATATGACCAGATCGCGGTGAGCATCGATGTCCGTAATCTCCCTGTGCAAGCCGATGAACTGATTTCCATTCTGGATCAAATCCGACAACATCAGGATCTGCAGTTCTCTAATTTCTTCTTTGATGCTGACAATGCCACCTTGCTGAAACGCTATGGTGAAAGTCGTCGTTTGCATCCACTGTCCAAACAACAATTAACTCTAGAGCAAGCCATTCATCAGGAAACCAACCTGCTGGCGCCACTGTCTTCCAATGCGGACTTACGTATTGATACCAGTCATCTGAGTATTCATGATCTCAGCGAACAGATCCGTGAACGCGTGCTCGGTAAAAAAGAACATGAATTGGTGATGGTGTTTGAGTCGTTTGGTTTTAAACACGGTATCGCCAAAGATGCCGACTTTGTCTTTGATGCCCGCTTCCTGCCTAATCCACACTGGATCACCGAACTCAAGCCACTGACTGGCCTGGATGAACCAGTTCAGCGTTATCTGTTATCACAGCCGGATGTGGTGAAATACACCAATCAATTGATTAGTTTATTGGAAACCTGGTTACCGCAGTTAGAACGCAACAACCGTAGTTATGTCACCGTTGCTATCGGTTGTACTGGTGGTCAGCATCGTTCGGTGTTCATCGCAGAACAGCTGGCTAACCATTTTCTGGTGTTGGGTAAAAACGTACAGCGCCGCCACCGCACACTGGAGAAACAGCATGCCCCGCGTTGAAAATCAGGTTTCGGTCATCAACAAGCTAGGATTACATGCCCGCGCGGCGATAAAACTGGTGCAATTAGTTGCTAACTTCAAAGCAAAAATCACGCTCTGTAATGGCGAAAAACAGGGTAGTGCCGACAGCGTGGTGGGCCTGCTAATGCTGGAGGCGGCACAAGGGCAAACCATCCGTGTGATCTGTGAAGGCCCGGAAGCTTTTGAGGTCATGGAAGCGGTACAGCATCTGTTCGAAGCCCGCTTTGATGAAAATGAATAAAATACAATCACGTGGCCGGATGTCGTTGCAGCGCTTTAAGTAACCCCTGAATTTCCGGCCGTTGCCGATCCTGCACTCTGATCGCCGCATGTAAACGGCGCCACAAGCCCTCTCCTAACGATTTAGACACTATCAACTGCTGAGGTTCAAATTCCTGACAAACCCAGTCGGGTAAAACCGTAATACCCCACCCAGCCGCAACCATCTGCGTCAACATCAGCGTGTTATCCAGCATTTTAATTTGTTTTGGTTTCAGGCCAACCGGCTGCATAAAATGACGAATAACATCTAAGCGCTGTGTTTCAACCGGATAAGAGAGCAAAATTTCATCACTCAAATGGGCCGGTGTAATCATCGCTTCCTGCATTAATCTATGCGTCACCGGTAACACCAGACACATCTCAAACTCAAACAACGGCGCATAAAAAATCCCCTCACTGGGCAGTAAATCCGCCGTCAACACCACATCCACCTCCCCAGCTAACAAGGCTTGTTGTGGTTCAAAACCTTGTTGATTTGCAAAGGTCAGCTCTAATGCCGGATAAAGCCGCTGGATCTGCTGTAACGCAGGTGTCAGCCATCGAATGCAGCTATGACATTCCACCGCCAGACATAATTGCGCTGGCGGCTGCTCACCGCGTAATTGACAGGCTAATTCATCGATCGGTGGTAGCACTGATTCCGCCAAGGCCACCAGCTTCATCCCGTCTACCGTGAAACGCAGGGGCCGACTTTTACGCAAAAACAGCGGCCGCGCCAACCGCTGCTCCAGTTCTGTCAGTTGATGCGATAGCGCCGACTGGCTGATATGCAAAGCATCCGCGGCCGCCGCTAACGACCCCTGACTTTTTAATGCCAATAAGGAACGAAGATGTTTCAGTTCAAACATGAAAAACCTGCAAGTTGCGGATGAAAAAGTTGCACTGGTAATCAGTAAGGTAACGCGGAAATATAGACATGTAAACATCTAGACGGCCAAAAGGAATAGACATGACTTATACTACGCATACACTCGGCTTTCCGCGCATCGGATTGCAACGCGAACTGAAAAAAGCTTTAGAAGCCTATTGGGCTGGCGAGATAGATCAAGATACATTACAAAAAACGGGCCGGGCATTACGTCATCGTCATTGGCTGTGGCAACAACAAGCCGGTGTTGAATTACTGCCAGTTGGTGATTTCGCTTGGTACGATCAAGTGCTGACCACCAGCTTACTGGTTGGCAATGTGCCTGCGCGCCATCAAAACGACGATGGCAGTATTGATCTGGACACCTTATTCCGAATTGCTCGTGGTCGTGCACCAACTGGTACACCCGCGCCCGCAGCCGAGATGAGTAAATGGTTTAATACCAATTACCATTATTTGGTGCCGGAATTTCAGGCAGATCAAAGCTTTGAACTGTGTTGGACGCAATTATTTGAGGAAGTAGAAGAGGCTTTAACCGCCGGTCATCAAGTCAAACCCGTCTTACTCGGGCCACTGAGTTATCTGTGGTTAGGGAAAACCAAAGGCGCTGATTTCAACAAGCTCTCCTTGTTGCCACAATTATTGCAAGTATATCAGCAAGTTTTACAAAAACTGGCAGCACAAAAAATTGAATGGGTACAAATCGACGAGCCTATTCTGGTACTCGATCTACCCGAGGAATGGCAACAGGCTTATTTATCAGCCTACGCACAACTACAAAATACCAACTGTAAATTACTACTCACTACCTATTTTGGCAGCATTGCACATCAGCTGAACTGGTTATCTGACATCACCGTCGATGGCATCCATCTCGATGCAGTCAGCAGCAGTCAAGAAGATCTGGCGGCAACGTTACAGGCTATTCCTGCCCACTGGCAACTCTCATTGGGCGTGATCAATGGCCGCAATATCTGGCGCGCCGATCTCCATGCTATTTATGCACAGCTGAGTGCAGTAAAAAAATCGCACCCCAATTTCTGGTTGGGCACCTCTTGCTCATTACTGCACAGCCCATTAGATCTGAATGCAGAAACAAAACTAGATGCAGAAGTAAAAAGCTGGTTTGCCTTTGCGCGCCAGAAATGTACCGAATTACATCTGCTGCAACGCACATTACGCCAACCTGACGATCAGAAAATATTGACCCTGCAGGCCTACAGCGCGCCATTACAACAGCGTAAACTCTCAGACCGGGTACAAAATCAAGCGGTGCAATCTGCCATTGCTGCAATTAAACCGTCCGATGCAGAACGCTCCGCCGCCTATCCACAGCGCGCCGCATTACAGCAAGCGCGTTTTAAACTACCCGCTTGGCCAACCACCACCATCGGCTCCTTCCCGCAAACCAGTGAAATTCGCTCTTTACGCCGTAGTTATAAGCAAGGCACTATCGATCTGGCGACTTATGAACAAGGCCTGCAGCAAGAGATCGCTTATGCGGTCGCCGAACAGGAACAGGTCGGGCTGGATGTGCTGGTGCATGGCGAACCTGAACGCAATGACATGGTGGAGTATTTCGGCGAGCAATTAACTGGCTATGCGTTTACTCAAAACGGCTGGGTACAAAGTTATGGTTCCCGTTGCGTAAAACCGCCCGTAATCATAGGTGACATCGAGCGACCAGAACCGATGACTGTGCGTTGGAGCCAATACGCACAATCGCTGACTCCAAAACCGATGAAAGGCATGCTCACCGGCCCGTTGACCATGCTGTGCTGGTCATTCCCACGAGAAGACATCAGCCGGGAAACCATGGCATTACAACTGGCTTTAGCATTACGCCACGAAGTGCAGGATCTGGAACAGGCCGGTATTGGTATTATCCAAATCGATGAACCAGCATTACGTGAAGGCCTCCCATTACGCCTGCAAGATCAAGCCGCTTATCTTGATTGGGCCGTCCGGGCATTCAAACTCACCGCCGCGGGGGTGGCCGATAGTACTCAGATCCACACGCATATGTGTTATTGCGAGTTTGGTGATGTGATGCCATCCATTATTGCGCTGGATGCCGATGTAATCACGCTGGAAACCTCTCGTTCAGACATGGAGCTTTTAGATACCTTCCATCATCAAGCGTATCCGAATGGTATTGGCCCTGGGGTCTATGATATCCACTCACCGAATGTACCGGACGTAAAATGGATGACGCAGTTGCTGCAAAAAGCACA